>NZ_JAMPLL010000002.1:0-486239 GCF_039962495.1 Leptolyngbya sp. AS-A5 | reverse complement strand
CACTGAAGACGCTAAATAACAGCTTTCAGTTATTATTCCACAAAATAGGATGTTTGTCCTAATATTTGTTGTTGTTTACTATAAATAATTAAAGAAAAGAACTGTTGTTAACTTGATGGATGTGTCTCTCTCTCGCAGTATGTACCAAGGTAAGGCGATGAATGGAATTCAGTTGACTCAACTGCTGAAAGCCGATGCCAAAACTGTAACCTTGCCGATTATTTTGGTGACAGCACACGCGATGGAGGGCGATCGAGAGAACTTTCTGAAGCAAAGCGGTGCAGATGGATATATCTCGAAGCCTGTCGTTGATCATCAAGCCTTTGTGGATCAGATCATGGCGTTGCTGCCGAAATCGTAACGGCATGACGTTTCGCATCGATACATTGGTACTATTCTAGCGCGATTTTGCCCCGGTCGAGTGATTCAGGGGCTAGGTTGTAGCCCTTGAGAAAGCGCCGGATCTGATAAGCGAGATCAAGCTGTACTTGTTCGTTTGGGATGAGATTGAAGGTTGAGTGTGTGGGTCGTTTAAGATTCTGTTAGATATTGTTTGTAGCCCAATTCATCAAGTTTCGCTTGTTTTCCGCGTACCATTTCTGCAAGGCTTTGACGGTACCCTTGCACTTTGGCAAATAACTCGGCATCGTGGCTTGCGAGAATTTGCACCGCGAGGAGTCCTGCATTTTTGGCATTGCCGATCGCAACCGTCGCCACCGGAATTCCAGCAGGCATCTGCACGATCGAGTACAGCGAATCCACACCTTGCAGCGTTTTTGTTTGTACCGGAACGCCGATCACAGGTAAAGCTGTCATCGATGCCACCATTCCTGGCAAATGCGCTGCGCCTCCTGCCCCGGCAATAATAACTTTCAAACCTTTTGTGTGTGCCTGTTTTGCGTACTCCATCATCCGTTCTGGGGTGCGATGGGCTGAGACAATTTCGACCTCGCAAGGGACACCGAATTCTTCGCAAACCGAGATCGCAGCTTGCATCGTCGGCAGATCCGAGTCGCTGCCCATAATAATTCCAATCAACGGCTGAGTCATATGCGAAGATCCAAAACGAATGCAATCAAGTGTGACAAATGCGCTTTTTGATTATCAATGCTCAAGTACCCGGTTTCCAAGGATTGCAGCAAATTTTGATCGATGAGGTGGTTTTAGAGATTGCGCCTCGGATTGAAATAACGGCTCCGATCGTTGATGTTGCCGGGGATTGGATTTCTCTGGGCGGTATTGATTTACAGATTAATGGTGCATTGGGACTAGCATTTCCAGATCTCAATTCGGAAAACTGCGACCAGTTAGAGAAAATTTGTCAGTTTCTCTGGAATCAAGGTGTGGATGGATTTTTGCCGACGATCGTTACGACTTCAATCGACAATATCCAACGATCGCTCTCGGTTCTTGCCGACTCTAACCTACCTCAAATCCTGGGCGTCCACCTCGAAGGGCCTTTTCTCAATCGACAAAAGCGCGGCGCACATCCCGAAGAATTTCTTCTGCCGCTTGATGTGGAAACTGTAAAGCGGGTGTTAGGTGATTATGCGGAGATCGTCAAAGTGATCACCCTGGCTCCCGAACTTGATCCAACAGGTGAAGCGATCGCGTATCTCAAATCTTTGGGAATTACGGTGAGCTTGGGACATTCGCAAGCCACTGCGGAGCAGGCGCAGCAAGCCTTTGATCAAGGCGCTTCGATGGTGACACATGCTTTTAACGCGATGCCGAGTTTGCACCACCGGGAACCCGGACTGCTCGGAGCCGCGATCATTAATCCGAGTGTGTACTGCGGTTTGATTGCAGATGGACAGCATGTTTCACCGAGCATGATCGAGATTTTGCTGCGCTCTAGTCAGTACGATCGTGGAATTTTTTTGGTCAGCGATGCGCTTTCGCCGCTTGGATTACCCGATGGGCGCTACCCTTGGGATTCGCGTGAGATTGAGGTGATTCACGGAACAGCAAGATTACTTGATGGCACACTTGCGGGAACGACGCGATCACTCTTGTCTGGGGTGCAAAATTTAGTGAACTGGAATATCTGTGATCTTGGAACCGCGATCGCGCTTGCAACAACCGCTCCACGCGCTGCGATCAATCTACCTCATTCTTTCCTGAAGCAACCTGTTAATTTTTTGAGATGGCGAAAAAATGGAACGATCGCACCGCAGCGACTCACGTTTGATAAAAAGTTTGCATAAAAAACGGGGCACGGTTCAGGTGCCCCCAAGATACTCAGATTGACTTGTCAAAGCAAAAGTTCCCTCACAGCCTCGAACAAACCCGTAGAATCACGAGCAACTGTTGAGGTATTTGGGGTTTTGCCTCTCCGTAGAATACCTGAGTGATTTGTGTCATAGGTGCCGCTACATCAAAATTTCATCAGAACCTCATGTTTCTACAGAAATTATTAGCAATTCAAAAATTCTCTTGATTGCTAATTGAGAAAAATTGCTGCGGACTGGCTCGTTTAACTTTTTCGTAGGTCGGGGACGATCGAGTAATACGATAGGTAAAAGGGAATCAACAAAAAGAAACACAGATTTATGAACGGAGTCGATGATAAAACCGAAGTGCGTGAGTATTTCAACGCAACGGGCTTCGATCGCTGGCGCAGAATTTATGGCGATGGTGAGGTAAATAAAGTCCAGCTTGATATCCGCACTGGACATCAACAGACGGTTGATACGCTGCTTGGTTGGCTCAGAAGTGATGGAAATTTAGCAGGTTTAACCATTTGTGATGCGGGATGCGGGGTCGGAAGTTTGAGCATTCCGCTAGCGCAAGAAGGCGCGAAGCTGTTTTCTAGCGACATTTCCGAAAAGATGGTGGGTGAAGCAAAGGAGCGAGCGAGCGAACTTGGGCTTCAAGACAATCCGGCTTTCGCTGTACAAGACTTAGAAACCCTGAGCGGCAAGTATCACACAGTTGTTTGTTTGGATGTGTTGATTCACTATCCGACGGAACAAGCGACAGATATGATCAAGCATTTGGCAAGTTTGGCGGACGATCGTTTGGTTTTGAGTTTTGCACCGAAAACCTTTTTGCTAACGATTCTGAAGCGGATCGGGGAGTTTTTTCCGGGCCCCAGTAAAACCACTCGCGCTTATCAGCATCGTGAAGCCGATATTGTGAAAGTGCTGGAAAGCTGTGGCTTTAAAGTTAAGCGCACAGCAATGACTAGCACGAAATTCTATTTTTCGCGAATGTTAGAAGCAGTGCGTTAAATATACGTAAGTTAGATCCAGCTCTGTATCGTTTAGCGTCTACAGGATAGGGAAAATTCCTTATCCTGTTTCTCTAGATCTTGTCTTTTGGTGGGGGTGTCACTTTCGTTTTAATCAAGCCCTGTTCAAGTTGTTTCAACAGTTCAAAATCTTGATCAGGTAAAGTTCGATCGCCGCTCTTCTCTAGAAAGTTAAACGCCGCCCGAAACTCTTTTGCATCGGCTGCGATCGGTGCCTCTAAATGACAGGGAATCACGCGCTCAAAGTCCCAACTGGCAACCTTTTCCGCCCAATCAATCACGATCTGCGGTTCCCGATTCAGGATCAATCTCTGCAAAATTGGCGCAACGATCAATCGATGTTTTCGTAACGCTTCAAACGATCGCTGCCACCCTGCTTTCCAGTGGAACGGATACCAACCGAAGAAGGCTTTTTTCGAGCGATCGGGCGCTTTGGCGACTTCACGTACCGACGGAACTAAATCGGCAACCTCTAAACCACTGGGTTGAAAGTAAAACGTAAATAATGCAACACGCTGCCAACCTTTGCGGCGATTGGCTTCGGTATCTTCAATGCCCTCCGCTCCCGTCTCACGCGAATGAAACAACAACGGGTAAGGATCAATTTGCAGGATTTCTGGCGCAGCTTCTGGAACTGATACAACAGAATCCGTCACCATCAGTGTTTTAGAGCGTCGATCGAACAAGGCAATCTCTTCAAACGGGCCTAATCCCAATCGAATTGGGCCTAATTTCGTATACTCAAACTGATCGCCAAAGGGAACCGATCGACCATCGAGTAAATGCGTCCGATCGCGAGGAAATCCCAACCAAGACAACGGTAGATTAACTGGATAGCTCCATTGGTCGGGTGCAACATAAATTTGAGCATTAGGAAACTTCCGAGCGAATGGCGGAATAAATACTTTATGCTCTAAACCCGAAGCAGTTGGAAGAATAATATATTTAACGTCGCCGTGAACGGAAACAACATCATCCAGCAATCGCAAGCATTCAACGGTTGGGGCAACAGGCGCATATACTAAAAGCCCACCTGCATCAAGCTTTACAACCGTCATCCGAATCGGTGTAACAACGTAGAAAATTCCCTGAAGCTGTTCAAATATCCAAACAGCATTTTCGACGACTTCGCGCCTGATCGTCCGACGCTGGCTATAGGGATAAATTGGCACTGTAAACCAATAAAACCACGATCGTTCACGCGGACTGATTTGACTGTTTTGCACCGATCGCATCATTGCCTAGACTCTTGTTCACTTGATTTAGTCTCTCACGCATCCTGAAACGATAGCGCATTCAGAAATAAACGCGGTCAAGCTACCAATACCGAACCACAGAGTAAGCGTCTAAAAGCTTCTCCTTCTGTTCCAAAAATCTGAAGCACTTCGAGGTCTCTATCGGTGTCTCCTCATTCCGCATAGAGTGGAAGATACGGTGTGGGTCGATCGCCCTCCTCTGCTCATCCCGAATTATCACCCAAATTTTGGCATTTGAACGTGTGATAAGTTGTGCGAGTGATTCATTCTACTTGGGAATTGATTGTCAGCTATGTCATCTACTAGGTTGAACCAGATAGTGAAATGGGTCATTGTTACTTTGAGCATTGCGATCGCTTACAGCGTTTCCGCTACCCTTTGTCTAGTTTTTGCCCCCTTACCGGGTAAAGTGACCGCTATCTGGTTGCCCTCCGGCTTAACTCTGGCATTTTTTACCTGGTGTGGATGGTTGGCATTTCCAGGGATTGCTCTAGGGTCACTGATTGGGGTAGTACCGGATTTTCTCAAAGTAGAGCCGCCCCTTTCAATTCCTGTTTTCGTTTTCCTAAATCTTGTATGCGTTGTTGCTAATTGCCTTCAGCCAGCCGCTGGCGTTGCCCTCATTAAACGGTTAACCGGTACGTCGCCTGCATTTAATCAAGTCCAGTCTGTGAACGGTTTTATCGTAGCAGCAGTAGTTTCGCCGATGTTATCCGCCACGATCGGGATTACTTCTACGTGCTTAGTACAGCTTACACCGTGGACAGACTATGGTGTCGCTTGGTTGACCTGGTGGCTGGCGAGTATGCTGGCTCATCTGCTGTTCACCCCTCCTTTACTCCTGTGGCGATCAAACGGGAGATTTTGTTCACGCGCTCAGTTCTGCGGGATGGTTCTCGCTTTAGGACTGAGCCTGGTGATCGGTTGGGTCGTGTTTATTCAGAACTATCCCATTGAATATACGTTCTTGCCTATCTTAATTTGGTCAGTTTTTCGGTGCGGTGGATTTTTCACCAGTGTACTGGTTTGCATCATCTCGGTGATCGCGATCATGATGACCTCTCAGGGATTGGGATCATTCATAACCAACTCTACAACAGGTTCCCTGTTGTTGTTGCAGTCGTTTATTGCCGTGTGTTCTATTACGACATTAGTATTGGGGGCGGTAATCCAGGAGCGTAGAGCAGCGGAGCTGGCTCTAGAACGAACGCTGGACTCTTTAGAACAGCAAATCGAAGAGCGGACGGCTGAGTTGCAGGAGAGCAAGGCAACTCTCGATGGTTTTTTTGCAGCAGCTCCAGTCGGTTTAGGGATTGTGGATCACCAGTTGCGATACGTGCGGATTAACCAACTCCTCTCAAAGATGAATGGTTTGTCGATCGAGCGACATCTAGGTCAAACCATCTGGCAGGTGCTTCCGAATTTGGCTTCCAACCTGGAACCCGTTTATCAAAAGGTGCTCATGACTGGGCAACCCGTTTTAAATCAGGAGGAAAGTGGTAAAAGTCCTGTACAGCCAGAAGTGAAGCGTACCTGGTTAACCTCCTATTTCCCCATTACATCGACTCATCATGCACCTTCCAAGGTGGGGGTCATTGTGATGGATATTAGCGATCGCAAAAAAATGGAATTACAACTCCAACTGCAAGCTCGCAGAGATAGTCTTACTGCGATTCCGAATCGACTTCATTTTCAGGAATCGGCTGAAGCAGAATGGCGACGCTGTAGCCGTATCCAGAAACCCCTTTCCCTAATTTTGCTGGATATCGATGAATTCAAGCGCTACAACGATGCTTACGGGCACTTAGCTGGGGATGCCTGCCTGATTCAATTTGCCAACCTACTCCTGACGGTCGTGAATCGCGCTGGGGATGTGGTTGCACGCTATGGCGGTGAAGAATTTGTTGTCATCTTACCGGATACAGATGCGGAAGGAGCGGTTCGTATTGCCCAACTGATTCGTCAGCGACTTCATCAAAAGCGAATTCCCCATCCCGGTTCTTCCGTTGCGGCTTATGTAACTGCTAGCTTGGGCGTTGCGATCTGTCTTCCCAATCCTAGTTTGCAGGTAAACGATTTAATTCAAGCCGCTGATGAAGGTTTGTACGAGTCAAAGCGACAGGGGCGCGATCGCATTACGCTCAAAGTCATTGGCATATAGTTACGATCGCTCGTCTTGGGTATCAGCCTGAAAGTAGTGCGATCGCGCTTTGGGAAGGAATATTAGGAGCGATCGTCAACTGAACTAACGTTCGCGCTCACCGGATATAGATAGCCTTTATTACTCAACCAACCATTCTGATACATTCCAGCACAGCGCAATTGTTAGTTTGCTGGTAGCTACTTATCCCACAGCATTTAGGTTATTTGCCAAATCAGCAATTTCTGACTTGCTCTCAAAACCACGGTAATAAACTGGCAAAAACCCTTTAGGTGGATTAGAATTATATTCTTTAAACCCAAGCAGTAATAATAAGTCTTGATCGGCTTTAGTATAAGCAAAAGCAAGAAATTTAAACGTTCTTCCATCGTCTGAAACTGTGTTAAGCCAGTGTTTTATAGCCTAGGAGAGTAGCAAATGAAAGATTTCTTCCGACGTGTGAATAAGCACTACTCCAGACACGTACCATGTCTTACAGCTTAAAACTTGATTTGTTGAAACGATGTCATGGCAACGAATACTTTGCTCTCTTTTTCGTAGTTCTTTTAGATCTTCAAAGCACTCCTCTGTAAGCGGAAATATCCCTACAGAACCCAAGATCTCTAAACCACGTATCATGATCAGAATGCCTGACGGGTATTGTGTCCACCACTCCAAAAAAATTTCAAAATCAATATTGTAATCACCGTAAGCCTGTGGATCGATCTTCCGTAGCTGCTTTAATGTTTCCTTGTCTTTAACAGTCGTAAATTTCAGCTTTGTATCTTTTCTTATCTTTGATTCAATCTTTATTTACTTGTTGTCGTGTTGGTTTTGGCGGCTTAAATGTAATGTAGCAGTATAAAACATAGAGCCATACCAAAAGATTTGGTATACCAACAAGTAACTTCACTGACAAAGATTCTATAGTGATTACTTGACCTAAAGTAGTTGTTGTTGAAAAAACAGAAGCAGCAAGAATAAGAGCTTGGGAGCGCTTGTCAGACATAAAGTAACAAAATCTAATACTTTATTCTTCCATGATAACTATAATCATCAATTACTTCTGGCTACTTAAAGACAATCTTTCGGTATGCCCCAACAGGTACATGAAGCAAACTGACTCTTATTACACTGAAGTTTTCTACACATCATCCTGAATCAGCGTACTATGCGGAATATTTCCGGCATATTACACCGTTTTGGAATGCTATACGGAAATCTTTCCGCATAGTACACTCCTACGACTGCATATGCAGTCGTCTTCCATATATTTTCATATGCAAAATAAGCTGATTTAACTCCATCGCTCTCAACAATCCCTCTAATTCGGAACTCGATACCGAGTAGCAATAAACGAGAAAAATCGGTAGTAGTTGCTAAACTGCCCACTCGGAGCAATGCCGCGCCAGTGATATCTCACGTCTTTATGGTCGATCGTTAACATCATCGTGCTAGTCTGCGCCTCGACCTTCACCTCTAATCGTCCGGGTATCCCCTGCGCCGTTGTAAAGTTCGTCAGCTGCGATTTTTGAGTCGATCGCTTTAACTTCGCCCAACTACGAATCTCAAACCCCGCATTTTTCGGATCATTGAAGGCAATGCCATCTTGATTTTCCGGCGGAATCGAATCAATCCAGCCCTCCGGATACAAAAACTCAAAGCCAAATCGAGGATTCCGGTAGGTCTGCCAGCGGTCAGGAAGACTGTCCTGCTGAGAACTCGATCGCTCCCACGGCAAGCCATTGCAGCTTGTCAGTCCAATCACTCCCACCAAAATCCAACTCAAACCCTGCTTCATAATGTAAATGAATGTAACAATATTGCCGTCATGCTGGCATACCGTCTTGACAGCCTCAGAGATGCCAGATATCGTAATTGCATACCCGGGTAAAACGACTGAAAGTTCTATGCAAGACAAGCAGAAAGTTACGTTGTATCTCCCGCCCGAATTGCACCGCAAGCTAAAAATCCAAGCGGCGATGAGTTCTGAGGCGATGTCAGTCCTCGCAGAGAGGGCGCTCGACTTTTACCTCACATACCCGGAGGTTGTTGAGCAGCAAGAAGAAGCTCATGGTCAAACCCATCGGATTTACGACTGTCCCAGTTGTACCACTCCGGTAGTCCTGCGAAACGGCGAGTTGAATGCTTTAGGGCACTCCTCAAACGCTGTTACTCAGGATGAGCTATCGACCGTTTCGATCGGGTCTTCCAGCGAAGAGAAGGTTGTCGTTCCCTGCTAGTTTCCATTGCAGAGTTCGCAGTCTGATCGGTTCGCTTCACACATCTGCACCGTTGTTAGTGGGTCGCGGTTATGCAAGAAGAGCTAAATATCCTGTTACAGGCTCAATATCCTTTAATTTATCTTGTAACTTCGGAAGAAGAGCGGGCAGAGCAAGCGATCTCGATTCTTGCTCAGACGAAACCTTCCAAGCGGTTGTATTTGTGGACAGTGACTCACGGAATTGTGGAGTATGGTCAGCCTCGCAGCGTGACCCAGCACAACACAGTTTCTCCAGAAGCTGCGATCGAGTGGGTGATGCGACAGCGCGAACCCGGCATCTTTGTTTTCAAGGATTTGCACCCGTTTATTGATTCCCCTGCGGTGACTCGGTGGTTGCGTGATGCGATCGCCAGCTTCAAAGGAACGCAAAAAGCGATCGTGCTGATGTCTCCGATGCAAAACATCCCGATCGAGCTGGAGAAAGAAGTCGTTGTGATGGACTTCCCACTTCCCAACATGGCTGAGTTGAATCAAGTTCTCACCGCTCAGCTTGATCAAGTTCGGACTCGCCGGATTACGACCGAGACCCGCGAAAAGCTTCTAAAAGCGGCGTTAGGTCTGACCCGCGACGAGGCAGAAAAAGTTTATCGTAAAGCTCAGGTAACTGCTGGACGCTTAACGGAAGAAGAAGTTGACATTGTTCTTTCTGAGAAAAAGCAACTGATTCGACGCAACGGCATTCTAGAGTACATCGAAGAAGATGAAACGATCGATTCGGTGGGTGGCCTCGATGAGCTGAAGCACTGGTTAAGACAGCGATCCGATGCCTTTACCGAAAGAGCGAGAGAGTATGGACTGCCCCAACCTAAAGGAATGCTGATTCTGGGTGTTCCCGGTTGCGGAAAGTCACTGATTGCCAAGACGACTTCACGGCTGTGGGGCCTGCCTCTCCTGCGACTAGATATGGGTCGAGTTTACGACGGCTCAATGGTGGGTCGATCAGAGGCGAACCTCCGCAACGCGCTCAAAACTGCGGAATCGATTTCCCCCGCGATCCTATTCATCGATGAAATGGATAAAGCGTTCGCTGGCACCACTGGCTCAGCCGATTCTGATGGCGGGACTTCCAGTCGGATCTTTGGTTCCTTCCTCACCTGGATGCAAGAGAAAACCTCTCCAGTGTTTGTGATGGCAACTGCGAACCGAGTCGAGCGCCTTCCGGGAGAATTCCTTAGAAAAGGTCGATTTGACGAAATCTTCTTCGTTGACCTCCCGACCACTGAAGAGCGTAAAGAAATTTTCCGAATTCACCTCGCGAAACGCCGCCGAGAGATCGAACGTTTCGATCTCGACCAACTCGCAAACGTCTGCGACGGCTTTTCGGGAGCGGAGATTGAGCAAGCCTTAGTGGCAGCCATGTATGAGGCATTTGCTCAAGATCGAGAGTTTACCCAGTTGGACATCATTGCGGCATCGAGAGCGACTCTGCCGCTGTCCAAGACAATGACTGAGCAGGTTACAGCCCTTCGGGATTGGGCTAGGCAGCGTGCGCGACCTGCGGCAGCCTCAGTTGCTGAATATCAGCGACTTGAGTTCTAAAAGGCTTTTGTCCTGCTTCCCACAGGACAAAGGGCTGGGCAACTGTCCAGCAGTATGAACACCTGTTTTGCAACTTGAGTACGCAAGTACTTGGAGTTACAAAACATCTAAAACCTAAACGTTGTCGTTGTTATCAACTTTCCACGGAGGAAACCTAAAATGTCTCACTTTAGCACTCTTCGCACCAAAATCACCGACGCTGAAATCCTCAAGTCCTCGCTTCGCGATCTGGGCATCTCGGTTAAGACCGAAGCTGATGTTCGTGGCTACAACGGTCAGCGCGTTCGTTCTGACATTGTTGCAGTTCTCGACGGCGAATATGATTTGGGCTGGTCGCGTAACGCTGATGGTTCGTTTGACCTGATCGCTGACCTCTGGGGTGTTGCGAAGAAGCACAACCAAACTGAGCTGATCAACTCGATCAACCAGAAGTACGCTGTGAACAAGACCTTGGCTGAAGTCAAGCGCCCTGGCTTGAACAATGCAAACGTGAAATTGGTTGTTCAAAAATAGTTTCTCTGCGCGTTCCCAAGCTGGCGGGTTAACTTCTTACAGTTAACCCGTTTTTTTGTTTGAGCGATTAGGCTACTTACTTGCAATTGATTAGAGCTTCAATATCTGCTGCTACGATCGTTTCCAGGTTGCGCGTAATTTTCTCAATGTCCCAATTCCACCAAGCAACTTCAAGCAACGATTGGATTACGTCATCGTCAAAGCGCTGACGAATAGGCTTGGCTGGATTGCCCCCAACGATCGTGTAGGGTGGCACATTACCGACCACAACAGATTTTGCGGCAATGATGGCTCCATCTCCCACCTTCACTCCTGGCATAATCACCGCTTCATAACCAATCCACACATCATTACTGATGACGGTATCGCCTTTGTAGGGGAGTTCTTCAGGTTGAGGAGTTACTTTTTCCCAACCGTTGTTAAAGATGTCAAACGGATAAGTCGAGAACCCACTTAATTTGTGATTTGCACCATTCATGATGAACTTAATTCCTGTTGCCAAAGCACAGAATTTTCCAATGATTAAGCGATCGCCAATGAATGGGAAATGATATAGAACGTTGCGCTCAAAATTTTCTGAATCCTCTGGATCATCGTAGTAAGTATAATCACCAATAATAATATTGGGATTTGACACCGTATTTTGAATGAAGCAGATTTGCGGAAATCCCTTCATTGGATGCTTATCTTTTGGGTCTGCTCCATACATGATTAGCCGCTCCTAGCCTTATATTGCAGATGACTCTGGACAGCAGAAACTCAGCTCTATTTACTAGGGCACAGGTTTTACTCAGGAAGCTCCAAGAGTTCCGACGGTTCCATTTTTTCATATTTCTCAAACGGTTGATGAATCCAGGGATTATGCTCCAAATAATCCACATAATAATCGGGCTTGATCACAGAGCAGGCTTTGTACCAGAGAACAGCAGTACGAACTTCCTCGATATAGAAGCCGTAGTGCCGATCGAGCCAAGGAATCGCCTTTTGCAACGTCACGCCCGAATCCACTAGATCATCGACCAACAAAACCTGACTGCCCAAATTCAGCGTCGTCATCGTCAGATCTTTTGAGAAGACGAGCGTACTCCTCGACTGACTGCCGCTGCGATATGAGGAAGTCGATAAAATCGCCAGAGGCATATCGAAGATGCGGGCAAGCACATCGCCGACGCGCAATCCCCCCTTTGCCAAGCAGACGATTTGATTAAACTGCCAGTCCGATCGGTAGATTTGAGCTGCAAGCTTTTCGATTAACAGATGATAATCTGACCAACTGACATGAAGATCGGACTGAGTGGAATCGGGCATAGTGAAGTCAAAAATAGATAAGTTTTTCTGCAACCTGCGGATTACACAGGTGAAGACGATGAAAATAATACAACTGTTACCCCGGATTCTGCGACTTTGTTATGAATAATTCTGCTAACCAGCCGATTTCTGAAAAACTCGACCTCAAAACAAAAATTGCTTATGGAGCCGGAGATTTAGGCCCTGCAATCACGGCAAATATTTTGATCTTCTATCTCTCGCCGTTTCTGACGGATGTGGCGGGGTTAAATCCTGGACTGGCTGGACAAACACAATTGGTCGGGAAGGTCTGGGATGCAGTCAACGACCCGATGGTTGGGGTGATGAGCGATAAGACTCGATCGCGCCTTGGTCGCCGCTACCCCTGGATTTTGGCGGGTGCAATTCCGTTCGGTTTTTTCTTTTTCCTGCAATGGATTGTGCCCAAGTTTAGCGACAATCCAGACGGGCAGCAGTGGGGGTTGTTTTGGTATTACACTTTTATTTCGATCGCGTTTGGGTGGCTCTATACGGTGGTGAATTTGCCTTACACAGCCCTCACGCCGGAGATGACGCAGGATTACGATGAGCGCACCAGTTTAAACAGTTACCGATTTGCGTTCTCGATCGGCGGCAGTATTCTCTCGGTCGTGCTGGTCGGCATCATTGGCTCGATGTTTCCCGAAGTGCGGCAGCGCTATCTGGTGATTGGTGCCGTCTGTGCCGTTTTGGGATCGTTGCCGTTGTTTTGGTGTGTTTGGGGGACGTTCGATCGGATGAAAGCGATCGGGCTACAGCGCCCTGAATCAGAGCAACCTGTCTCGATACCGATCGCGCAACAAATCAAAATTGCCTTCAGCAACCGTCCATTTCTATTTGTCGTTGGGATTTATCTGTGTTCTTGGCTGAGTTTTCAGCTTACAGCAGCGATTATTCCTTACTTTGTCGGAAGCTGGATGAGACTAAATAGCCCGTGGGCAGTTCCAAGCGTGGTGTTAGCCGTGCAACTGACTGCAATGCTCGTCCTTCCGCTGTGGAATGCGGCGAGTCAGCGAATTGGCAAACGGGGCGTTTATGCTGCGGGCATGGTGCTGTGGATTATTGCACAAGGCGGGTTGTTCTTTTTGCAGCCGGGACAGTTGACCTTGATGTATGTGTTGGCAGTGATGTCAGGATTTGGGGTATCGGTCGCGTATTTGATTCCCTGGTCAATGTTGCCGGATGTGATCGAACTCGATGAACTGCAAACTGGACAGCGCCGCGAAGGAATTTTCTATAGCTTTGTGACATTTCTGCAAAAGGTTTCTTTGGGGATTGCGGTGGCGATCGTGCTGCAAAGTTTAGGGTGGGCAGGATATGTCAAGCCAACTGAAGCAGTTCAACTGCCTGTTCAGCCAGATGAGGTGTTGTTAGCGATTCGACTGTCGATCGGCCCTGTTCCCACGATCGCGCTGCTCATTGGCATGGTGTTGGTGTATTTCTATCCGATCACGCGAGAAGTTCACGCAGAGATTCGTCTGAAACTTCATGAGCGCAAGCACAACCCGTCTTAAGTTGCGAAAAGTGTAACCGATCGCACGATTCATCCAATGCGATGGCAAAGTAGGTACATTCTTAAGTACGGCAATTGTGATGATGAGTCCAGTTCAGAAATCCATTCAGAAGTTACCTTGGCAACGGTTGAGTGCCATCCCAATGGCAATCGGTATTGTTAGCTTATCGATGATCAGTCCGGTTCAGGCTCAGGAGAAATTAGTGCGAACCTTAACTGTCACAGGTCGCGGGTTTGAAGATATCCAAACGACACTGGCACAAGTGCGATTGGGGGTCGAAGTCCAAGGCAAAACCGCTAATGAAGTGCAGCAAGAAGTGGCTCGCAAATCGAATGCAGTCGTCACCTTCTTGCGATCGCGCCAAGTCGATAAGCTCGAAACCACGGGAATCAATTTGAGTCCTCGATATGATTACACCAACAACCGTCAAACCCTAGTCGGCTACACGGGATCGAATAATGTTTCGTTTCGAGTTCCGACCGAGCGATCAGGCGAGATCATCGATGAAGCGGTGAAGAGAGGCGCAAGTCGGATCGATGGGGTCAGCTTTGTCGCGTCAGATGAAGCGATCACCGCCGCCCAAAAACAAGCGCTCCGTAAAGCCACTCAAGAGGCACAAGCTCAAGCAGATGCAGTATTCAGTGCCTTGAATCTAACCCGTAAAGACATTGTGAATGTTCAGGTGAATGGAGCCTCTGCACCGCCGCCCATTTTCCGGGATGCTGCGGTGATGGAGTTACGAAATGCAAAGGTTCAAGCCGCTCCGAGTCCGGTCGTTGGGGGAGAACAGCGAGTCGAAGGATCGGTCACATTACAAATCAGTTACTAACTTCTGCGGAGAGATGAAATATTTTTATCTGCATGGATTTGCTTCAAGTCCACGATCGACCAAAGCTCGTCAACTTTGCGATCGCTTTCAATCGATTCATCTCTCCCTAGAAGTTCCTGATCTAAATCAAAACGATTTTCCACATCTCACCCTGACCCGCCAAATTCAGCAGGTTAAAAGCCTGTTGCACGACGAACCTGTAACGTTAATTGGTTCTAGCTTTGGGGGATTAACTGCCGCTTGGATTGCCGAGCAGTGTGATCAAATCGATCGCGTCGTTTTGCTTGCACCTGCATTTAATTATTTAAATCATTGGCTTCCTGCATTCGACCCATCTGACCTAGAGCGATGGCGATCCGGGGTGCCAATTTTGATCTATCACTATGGCATAGGTGGATCATTACCTTTGAATTACGATATTGTTTCAGACCTCAAAAACTACGACGAAGCCCAGATCAAGAAACCCATTCCAACCTTAGTCTTACATGGAGTCCACGACGAAGTGATTCCGATCGCTCAAAGCCGCTTGTATGTAAAAGATCGATCGTGGGTAAATTTGATCGAATTGGACAGCGATCACAGTCTAGTGAATCAAGAAGCGCAGATTTGGCAAGCGATTCAGGAATTTTGCAGCTTATAGAATTTTAGTGATGCGATCGCGCTTGACTAATGATAAGTTATAGAACAAATACACTATTAACCTTTACATCTCCTAACTGGAGGGTAAATCTGCTCGAAAGTAGGGTTTACAGAGTTCAGATTTTTGAGGATTATCTATCTTGCAAGAGACAAGTTTATCTCTGAACTTTCGCTATGTTTGAGAGATAGCGAAAATTAAAGTTGAATTCTGCTACTGTCCGAATGCTGGAATTTTGCTCCAGCGAGACAAACTAGGTTATTGTTTCCAAGGTATTTAGTATGGAACCTGAAGTGAAAGAAATGGAAGCCTCCACCGTCGAAACTCCGACGATCAAAATGGACGAAGCTGGAACGCTTGCGCCTGTCTCTAGCAATTCAAGCAGCGAACAGTGGCGCGAAATCGCCGACAAGACTTATTCGGTTTTGGCATCGCTGCCGGAATATCTCGGTCGATTTTTCTCAGAGTACCGCAAACCTTTGGTGACGGTCGGACTGATTTTTGGCTCGATCGTTTCGGTCAAGCTCACCCTCGCCCTTTTAGGTGCGATCAACGACGTTCCCCTATTACAGCCGACCTTTGAACTGGTTGGACTGGGCTACAGCATCTGGTTTGTGTATCGATATTTGCTGAAAGCCTCCAACCGTGAGGAATTAGGGCAGGAGTTCAACAAGCTCAAAGAACAAGTGGTTGGTCGTGTGACGCAATAGAGCGCAGTCGCAACGATCATGAAATCGGGGGGCTGATTTACAGCCCCCTGTTTTTGTTGAATTGGCTGTCACACAATGGCTTGACCTCGAAGCCTGATTCCTTCATAGTTTTTTGATATCAGCACTGCTCGATCCAAACAAGATTTGTTAGGGTCAGGCACTTTAAGATCAAAATAACGATCATATTTTTGATGCAACCTTTAGCGGCTATGCACTTTTGTAAACAGCTAATCAGACCATTACTCGTGATCAGCGCTTTCGGTTTAATTGCGCTGCCCGCATCGGCGCAGTTGAGCAATGCTCAAGTCGATCGGATCGTTGAAGCCCTACGCCAAGCCTCAAAACCCGAAAAGCCCAACACTGGACTATTTAGTGATTGGCAAGTCAAGCCCGACAATATCCCACGCTGGTCAAAAGCCTGTACCGGACGATCGCTCTCTCCATCTGAATTTGAAGCAAATTCAGGCATTGCTCGATCGATTGTGACTTGCATCGTGCGCGACGTGCTGAAAGAAGAAGCAAAAGCGATCGGCAATAATGAAACGGCTGCGGTTCAACGAGTCGCAGCTTGGTGGATGACGGGCGACGCGAATAAGTTCAATGCACGAGAAATCGCGCCTTATGTGCAAAAAGCACTGAGAGTCTACCAGCCCACCGTTGCGGAAAAGCCTGAGAAACCGAGCCGAAACGAAACATTCTACGATCGCTACATGACCGCAGGCTATGCCGCTGCTCAGCGCAAGGATCAGAAAGCGGCTCGGCTCTACTTCCAACGGGCACTCGATGAGCGTCCACAGGATCAATTTGCCCTGCAAGCCCTCCGCAATCTAGGGACTGCAAATCGCGGCTCTAGCCGCACCACTCCGATTACTGAGAAACCGACGAACCGTTAGGAAAGTTATGAATGCTTTGAAGTTTGTAAATCGCTCTGCTGCATTTTTGAGTAGCGCTACTTTACTGTTGGGCGCGACGATTCTTCCAATGCGATCGACTCTTGCTCAGACGGCTCAGTGGACAAAGATCACGGAAAATTCGGTCAAAGATCAGTTTTTTGTCGATACCAGTTCGATTCAGCGAAATGGCTCGATCGTCTGGTACTGGGAATATCGCCAGTTTCCAGACGCGAATAATGCGCTACTCGACGTGAAGGTTGATCAGCCTGTACATGGTGCAGTCATGCGCTGGTCGGCGGATTGTGCTGCTCAATCGCAGCGTCTTAGGAAAGTGAACGCTTACACAACGAATCGGAAGCTGATTCAAAAATTTGACTATGGCGATACGGGAATGTTGCTGCAACCGAAAGCGGGGAGCAGTACGCATAAAGTGATGGAATTTGTGTGCCGATCGCCCGAAAAAAAGTAGCATTCGATTAACACCGCCACCGGAGCACCTGTTCTTTTACGGGATTTACAAACGATCGCATCTCAGTTTGCGATCGCGTAAATTCCGCCTTTAATTGGTAATACCACCGCGCCTGAGTATCTGCGTCTTTAATTAGCATTAATCCAGGATTGTGTTTTAGCCCGATTTGCTGTTTCACCACCATTTCACGATCCTGATTCAGAAATGTCCGAGTCGCTGGAACCAAAAACGGCTTGAGTAGATTAAACCAAGGAATGGTTGAATAAAACAGCGTTGTGACCTCAGTTTCATTGTCATTCAAGGGGGTCATCGTTGTTAAATTACAAACGCGATGCTGCTTGGTAATCACTTGCTCAAACCGCACACCCGGAAGCTGAAACGAAATCTCGACCTCTGGATCACCACCAACTAAATCGTAGAGCAGCGTCGATCGCTCCAGTTTGTGCCGCCGCATCGTGAACCCTAACGGCGATGGATCAAAGGTTTTCACTTCTTCTGCTAAGGTCGGATCAGAACGCCACCACCACGATCGGTGGACAAATGGCACATGAGCCGGATCCATTAATCCAACGACCGCATGATCGAGATACGCGGGGAAATTCATCACGACCACAGCTTGATAGGTACTGTCGAACCCTGGAACCTGCGGCGGTTCATCTTCGGGAAGGCTCTGATCCTCAGCTCCCATAAAAATCCAGACATTCCCCTGAAGCTCTCGCACCGGATACGATCGCACCCGAAATCGAGAAAAATCAAGCGTTTGATCCTCGGTTAAGGCTGGAATTGCTGAACATTTTCCAGTTTGATTAAATCGCCAGCCGTGATAGGCACATTCCACTTCAGCGCCGTCAAATCGTCCACAGCTTAAGGGAACTGCGCGATGCGGACAAATATCTCGCAGCGCGAAAATGTCACCCGATCGCGTTCGTCCGAATAAAATCGGTTCGTTTAGAAGAGTTTTTGCGATCGTTTGTCCCGGTTTCAGCGATCCGCCCGGAAGCGCGTAATACCAGAGATTCCGAAGAAAGAGCGGTTTATCCATGCTTATCGTGCTGCCCGTACCAATAGCCAACTCACCGCGCTCAGTCCTACCACCGTGGGTAACCAAGCCGCCAGAACTGGGGTGAAAATTTCCAATCGCCCGAACGCATCACACACGAATGAAAGCAAGTAATACGTAAAGATAATCAAAATGCTAATCGCAAAGCTGGTGCCTTTGCCGCCGCGTCGAGGACGAGTTCCCAGCGTTGCCCCTGCCAACCCAAAGACCAAGCAGACAAACGGAAACGCGATTTTTTGCTGAATTCTCATCGTGAGCTGGTTGACGCTCTTTTGGTTGCCGCTCTGCTCCACCAGCTTGATATAGTCCTGCACCTCAGCGATATTCATCTCGGCGGAATCGGTTTTACGAGTGGCAAGGTCGAGCGGGGTGCGGGGAAGTTGGATCTGCTGCCGCTCGAATTTGAGAATATTTCGGTATGAGCCATTCGGAGCGACGAGATAAATCGTGCCGTCGGAGAAGTCCCAGGTTTGCTGCTCGAAGTTCCATTGGGCAGAATTAGCGGTGATAATCTGGTTGAGTCCTTCTTGGGAAAAATCCAGCACCGTTAAGGTTTTCATCTGCACTCCGTCGAATCGCTGGGCGTAAAAAATTCGCTCAAGCTGCTGCTGCGACGCTCCATCCTGCTTCACCTCGCGATACTGCTGGAACACAATATTCTTTTCGTCAAACTTCGGCTTGTCTTGCTTTAAGGCTTGCTCTAGGGTGACCCCTGCTTGATATTTTGCGGCGGGAACGATCGCTTCATTAAATGCAAAGGTCAGCAGCGAAACCAGAAAACTCAGCACCACCACAGGCACGATCAAGCGATAAATGCTAATCCCCGCACTCCGGAGCGCAATCAGTTCGCTATCTGTAGACAGACGGCTATAAACCATTAAGGCGGAAAGCAGCGTTGCCATCGGGAACGACAGCGCAATAAATTCTGGTGTTCTTAACAGGAGAACACGGGCAGCGATCGCGATCGGCAGTCCCAGTTCGGTCATCTGCCGGATGAGATCGAAAATCGCCCCAACCGACACCAAAATCGACGAAAACGCAGCTACGCCAAATATAAACGGACTTGCTAATTGACGAGCAATATAGCGATCGAGCACAGAAATTGGCGATCGCAGTCGGAAGGAAGCGGAAGACATAAGGCTTTAACGCTGGAAGTTATCTCCAAGGTAATACTGACGGACTAAGGGATTGTTGTAAAGTTCCTCAGCGCTGCCAGAGGCGAGAATCTGACCGTCTCGCATAATGTAGGCGCGATCGATAATTGCTAGAGTTTCGCGAACATTGTGATCGGTAATCAGAATACCCATTTGGCGATCGCGCAGTTGAGCAATGATCTCTTGAATTTCGGCAACGGCGATCGGATCAACCCCGGCAAACGGTTCATCGAGAAAGAGAAATTTCGGGCCTTCGACTCCGGTTGCCAGCGCTCTTGCCAGTTCGGTGCGGCGGCGTTCTCCTCCAGAAACCTGAATGCCTAGCGACGAGGCAACTTTTTCGAGCCGAAATTCTTTCAGCAGGTTGTTGAGGCGATCGCGCCATTGCCAGCGCGGAACTTTGGTTTGCTCCAGCACCAACAGAATATTGTCTCGCACGGTTAAATACCGAAAGATGCTGGGTTCTTGCGCCAGATAGCCAATCCCTAAATGAGCGCGTTTGTTAATCGGTAGATCGGTCACATCTTGATCGTTCAGCCAAACTTTACCGCTATCAGGCTTCTCTAACCCAGTTGCGATATAGAATGTCGTCGTTTTCCCGGCTCCATTTGGCCCCAACAGTCCAACCACTTCGCCTTGAGCGACTGACAAACTAACCCGATTGACGATCAAGCGATCGCCAAACGATTTGTGAATGTTTTCTAGAACGATTCTCAAAACCCGCTCCTGGGACTATCAACAGAGAAAGACAACTGGTTAGCGATTCTTGGATTGAAACTGAGGTCTCGGACTGAACGGGGCGGGAGTTGCGGGTGTAGGCTGGGCAGGTGTCGCGGGAGCTTCGATCAGATAAATGGCTTCGACTTGCTTGTTCGGCTGGGGCAGTGCAACGAATCGCCCTTCATCAACTAAATAGGTAATGACTTCCCCGCGCAGGCTGTTGCCCTGTTGCAGCACGTAGACATCGCCCGACAGCACGATGCGCCGCTCGTTGCTGTAGTAAATCGCTTGGGCAGAAGTCGCTTGGATTTGACGTGCGGGGTAATTAATTTGCACATTGCCCCTTGCTACCACGACTCCAGTTTTGGCGTTGGCTTCGGTGGTGTTGGCTCGGAGGGTGAGCGGGGTTGAAGTAGCGGCGGGAGCTTGAGCAGAACTGCTGCCGCTGGCAATCACCGAGGCAGCAAGGATCGGGAGGAAGAAGAGCGATCGGAGACGAAGCATGGCTGAGAACTGCATAAAGGATCGGGATGACCTCGAATATATCACTGTAAGAAAGTTAATCAAATTTGATCAACTGCATCTTTGAATATTCCGTCAATATAGTGTGCTGTATCTAACGACGAGTAGCGAGCCTAACATGTTTCAGAGCAAGTCCATCTGACGCTTTTGGATCATTGGCGGATGTAGGAAAATGCGATCGTCACCGTCCTGCGGTGGATCGGCAGTGAGAACGATTTGAGCGACACGATCGGCTCCAGCCGCTTGAATCTCGCTCAGCAATTCAGAACCGTCGTCGATCAATTGCTCCACGTCTATTCCACCATATTCCGGTTGATATTCTCGCAGACGGTTTAAGCCTTCTCCCATCAGAATCACAGCCCCTCGCCAGTTGTGATTTCCGAGGTGATACAGGCCCACTGCGATTTGTAGAATGCCCTGATAAAACTTCTTCTCGAACATCGGGGCTTCAATCCAAATCGCTTCTAGCGTGTCGTGACAAGCGTAAAATTCACCCTGATTAAACTGATCGATGCCTTGCCAAAATTCTTCTGAAACTTCGGTGTCCATCTCCCTCCTAAACCTTATCCTGTAATTGCGACTGCAACGATCGCTCCCTTCCCACAATAATCCCCGGATGCACTGAACTTGGCATTTGATCGCCCCACAACACCCATCGGCTATCGCTTGGTAAAATGTTCAAGCTTTGTGGATTTTGCGTTAACCAAATCACTGTTGCATCTAGCAACGGAGAGAATTGCGTGTCTTCGTCGGGCTGAATTTCTGCCAAGGTTTCTAACACGGCTGAACGTCCCCGAATCAGTCCGGTTCCTGCTGTCCAAAGTCGGATCGGTAGAGTTTGACGATCGCCATAAAAGTACAGCGATGCCGCTGCGGTCACGGCTTCTTCAAACGCTTCCGCCTTCCAGTTGGCTGCACTGTCGATCGCAACCACAATCTCCCGCCCACTGGTAAAGGTTTCCAACTCGCGCACCCGTAATTCTCCGTATCGGGCACTACTGCGCCAGTGAATTATCCGCATCGGATCGCCCCAGCGATAGGGTCTGAGCGATCGCGTCATGCCCTCGGTGGCTGGAATGGGGCGCTGTGCTTGAAGCTGCAAACTGTTTTGCTGTCCGAGTTGATCAATTAAAGGACAGCGTTGTAGTGGAAGAACGGTGGGGTAAATCAGCGCGATCGCGTCGATCTGAAAAGATTTGCGCGACCAAAACAACCCCAAAGGGGCAGCCGTGCGTAATCGAACCTCATGCCATCGATAAATGCCGCGTCGCGTTGCAGGATACTGGTACACCCAGTAGTAGGAATTGTTGGGGTTAATCAACTCCACTACGCGCTGGACGGGCGATCCCAGCACCGAAGGAATTAAATCCTCCGCTTGAATGAGTGATTTACGCTGGCGGGTTGAGTTCTGGATCAATAGCTCGATCGTCACGGGTTCTCCGACGCTCACAGGCTGAATCGGGCGGCGGGTGAGCGTGAGTCCTTGCAGGGTTCGCCGGGAGAGAACGGCTGCGATCGCCATCAGCGCAAATACAACGCCACTCATGATATACAGCCAACCCGCCATCGAGTTAGTCGCGGCGAGAAAGAAAAATAACCCCATCCCTCCCAGAAGCCAGCCACTATAAGCAGGATTTGTCCACCGGGATTCGAGCCAATCGGTCAGCCGAGTAACGCTACGCATGATCTGTGAAGGATTTACAAAGAAGTCTAAGTTGAGGATGCACAGACTGAGCCATTGGCGAACCTTTTACGAACCTTTTGCTGCAAGTGCTTCAGTAATTTCTAGCAGACTCGATCGCACCTTCCGTGATTTTACGTTCACAAACTTTCTGCAAATTTAGTTTCTTTGTGTTTATACGATCCAGAATTTCCGCTACAGTCGTAAAAATTAAAGTATTTCTCACATTGCATTTCTCGCATTGCACTTCTCACCTTGCCCCCGATTTGCCCATTGCTTCCGATGATGGTCTTCATGTCAGCCTGAGTCTATGACACAAAATCCTAGTAATGAGCCAATCCGGCCCCGATCGTTCGATCCGGCGATCGCCAAACCCAATGTCCCACCACCGCCGATGATGCCGGCGCGAGTTAATCGGGAGCAGTTGGCTACACCCACGATTCGCCAGATGGTACGAGACGCTTTTGCAAAACAGGCATCTGATATTCATCTTCGGGTTGGAGAACCGCCGCGCTATCGAGTGGGTGGACAGATGGTACTTCAGTCTCAGCCTGCGATTTCTTCAGAACTGTTTGATCAGTTTCTCTCGGAAATTCTCACTCCAGAACAGCGCGATCGATTTCGGCAAGAAAAAGAACTTGATACCGCAATTCACTATCCGGGATTGCTGCGCTGTCGAGTGAACTGCTTTGAGAGTTTGACGGGTGGCGCGATCGTGCTGCGGCTAATTTCGCTAAAAGTGCCGACGATCGATTATTTAGGATTGCCTTCGGTGCTGAAATATCTCGTCAGTCATCAGCAAGGCTTAATTCTGGTGACAGGACCCACCGGATCAGGAAAATCGACTTCGATCGCAGCCATGATTCGCCATCTGAACGAAACTGAGCAGCGCCATGTTGTGACCATCGAAGAGCCGATCGAATATGTTCACACCTCTGAGAAATGTTTGATTAGTCAACGAGAAGTTGGTTTACATACGCACGAATTTCATCGTGCTTTAAGAGCAGTATTACGTGAAGACCCGGACGTGATTTTGATCGGAGAAATGCGAGATCGTGTGACGATCGATACGGCATTAAAGGCGGCACAAACCGGACATTTAGTATTAGGAACCCTGCATACGCGGGGTGCAATTCCAACGCTCAATCGCTTACTCAATATCTACAATCCTGATGAGCAGGCTGCAATGAAAATTCAGATTGTAGACTCTTTACTTGCCATCATTTCTCAACAGCTATTACCCGCAACAGACGGGCAAAGAACAGCGGCACACGAGATTCTAATTAACACGCCTGCCATGCAAGATTACTTGATCAAAGGCAACGAAATTGATGCATTCCGATTGATGGAAACGGATACGAATGAAGGAATGCAGGTGATGAATCAAGCGCTGTGTGAGTTGATTCTACTGGGTAAGATTACCCCAGAAGATGCGGTGAAAGCCTCACCAGATCTGGGTGATTTACGTCGTCGAGTCCGGAATGAGGGATACGATCCAGGACGTTCTGCGAACCGTGAATTTGATCTTTTGGCGCGGGAATATCGCCCGGTTTAGGTTGATCGCTAAAATCATCAAAGATTATTGAACGCTTATTCCTGTTTGCTCAACTTAGGGTGAAATGGGTGTATTACGATCGAACGCTACTATGTCTTGCTATCAACCCGCTCAATTCATCCAGCTTCATGATTTTCTATCGTTAGAGGATCGCACTAATCTGTTAAATTACGTCCTTGCTCGCGAGGATCAATTTGCTGCGACTACAACCTCAACAGGTGCGATCGACTATCGCCAATCCAGCATTCTTTACTACTTCAAAGAATACGAGAACTGGATGGTTGAGAAGGTTAAGCTGATTATCCCATCTTTAATAGAAGCCTGGAACATTCAAGCTTTTTCGATTTCTCAAATCGAAATTCAACTTACAGCCCATAACGATGGAAACTATTACAAAATTCATAACGATAATGGAAGTGAAGAAGCTGCAAATCGAATTATCTCCTATGTCTACTATTTCCATCGAGAACCTAAGAGTTTCTTCGGAGGTGCATTAAGAATATACGATCTAAATTTAGAAAGTAGCTCCTATATTCAAGCTGATTCTTATCAAGATATCGAACCGATTAACAACAGTATCGTGTTCTTTCCCAGTCATTTTCTCCATGAAGTGCTACCTGTGACTTGTCGATCGCGCCGCTTTGCCGATAGTCGCTTCACTCTGAATGGTTGGATTCGTCGCGAAACGTCACACAACGTCACACTATGACTAAAATTAAAAGCGTTGCTAATGCTTGAGACACTTATGAGTCCGAACGTTGAAATCTACACCTGGAGCACCTGCCCCTTCTGTATCCGCGCCAAAGCTCTGCTCGATCGTAAAGGCGTTCAATACACCGAATACTGTCTAGACGGAGACGAATCCGGACGCGCAAAAATGGCGGAACGCGCCAACGGTCGCCGCTCTGTCCCCCAAATTTTCATCAACGACCAGCACATCGGCGGCTGCGACGATATTCACGCTCTAGAGCGATCGGGCAAGCTTGATCCGCTGCTGGCAGCATAGTTGATCCGAAGATGGGTAGGGAGTGGGGAGTAGGAAGAAAGAACTGTGACTTCACTTTTCCCGCTTGCAAAGCGTAACGCCATCTACTCCCCCACTCCCCACTCCCCACTCTCCACTACACATCTTAACTACCGTGAAAATTGCATTCATCATCGACCCCATCGATCGCCTCGACCCCACTCACGACACCAGCGTGGCGTTTATGGAAGCAGCACAACAGCTAGGGCATGAAGTCTGGATCACACAGGCAAATCGGCTCAGCGTCGTTGAAGGGAAAGCTTGGGCAACGCTCGAACGAGTCAAACTGGTTCCCGTCACCTTGGGCGATAATCGCTGGATCGCCGTCGATCGCTGGTTTGAAATCGAGCCGCCCACCTTTGCGCCGCTCGAAACGATGGATGCCGTGTTTATGCGAACCGATCCTCCAGTCAACACTGCCTATCTCTACGCGACCTACATCCTCGACTACATCGACCCGACCAAAACTAAAGTCATTAACTCCCCCTCCGGCATCCGGGCAGCAAACGAAAAAATGTATGCGCTGCAATTTACCGAAGCGATTCCCGAAACGATCGTGACGCAAGAAAAGCGCGTGATTCTGCAATTTCTCGAACAGCAAGGAACCGCTGTCCTCAAACCTCTAGGCGGCAAAGCGGGTGAGGGTATTCTCTTTCTGCAATCGGGCGATCGCAATCTCAATTCCATGATCGAAATTAGCACCCAGCAAGGGACACTCCCGATCATGGTGCAAACCTACCTCCCACAAGCTAAAGACGGCGACAAGCGGATTATTCTGCTGAATGGAGAACCGATCGGAGCCGTCAACCGCATTCCCACAGGCAACGAATTTCGCGGCAATATGGCAGTCGGCGGACGGAGCGCCCAAACTGACATCACCGATCGAGAACGCGAAATCTGTACCCAACTCGCTCCAACTCTACAGAAAGACGGTCTATTTTTCGTCGGTATCGACGTAATTGGTGGCTACCTCACTGAAGTCAATGTCACCAGTCCGACCGGAATTCGTGAGGTCGATCGACTCAACAATACTCAGTTAGCGGTGCAGGTGATTCAATCGATCAAGCTTGTAAAGCAGAAATAAGGTGTTTCCTGAGTTGACGACTCCAAAGAAGGTAGCCAGCGACAAGCCCCCTTGCGCTAACTACCCCTGACAAGGGTGACCTACCAACCCTTGCTGCACCCAAGCTAACCTAACGGATCAACTGCATCGGTCAAGGCGAGGTAAAGAAATTACAACCAGACGATGAAGATATGACCGAATCGGAAAACTTCAATCTCAGCCGACGATCGAACTCACTCCCTGTTGGTATCGTGCTTGTTAGTCAAAGCGTTCTGTCTGTCGGACTAATGTGAACTGCAATGAGTAAACCTTTCACGCGACCACTCGGATTTTGCAGAAAAGTCTCAACTAAGCTGCGACGGAGCGCCAAAATTTGGCTTCCCGCCTCTGTTATTGCAGGCTGCGTGATTGGACTCCGATTCACAGGCGCGCTCCAATCCTGGGAACTCGGCAGTCTCGACATCTTCTTTCGGTTGCGTCCGCTTGAAGCCGTAGACGATCGCATCGTCATTGTCGGCATTCGCGAAGAAGAGTTGCAGCGCTACAAATGGCCGCTGGGCGATCGCACGCTGGCAAGACTGCTGGAAAGCATTCAGTCTGCAAAGCCCCGTGCGGTCGGGCTAGATATCTATCGTGATGTCCGAGTTGATGATGGACACGCCGAACTGTTGACTACCTTTAGAGCGATGCCGAACCTGATTGGAATTCAGCAGATGCCCGATTCATCAGGACGAGGGGTTGCACCTCCGCCCGTACTGGAGGAGCTAAAACAGGTCGGTTTTAACAATGTGATCTATGATGCCGATCGCAAAATTCGGCGGTCGCTGCTGTACTGGTTTGATGCCGACAAGCGCAAGCATCGCAGCTTTGCAATGCAGTTGGCGCTGCTGTATCTCAAACAAAAGGGCATTCAAGAAGAAGGCGCAAAGCTCGATCGTAGACAGTTGCAGCTTGGACAGGCAGTATTTCAACGCTTTCAGTCTAGCGATGGCGTTTATGCGAATGCCGATGCAGGCGGGTATCAGATTTTGGCAAACTTCCGGGGTGGGGCGGGACGCTTTCGCACCGTTTGGATGCAGGACATTTTAGAAGGTAAGGTTCCGGCTGAGAAACTGCGCGATCGCATTGTGTTAATTGGTTCATTTGCCCCCAGCCTGAAGGATTTTTCCGCGACCTCGTATTCTGGCAGCATCAATCGCCCCCCGGAAGACGTGGCAGGAGTGGAGATTCAGGCGAATATTATTAGCCAGATTTTGAGTGAAACACTGGATGGGCGAACGCAGCTTAAATCCTGGAGTGAGCCGATCGATGCGATTTGGATCTGGGTCTGGTCGATCGTGGGTATCAGCGTGAGTTGGCATCTGCGGCTTCCTCAGCGAAATTTGATCGCTGTGTTTGTGATCGGTAGCGGTCTGTTTGCAATCTGCTACGGCTTATTTCTGGCAGGCTGGATTGTGCCATTAATTCCGGCAGGCATTGTACTGTCCGCCTCCACTGCTGCGGTGATTGCTGCGATCGCGCATTCTGAAGAGGAATTAAAGCGATCGAAGGAATTTTTACACTCGATTATTCAGTCAATTCCTGATCCGGTCTTTGTGAAAGATCAACAGCATCGCTGGATTGTGCTGAACGAGGCTTACTCGAAACTGCTCGGAAAGCCAATCTCCGAGGTGATTGAAAAGTCAGATTATGAAGTCTTTCCCGAACATGAAGCGGAAGTGTTTTGGCAGCAAGATGATCTTGTTTTCAAACATGGGAATGAAATAGAACACGAAGAAGAATTCACCAATGCGAACGGAATCACCTATAAAATTGCCACGAAACGATCGCTGCATAAAGATGTAGCGGGCAATTTTTTCTTAGTGGGTGTGATTCGAGATATCACACAGCGAAAAACGATCGAGGCTCAACTTAGACAAACCGCAGAAGAATTGTCTCAGTCGAACGCGCAACTCCGCTTAAGTCAAGAGCGATTAAACTATATTGCAAATCACGACGTATTAACCGGATTACCCAATCGCGCATTGCTTTACGATCGCATTAGTCAAGCTTTGGGGATTGCAAGATCAAGCCATCAAATTCTGGCATTGATGTTCATTGATTTAGATGGATTTAAACAGATTAATGATCGATTAGGTCATCCAATCGGCGATCTATTGTTGCAAGCAGTTGCGAAACGATTGACCGGATGTTTAAGAACGAGTGACACGGTTGCGCGATTGGGTGGAGATGAGTTTGTGGTGCTATTGCCCACGATTCCAGGGGTACAGGATGTCGCACAAGTTGGACGCAAAATTCTCAATACCTTATCGCAAGCCTTTGCGATTTCAGGAGAAACATTATCTGTTACGGCAAGCATTGGGATTGCCTTGTTTCCTAATCACAGCGATCGCTTAGAAGCCCTGATTGAACTGGCAGACAAAGCCATGTATGAGGCAAAAAAAACCGGAAAAGGTCGATTTGCATTTGCCGATCCGCTTCCGGTTGAAAATTCAAATGTGAGCGATCGTGATTAGCTAACGGTTCGCGTTAACAGCACCGGACAGTTTGCATACACTCGCACATAATCGGATAGCGATGTTCCCAACAGGCGATCGAGATCTGGCAGTCCTTTGGCAACCGAAGGTCTGCGATCGGGTGATCCGAGCATCAATAAATCTGCTTTTGTTTCATCAGCGACACGGCAAATTGCTTGACCTGCCTTACCGACTGCTGTAACTGTGCGATAGCTCACTCCGTACTGTTTCGCTTGAGCGATCGCTTCTGCAAAAACCGAATCTTTCTCGGCTTCGGCTCCGGTTTTTTCACTGGCTTTGGGATTAGAATCGATGTGGATGAGCGTCAACTGTCCGCCTTTGATATCCCGCAGTAGAGAGAGTGCTAAAGAGAGACATTGCTTTGAGGCTTCGGACTTGTCGATCGCCACTGCAATCCGATTGATTGCCCGCACGTAGATGTCATCTTTGACCAGCAGCATCGGACGTGACGAAAGCTGAAACACATACTGACTGACGGAATTTTCTAGGATCGAAACCAGTCGCTTGAGTCCTCGCGATCCCATAATGATCAAGTCTGCATTCACTTCGTCGGCAGCTTTTAGCACTTCCGTTTTGGGATCGCCCTGCCGCAGCATTGCCGAAACGTGATTCGGTTCTAGTTTAAGCGACTGTACCGCCTGTGCCAGCACTTTTCCGCCTTCTTCCCACTTTTCAGTCATCGCGTCTGCGCTAGTTTGCGGGGGAACGACGTGCAGCACTGTTACCATGGCTCGCTGGATCGACGGAATCGCCATCAGCGCTTTCAGCATATCCTCGGAACGTCCTGTACCCGAATCCGCTAATAAAATTTTTTCTATCATCGCTTCGCCTCGTTTCTGCGTAGACTTTAAAACTAGAGTGGTGTTTAGAGATCGAGAGTGATTTTTCTCGGTCTGCGCCTGTTTCAAGTCTAGGCGGTGGCGCTACTCTGTGTTCATTATGGTTTGTAAAGTACGATCGTGCCTCAATCTCCCCAGCTACCCCCTTCGGATCTCGTTCCTGCGTCGATCTCGCCTAATTGGTTTGATTATCCGATCACGGTCTATGCTCACCATACCGATTATGCTGGGGTTGTTTGGCACGGTAGCTATATTGCGTGGCTCGAAGAAGCGCGGATCGAGTTTCTCAAGTCGCGCGGAATTGATTTCGCGCAGCTTGTGGAAATGGGCTGCAATTTGCCTGTGATTGATCTTTCGATTCGCTATCATCAAGCGCTGCGGATGGGGATGAAAGCGATCGTGAGAACGCAATTGATGCCGATCGAGGGTGTCAAGCTTCCGGTTGGGTATGAGATTCGCTCGCTCGATCACACGGTGCTGTATGTCAGTGGTCGGGTGGTGCTGGTTGCGGTGGATATGGAAAAAGGCAAGATTTTAAGACGACTGCCGCCAACGGTTCAAAGTGCTTTAGCGATCGTGCGTTAATTTAGCATTCCTCTACTACGCTTTTACGAGGGAAGTGATGTGTCGCAGGACTTCTGGAAACTGCTATTACTCTTAACTCTGTACGGCTTGCGACTTTGAATTTTTGATAAAAAATTTTTATTATGGGCAGGTGAATGGTGATTTATAACAGTTCTTCATTCTTATAGTCAGAATCTGCGCGATGTTGGGGAAGTCTAGGGGGATACACCGGAAGTGCGTCTTTGATTTAAGAAGTTCTCATGAAGCAAGAATTCTACAGCCCTGAAGATCGTTACGCTGCGTTTCCGGCATCTGTGAATCCACCGGATGCCTTGGCTGAGTTTTGGGATGGACTCGATGAGGAGAATTTTGAAGACCCGCAGAGCAACAGAAACGAGACATTAACGATCGAGCGCGATGCTCAGGCGACGATCGAGCCACCGCCCGGACTGCCGGATGCGAAGCCCCGCTACATTCAAGGTGTTGTCATCGGGACACAAGCTCATCTTGTGACCAACTTACTAAAACAGGAATCGATCACCCTGAGACAGTCGCAGAGAGTCTGGACGATCGGGCGGAATCGATCGGCAGCGCTACCTCTGCAAGATCGCAAACTATCGCGTCGTCATGCGGTAATTCTGTATCGCGAGGGTCGGTTTTATCTAATCGATCTCAACAGTATGAATGGGTCTTACGTCAATGGTGTTCGGGTTCAACAGCGCCAGCCACTTCACGATGGAGATTGCATCTGTGTGGGAAGCACTCGATTTTTCTTTTTTGTGAGTGTTCAAGAACGGGTCGTTCAGGCGCTACATCCTGAAGTGCTGGAGCGGTTAAACAATGCAGAAGTGCGGAACGGTGCATTTATTGACTTTTCGGAACTCCAAGAAGAGATTTCGTTCAATCTGAATAAAACGGATTAGAATTGCCGCGTCCAATCTTGCCAGCGTTCGACAATCACTTTCGTTTGGGTGAAAAATTCGATCGCCTGCCAGCCCTGACCGTGGAGATCTCCGAAGAAGCTTTCTTTCCAGCCGCTAAACGGAAAGAAAGCCATCGGCGCGGCAACGCCAATATTGATGCCGATGTTTCCGGCTTCGGCTTCATAGCGGAATTTGCGGGCGGCGGCTCCGCTTGAGGTAAATAGCGATGCCATGTTGCCGTACTGACTGCGATTAATCAGGGCGATCGCGTCGTCGATCGAGTCTAAGTGAATTAGACTCAGCACCGGGCCAAAAATCTCAGTCTGAGCAATTTTCCCGGTCGGATCGATGTTTTGCAGAATGGTTGGGCGCACAAAGTAGCCGTTTTCGTAGCCGGAAATTCGCGGCGATCGACCATCGACTAGAATATTTGCGCCTTCGGTTTCAGCTTGATTGATGATTGTTTCGATGCGAGTTTTGCTTTGATCGGTGATAACAGGGCCCATTTGCACTCCCGTATCGAGTCCGAATCCGACTTGTCGAGTGGTAGCAGCTTGGGCGATCGCATCCGTAAAAGTGGTTTTGGCACTGCCGACGGTGATGGCGATCGAGGCGGCTAAACAGCGCTGACCCGCACAGCCAAAAGCGCTATCCGCCATAATTTTCGTAGTCATGGTAATGTCTGCATCGGGCAGAACAATCACCGGATTTTTGGCACCCCCTTGACACTGCGATCGTTTCCCGTTTGCGGCGGCTCGACTGTAAACATACTTCGCAACTGGGCTGGAACCGACAAAGCTAATGGCTCGAATGCTTGGATGATCGAGCAAGGCATCAACGACTTCTTTCGCACCATTGACTAAATTGATCACACCCCTGGGTAAGCCTGTTTGCTCGATCAGATTAAAAATTTTCTGCATCGTGAGCGGAACCCGTTCAGAAGGCTTGATGATGCAGGTATTGCCACAGGCGATCGCATACGGCATAAACCAGAAGGGAATCATGCCCGGAAAGTTAAACGGCGTAATGATTGCGGTGACTCCCAAAGGTTGCCGGATCATGTGTTCATCAATGCCACGGGCAATGTCTTCGGAGTTGTAGCCCTGCATCAGAATGGGAATGCCGCAAGCGACTTCAACGTTTTCGATCGCTCGTCGCATTTCGCCTTTGGATTCTGCGATCGTTTTACCGCATTCGAGGGTGATGGTTTGGGCGATGTCTTCAAAGTGTGCTTCGAGCAGTGCTTTGAGTTTGAAAAGGTACTGAACTCGCTCGGTCGCGGGGGTGCGTCTCCAGGCAGGAAAGGCAGTTTGAGCGGCGGTGGCAGCGCGATCGACTTCGCTTGCGGGAGAGAGAGGAACTTTGCTGAGGACTTCGATCGTGGCGGGATTGATCACTTCTAGATAGGTTTCGGCAGTCGGTGTAGACCATTCACCATTGATGTAGTTTTGAACGATCGAAGAAGATTGCGTCATGGTTTTTCCTCACTCTCAGCTTCGATCATAATGGGCGATCGCAATAAGCCAAAAATTGTGGATTGTTCGATGCAGTAATTCGGCGTTTCGGCGAATTCACGGTAGATTAAGAGCTTGCCCTCTCACGATGTGTTTATGCACCGAATCGCTGCGACTCCTGGAGGTTGGACTCCTGATCTCGAAGGCGTTGTTTTTATCGAGCAAGCTCCTGCCCCGATCGTGGTGATCACGGCAGCAGATACCGATATTCAAACGCTCTCCAGCGCGATTACTCAATTGCCCTCTGGATTTCCCGAAGTGCGGGGTGTGAATTTGCTTCAGCTTCAGCAGCAATTGACGATCGATACCTATGCAGAAGAGGTGTTAGAAGCAGCAAAGGTGATTGTGCTGCGGATTATTGGGGGGCGGTCGTATTGGTCGTATGGGTTGGAAGTCGTGCGCGAAACGGCAGAAAATTCGGGGGCGACTTTGATTGTGCTGCCGGGGGACGATCGACCGGATTTAGATTTGATGAGCCATTCGACGGTTCCGTTTGCTCAGGTTGAGCGAGTTTGGCGCTATTTCAACGAAGGTGGAGCCGAGAACTATCGCAATGCGCTTCAGTTTTTAGCGAAGACTTACTTAGGCGTTGAGGCTGAGTTCGCTGATCCACAGGTTGTGCCGCGTGTGGGATTGTATCGAACAGGCGAGCAGTGTAGCTATCGATCGGGTAAACGTTGCAGCGATCGCAAAGTTGGAATTTTGTTTTATCGCGCTCATTATCTTTCGGGTAATACTGCGGTGATCGATGACCTGTGTGCGGCGTTATGCGATCGTGATTTATGTCCTGTTCCCATTTTTGTTTCTTCGCTGCGTGATCCGGATGTTCAAAGTGAATTGCTGACTTATTTTCAACCGAAGGATCGATCGGGGATTGATATTCTGCTGAATACCACAAGCTTTTCGCTGGGTTCTACGATTCCGTTTGGAATGACTGCTGCTGCGGATGCACCCGAACTCTGGCAAACTTTAGATATTCCGGTGCTGCAAGTGATTTTAAGCGGTGGCACAGTGGAACAATGGCAGGCACAACTGCGGGGACTTTCGCCGCGAGATACTGCAATTAATGTGGCATTGCCGGAAGTGGATGGACGGATTATTAGTCGGGCAATTTCGTTTAAGGCGGTGCAAGCAAGACATCCGGAGTTGCAAACGGAAGTTGTAACTTATCAGGCGGTACGCGATCGAGTCGAATTTGTTGCAGCGTTAACTCGAAATTGGGTCGAATTGCGACGCAGTGAGAAGCGCGATCGTAAAGTTGCGCTGATTTTAGCGAATTACCCAACTCGCGATGGTCGCCTAGCCAATGGTGTTGGTTTGGATACACCTGCAAGCTGTATTGAAATTCTCAAAGCGCTACAACACGAAGGATATACGGTTGATAATATTCCTGAGAATGGAGATGAATTAGTTCTGCAATTAACGAGAGGTGTGACCAATGATCCAGAAGCGAGAGAATTACGCAATGTGAATCAGTCGCTATCGTTATCGGAATATCAAACATATTTTTCAACGTTACCGCCATCGGTTCAAGAATCGATCGTCGATCGCTGGAGTTCAGCCGCAGAACCGTTTGCGATTCCTGGAATTCAGTTTGGTAATGTGTTCGTTGGAATTCAGCCTGCACGCGGATATGATCTTGATCCGTCTTTGAACTATCACGCTCCAGATTTAGAACCTACGTATCAATATTTAGCGTTTTACTACTGGGTGAGAGAAACCTTTGGCGCACAAGCGATCGTTCACGTTGGCAAACACGGAAATCTCGAATGGCTTCCGGGAAAAAGTGTGGCGCTTTCTGAGAATTGTTTTCCTGAGATTGCGATCGGCGCTTTACCGCATTTCTATCCGTTTATCGTCAATGATCCGGGTGAAGGCTCCCAAGCTAAACGTCGCGCCCAAGCGGTCATTCTCGATCACCTTACGCCACCGATGACTCGTGCAGAGCTTTATGGTGGCTTGCAGAAATTAGAGGCGCTGATCGATGAATATTACGAAGCGCAAAATCTTGATCCATCCCGGTTAAATGTGGTTCGCGATCGCATTATTGATCTGGTTGAACAAGATAATCTTAAATCTGAACTTCCTAGCGATGCGGATTCGATTCTCGATTTGATTACGGATACCGATCGCTATCTCTGCGAATTAAAAGAAGCACAGATTCGAGATGGATTACATATTTTCGGAAAATGTCCAGAAGGGCGGCAATTAAGGGATTTGATTGTGGCGATCGCACGTCATCCGCAGCCCGATCGAGTTGGGTTAACCCGCGCCATTGCTGAAGAGTGGGGACTTGATTTTGATCCGTTAACGGCTGATCCGGCAGAGCGTTTAGACGAGTCGCTTGAAGTGATTCGCTGCGATGAGGAATTCGGAAAGCCCCCTAAGTCCCCCAGAATGGGGGACTTTGAGAGCGAGGAGGTTTTCCAACTGCAAGGGAATTCACGCACTTCAAAGTCCCCCACTCGTGGGGGATTTAGAGGGCAGAACTCACCCAACCGAAGCGCAAAATTCCGAACCGTCGGAGACGCGATCGCCGCGATCGAAACCGAAGCCGCAAACTTAGTCGATCGCCTACTCCAGCAAGACATCCCCCAAGACCGCGCCTACACCGCCGAACTCAACTGGATTCGATCCTTTTTGCTTCCAGCTTTGCAAAACACTCATCAAGAAATCGACTTTCTGCTGCATGGCTTAAATGGCGGTTACGTCCCCGCCGCACCATCAGGCGCACCCACGCGCGGACGACCCGAAGTTCTACCTACCGGACGGAATTTCTACTCGGTTGATATCCGATCGATCCCCACCGAAAGCGCATGGCAAGTCGGACGTAAAGCCGCAGAAGCGATCGTCGAACGCTACACCCAGGAAAACGGCGAATATCCCCGCACGATCGGGCTTTCAATCTGGGGGACTTCGACGATGCGAACAGGCGGAGACGATTTAGCAGAAGCCTTAGCATTACTCGGAGTTCAACCTGTTTGGGATGGCATTTCTCGCCGCGTGGTTGATTTTGAAATTCTGCCGTTATCGGTGCTGAGTCGTCCGCGTGTCGATGTCACTTTGAGGATTTCAGGATTTTTCCGCGATGCGTTTCCGAATTTGATTGATTTATTTGATCAAGCAGTAAGTGCGATCGCTCAACTCGATGAACCCCCCGATCAAAATCCCTTAGCGGCTCAGGTCAAGCAAGAATCAGAAGTTTGGCAAGCAGCCGGATTGAGTGCTGAACTTGCCGATCGTCGATCGCGCCATCGCATTTTCGGCTCAAAACCGGGTGCGTATGGGGCTGGACTCCAAGGATTAATTGAATCTCAGAATTGGGAAACCGATGGAGATCTCGCTCGCGCTTACATTAACTGGAGTAGTTACGCTTATAGTAGTTCCGGTGTTGCTCAATCTGCTCCTGAAGCATTCCAGAATCGATTAAACCAAATGCAAATCGTTCTGCAAAATCAGGATAACCAGGAACATGATCTACTCGATTCCGACGATTACTATCAATTTCAAGGTGGATTAACCGCAGCCGTTCGATCGACTCAAGGCAAAAATCCCACGACTTACTTTGGTGATCATTCCCTGCCTGAAAATCCGAAGATCCGATCGCTCAAACAACAAATTGCGCGAGTGTATCGATCGCGGGTGATTAACCCTAAGTGGATTGCAGGCGCGATGCGACACGGTTATAAAGGCGCATTTGAACTGGCGGCGACGATCGACTTTCTCTTTGCTTACGATGCCACGGCTCAATGCGTTGAAGACTATATGTATCAAGGGGTTGCCGAAGCGTATCTATTCGATTCGACTGTACAGAATTTTATTCAATCTAAAAATCCTTGGGCACTGCGAGATATGGCAGAACGATTGCTCGAAGCCAATCAGCGCGGATTTTGGCAACAAGCCAACGAGAAAACCCTAGAGCAACTAAGAGAGATTGTGCTTGAAGCAGAAGGCGTGATCGAAGGACAAATTTCCTAAAATCCCAGCAGCGATACCTTAATCCAACGGCGCGATCGTCCGGTTGAGGTCGCTTCTGAAACTTGCAGCGCAATCTTTAACTCGCTGAGGGGTTTAGCAGTCTGAGCGATCGGGGTATTGAAACAGAGGGCGATCGCAATCACTAACACTAATGTCCAAGACAACGGAAATTTAAACAAGGGCAAAGGGCGATCCATTATTTCAGTGCGAACAGCTTGATCATTATGGCTGAAATTCAGAATTCTGATTCACTAACCTCTTTGATCTATATGATCTATGGCACTCCTGTTTAAGTTGTGGACGCTGAAAGAATTAGGAAGTAGGGGATAAAAAGGGAACAACTCCCCACTCCACAACTGATTTAGGATCACTATAGTAAAATCGTACAGCACCGAATTCTCTTAGGCGATATGCCCGATCGCTATCTCCTGTTCTACAAACCGTACAACGTCCTGAGCCAGTTTACAGACGATTCGCCTCCTTCAGAACCCCGCCTGACACTCAAAGACTTTATTCCGGTTCCAAATGTTTATCCAGTCGGGCGGCTCGATCAAGATAGCGAAGGCTTGATGCTGTTAACAAACAATGGACAACTCCAGCATCGTCTCAGCGATCCAAAATTTCACCACACCAAAACCTACTGGGTACAGGTTGAAAACATTCCCACAGAGCGGGCGATCGCTCAACTGCGTCAAGGCGTGACGATTCAGAACTATCGCACTCGTCCGGCGATCGTCGATCGTCTCGATGAACCCGATCTACCCCCCCGCGATCCACCCATTCGATTTCGCAAAAACATTCCAACCGCTTGGCTCGAAATCACGCTAACCGAAGGAAAAAATCGTCAAGTTCGACGCATGACCGCAGCCGTGGGATTTCCCACGCTCAGACTGATCCGAGTTGCGATCGCCCAACTCCGCCTCACCAATTTATCTCCTGGACAATGGCGCGACTTAACCCCTGATGAACTGAGGTTACTCCGCACCCATTAACTTGCTCAAAAACTTGCTCAAATTTTTCTTCTAAAAGGTGTAGACAATTTGATATTACACTTGTAGTATGGAAACACAGATTTTTACTTAGGACTATGACTCGTTCCATCTCGTCATGCCATTTCAAACCGTCCGACTCGCCCAGACAAGGGTGTGCGGTATTGGCGCGGCTATGGATGATAACGGTATGGTTCAGAGTGAGTGTGCAGGCGATTCACTTCGTTAGCTTCGCTACACCAGCAGGTGTTCGTCCATTCGACCTTCACGGCAGCGAAGAACAAAAATTTAATCTATTCAACACAAAAAGCGGGTGGTGTTTCCGTCTAACACCAATCTGAGGCAGCACATCAGGATACAAAGTTCTGATAACCCCCGCTCAAACCACTGAGACGGGGGTTAATTTTTCGCCAATTTCAATGGAGCAAACGGATGTTAAAGCTCATCTACACCGAATCTGGACTGCACTTAGAGCGCGTCACGATTTCCTTAGAAGCACTGGTTTCCCAGCGAATCGTTCTGGCGCTGCGAACCGGACAAACGCTACATATCGAGCCAAGCCGAGCTGCATTTTTACTGTCGATCGCGGCTCCTGGGTTTGCAGAGTTAGAAAGGCTGGTGCGGTTAGAGCAGGTGCCAGTGTCGATCGTGCCTGTCGATGATCAGTTTGTCGAAGTTAGCGTCGAAGGAAGCTGGATTGCAACGACAGTGGAAGCACACGCCGGAATGTTTGTTACGGCGTTGAGCGATCGTACCGAGTTCTTTGTCTACAAGCTGTGGCAGGCCACTCAACTGCAAGCATCTCCGCTAGTGTAATCGGCGTGCAGGATTTGGAGATTCTCGAATCCTGCACGCCTACCGAATGTGAAATCCTTGCAGAAAGTCGATCGCCTCAGTCTGCGTTGGCGGTACAAAGGTCGCGGGCTGAGCCAGAAATGCGAACTCTGCCTCCGCTTCAGAATATTTAATTCGCCGTTTACCAAACTGTGGATTGTCATACAGCAAGATAGAGCGATTGGCTGAGTTGAATAACGTCGATCGCGTCGGAGCGCGAAAAAATCGGATTTTCTGAATCGCGATCGGAATTGCCCGTAAAAGTTTTGCGGTGTCCACTTTCTGAATCGACTGACTTAGCGTGGTTACAAGCGTCTGAAACATCTGTAAGCTTTCTGGGGTCTGGCTTACGGCTTGCATGGGAATCGATCGCACCAGCGTTGTTAATGCTTGCTGCGTCAAGTTCGCATCGGCAAACGGCAAAATAGCGATAAACGCAGTCCAAAACAGGTCTTGGTCGCGATCGAGTTGAAATCTTAGCACCGTTCTTTGTTTGTGGGTTTGGATCTGCGGCGGCACGATCGCGTTACCTCGTCGAGCGAATTGCTGATAAGCCACAGCTAACGCACAATGAGCATCCGGGCTGAGGCGATCGTCGATCACCACCTCGACGATCGGCGGCGTTTCATGAAAATACTCGCTCGGATCTTGGCTAATAAAGCGGTAGATTTGGCTTTGATCTCCGTTTTGACTCAAATCGATCCAGTGACAAGTGGCTCCAGTGGTTTTAATGCCATACGGAACAACGGCGTGAAGCTTTGCGCCTGTGAGATTTGAGCCGCTGAAATCTGCACCTGTCCAGTCAGCGAAGGCAAGGTTCGATCGGGATAGATCGACGTGAACTAAGGTAGCATCTAGCAGTGTGGCATGACTGAGATTGGCTCCCGTCAGATTCGCGCCGCTCAATTTTGCCCCACTCAAATCTGCCCAGCGCAAATCCGCCCCGCTCAAGTCTGCCCAGCGTAAATTTGCCCCTTGCAAGTTCGCACCTTGCAAATTTGCCCGATTGAGGGTCGCCTGTCGCAGTTCTGCCTGACGCAAATCGGTTCCAGACAAATCTGCACTGCTCAGGTCACAACTGCTGAGATTTGCCGAGTGTAAATTGGCAGAAATCAGCTTGGCGTACCGCACATCCGATCGATTCAGGTTGGCTCGATTGAGATTTGCGCCGCGAAGTTTGGCATCCCGCAGATCCGCGCAGCTCAAATCGGCTCCTTGTAAATTTGCAGCGCTAAAATCGGTGCGGGTCAGTTCTGCTTTGCTGAGGTCGGCTTGCTCAAGGTCAGTATGCCGGAAGTCTGCCAGGATAAGATTTGCACCATGAAATTTAGCCTTCTGGCAAATCGAGTAGCTAAAATCTGCGCTTGTGAGCTTTGCCGCTTTGAAGTTGGCATTCCGCAGGGTCGCTCGACTTAAATTCACGCCTGGAAGATGCACCCCACTCAGATTTAGCTCCGAAAATTCCCGGATATTATCAGCGTATTTTTCCAGCAGTTCCTCGACCTTCATGAGCTTGTTTTGATCCTTATCCTAGAAATTCGGGTGGCTTTAGCGTTAACGTACCCAGATGTAGGTCAGAGTAAAGCGTTAAGGAAGAGATGATGCAGATTGGAATCGTGGGACTGGGATTGATTGGTGGATCGCTGGGACTGGATTTGCGATCGCAGGGACATACGGTTCTGGGTGTGAGTCGAAGACCGAGAACCTGTGAGATTGCGGTGGCGCGGGGCGCAGTCGATACGGCGGAAACGGATGTGTCGCTGCTATCTGATACTGATGTGATTTTTATTTGTACGCCGATCGCTCAGATTGTTCCGACCGTGCAGCAATTAATTCCACATCTCACACCCAGCACCGTTCTAACCGATGTGGGTTCGGTGAAGGCTGCGATCGTGAACGAGATCGCACCGTTATGGAGCAATTTTGTCGGCGGGCATCCGATGGCAGGCACAGCAGATAGCGGAATTGAAGCGGCAGTGCATGGATTGCTTGTCGGAAATCCCTACGTTCTAACCCCGACTAACACAACACCCGAAGCCGCGATCGCACGAGTTGAATTGTTGTTGCGTCCGCTACAGGTGAAATTGTTTCATTGCGAACCTGAAGATCACGATCGCGCCGTCGCTGCGATTTCTCATTTGCCTGTGATGGTGAGTGCAAGTTTAATTGCGACCTGTTTAGATGAGCCAGATTCAAGGGTGTTAAAGCTGGCTGAAGCATTAGCAAGTTCTGGATTTCGAGATACTAGCCGCGTCGGGGGCGGTAATCCTGAATTGGGGCTAATGATGGCGCAGTACAACAAGCCAGAGGTGCTGCGATCGCTGTTGTCCTACTGTAAGCATCTCGATAACATCATTGATCTGATTGAACAGGAGCGCTGGACAGAGCTTAAAGCAGTCTTCAGCCGAACTCAGGCAGGGCGATCGGATTTTTTGTAATGCTCAATCTACAAGATTACAAATACTGCCATCCGGTACGCAGGGGCTTATTTTTGGTAGGTTAAGGGTGACGTTGTATGGGCAGGATCATGACGGCGGTAAGCACTCAACCCAATTGGCAAGCGATCGCACGCGACTTTGAAGCCATTGTTGGAAAGTCTGGAGTCGTGCGGAAACGCGAAGAATTGTTGGTTTATGAGTGCGACGGCTTGACTAGCTATCGAGAACGTCCGGCGATCGTCGTTCTGCCGCGCACGACTGAAGAAGTGGCGGCGGTGGTGAAAGTGTGCGATCGCGCTTCGGTGCCGTTTGTGGCGCGGGGGTCGGGCACGGGATTATCGGGGGGTGCTTTACCGATCGAGAACTGCGTTTTGATTGTCACGTCGCTGATGCGGAAGATTCTCAAGGTCGATTTGGAAAATCAGCGCGTCGTCGTTCAGCCTGGCGTGATTAATAGCTGGGTGACGCAGACGGTAAGCGGCGCGGGATTCTACTATGCGCCTGATCCATCGAGTCAGATCATTTGCTCGATCGGCGGGAACGTCGCTGAAAATTCGGGCGGGGTGCATTGCCTCAAATACGGTGTAACGACGAATCACGTATTGGGCGTGAAAATTGTCACACCCGATGGATCGATCGTCGATCTGGGCGGTGAAATTCCTGAAATGCCGGGATATGACTTAACGGGTGTGTTTGTCGGTTCGGAAGGAACGCTCGGCATTGCCACCGAAGTCACGCTCAAAATTCTCAAAACGCCAGAATCGATTCGCGTTCTGTTGGCAGACTTTACCAGTGTAGAAGCTGCAGGTGCAACCGTTTCCGACATTATCAGTGCAGGCATCATTCCCGGTGGGATGGAAATGATGGACAACATGAGCATTAATGCGGTCGAGGATGTAGTTGCGACCGGCTGTTATCCGCGCGATGCGACTGCAATTTTGCTAGTCGAAGTCGATGGATTGGAGGTCGAAGCCGAAGTCAACTGTCAGCGAGTCGCAGAAATCTGCAAGCAAAATGGGGCGCGTAACGTTACAGTTGCCACCGCAGCCGATGAACGTCTCACCATCTGGAAAGGTCGTAAGGCAGCATTCGCCGCAATGGGCAAAATGAGTCCTGATTACTATGTGCAAGATGGAGTCATTCCCAGAACGAAGTTGGAATATGTGCTGAGTGAGATTGAAGCATTAGGCACAAAGCATGGCTACAAAGTGGCGAATGTTTTCCACGCAGGAGACGGCAACTTACATCCGTTGATTCTGTACGATAATGCAATTCCCGGTGCATTAGAGCAAGTCGAAGAGTTAGGCGGCGAAATTCTCAAGCTCTGTGTCAAAGTTGGGGGCAGCATTTCTGGCGAACACGGTATCGGAGCCGATAAACGCTGCTATATGCCGGAAATGTTTACGCCTGCGGATTTGGAAACGATGCAATGGGTGAGACAAGCCTTTGACCCGAAAGGCATCGCCAATCCGACGAAGTTATTTCCGACTCCCCGGACTTGCGGAGAAGCAGCGAAAGCGTATGGACAAAAGACCTTTGAAAACGTCGATCGCTTTTAGGTTTTACAATTGAATACATGATGTATTGCGGATTGTGTCATGCAGGTCGCTTCTTCGATCGAGTCGGTTCCGGGACAGTATTGGAACTGGCGGAATGAGCCAGTTTACTATGTGCGAATGGGGGAGCGGAAAAATCGCCCCCCGTTATTGTTGATTCACGGGTTTGGAGCTTCTACCGATCACTGGCGCAAGAATGTGATTGGTTTAAGTTCCGAGTTTGAGGTTTGGGCGATCGATCTATTGGGCTTTGGGCGATCGTCAAAACCAGATTGGCGCTATAGCGGTGAGCTGTGGCGCGATCAGATTCACGAATTTATGAATGAGGTGATCGGCGCGCCTGCGGTGCTTGCCGGAAATTCACTCGGTGGATACGTCGCGCTCACGGTTGCCTCTCAACGTCCCGAATCCGCAGCCGGGTTAATTCTGATTAACAGTGCTGGCCCGTTTACGGATATTCAAGGCACCACCAAACCTGATCCGATTCGTCAGGTGATGGGTAGCTTTGTGATGACGCTGTTTCATCAAGATTGGGCGAGCTGGCTGCTGTTTCAGTATGTGCGGCAGAAGTCGGTGATTCGGAACACGCTGCAAAAGGTGTATCTGGATCAGAGCGCAGTTACCGATCGCTTAATCGAAGAGATTCAGCGCCCTGCCTTTGATACCGGAGCGGAAAAGGTGTTTGCCTCGGTGTTCCGCACTCCCCAAGGTGAAAAGGTTGATGTATTGCTGCATCAATTAACTCGACCGCTCTTAATGCTCTGGGGCGAAGGCGATCCGTGGATTAATGCCCGAGAGCGGGGTGCAAAGTTCCGCAGCTATCATCCGCAACTAACGGAATACTACCTGGATGCAGGGCATTGTCCACATGATGAAATTCCCGATCACGTCAACCAATTGATTCAAGATTGGGTGGTTGATCAGGTCATTCAAGCTTGAGAACTGTCAGCCGATTGGATTGCTTGGATTTGCTCGATCGAGAGCTTTGTAATCCGAGCAATCGCCTCGATCGCCATGCCTTCTTGTAGCATTGCGATCGCGACCTCTCTTTGCGCTTGTTCTCTTCCTTGTTCTCTTCCTTCTTCCATCAGTGCTTGGTAAGTGACAGATTCTTTCATAATGTCCTGCCGTAGAAGTCGTTGAACGATACTTTTATCTAATAGTAATCCAGCTAGGATAAATGCGGAGGCAGCGACATTTTGCTGCGTTTCTTTGTTTGGTATGCGCTCGATCACTTGGGCGACTTGCTGAAGCGCTTGAGTACGATCGCTCGTTTGACTCAGCGTTGCAAACGGTAAAAGTCCAGGAGACTGCAAGAAAAGATCTGTCGGTTGCTCCCAAAGCCGAATCACACCAAAATTATGCCGAGTTTCCTCTAGGACAAAGCTTGACTGTTGCACCAGTTCTGAAGTCGTGGGCTGAAGATAAATCACAAATTGACGCACCGTTTTACTCGGAAATCGGCGGTAGAGCCGAACGCGATAATCGAGCATTCTGAAGGGAATCGTTGCGCTGGGTTCGGTTTGAAATTCGAGATGCAGCACAGTTGCTTCAGATTGCAGCAAAATTAAGCTATCGACGCGAATCGGTTCGAGCGATAGCTCCGATGGACTGAGTTCGGTTAGCTCGATCGCTTCTCCCAAAAGCACGAGGCAAAATCGCTGGAAAAGGTTTCAGCTAGAAACTTGCAGATATTGTCGTACATACTTTACCTGAGTGAACCAGTTATCGAAGAGGATTCGCGGCTTGCTAGATTAGCGATAAGGGCTATCTCAATCAATCCCAGCAAGCGGCTTCCAATTTGTAGCTTTGGCTACGAGTGAATCGAGACTTTCTGTAGTTGGTCTTAAAGAACTCCACGGTTAAGAAATGCCTTCTTAAGATAGAAGTAAGCACTCTCTTGTCTTGACTACGCTACAGAGAGTGTGAATGTGAAAACCCTGAATCTCAGGGGAGGAAACTCGAATGGTCGATGCTTATCCGCAGCTTACTGATCGCGACACTCTGCTCGATCGAGACTGCACGACTCTCTCGCGTCATGTGCTAGAACAACTCCACAGTTTTTCAGCCGAGGCACAAGATCTCAGCGCCATCATGACGCGCATTGCGCTTGCTGGAAAGCTGATTGCGCGTCGCCTCAGTCGAGCTGGACTGATGGAAGGGGTTCTAGGCTTTACGGGCAATACCAATGTGCAAGGCGAATCCGTTAAACGGATGGATGTTTATGCCAACGAGGTATTTATCTCTGTATTCAAGCAAAGCGGTTTAGTCTGCCGTCTCGCTTCTGAAGAAATGGAGCAGCCTTACTACATTCCAGAAAACTGCCCGATCGGGCGCTACACCTTGCTGTATGACCCGATCGATGGTTCCTCGAATGTCGATATCAACATCAACGTGGGATCAATCTTTGCGATTCGGCAGCAAGAAGGCGAGGACACCGACGGGCAAGCGCAGGACTTGTTGCAGAGTGGACGCAATCAGCTTGCTGCAGGCTACATTCTGTACGGGCCGAGTACGATGCTAGTGTATTCGATCGGCAATGGGGTTCACTCATTCGTGCTTGATCCCAGCTTAGGCGAGTTCATTCTGGCAGACGAAAACATTCGCATTCCTGATCACGGGCCGATCTACAGTGTGAACGAAGGGAACTTCTGGCAGTGGGAAGAGTCGTATCGCGATTTTATTCGCTATGTGCATCGGCATGAAGGTTATACCGCCCGCTACGGTGGCGCATTGATCGGGGACTTTCATCGCATTCTCTATCAAGGCGGTGTATTCCTTTATCCCGGCACTGGAAAGCAGCCGGACGGTAAGCTGCGGCTGCTGTACGAAGCCTCACCTTTAGCCTTTTTGGTTGAGCAGGCAGGTGGACGGGCTAGCACTGGAACTCAAGACATTCTTGATTTTGTGCCCGATCGACTTCATGCCAGAGTGCCGTTGATTATTGGCAGTAAAAATGATGTTGCGCTGGTTGAATCATTTGTAAAAGAGCGCATTCGAGAAAAAGCCGTTTTGTAAAGCGTAGTTCACCACACACCTTAAATAGGAGCAGATTCCCAATGACAAACCATCTCTTAGAAATCAAAGATTACGGTCAAAGCATTTGGATGGACAACTTGACCCGCGATCTGATTCAGTCGGGCGAACTCAAGCGCATGATCGACGATCGAGGCTTGCGCGGCATTACTTCCAATCCTGCAATCTTTGAAAAAGCAATTAACGGCAACAAGATTTACGATGCGGACATTGAGGCAGGCATCAGCGCTGGCAAGCCACTGCTTGACATCTATGAGTCGCTGATTTTCGAGGATATTCGCAATGCGTGTAACATCTTTGCTGGAATCTACGAAGAGTCGGGTGGACTGGATGGCTATGTCAGTATCGAAGTTCCGCCCAACATCGCAAACGACACTGAGAAAACAATCAGCGAAGCTCGGCGCTACTACACAGAAATTGGTCGTCCGAACGTGATGATCAAGATTCCGGGAACTTCAGCAGGTTTACCCGCCGTTGAACAAGTGATCTCAGAAGGCATCAACGTTAACGTTACTTTGCTGTTCTCAGTTCAAAGCTATATCAACACTGCATGGGCTTACATTCGTGGACTAGAGAAACGAGTCGAAAAAGGTGAAGACATCAGCAAGCTTGCGTCAGTTGCCAGCTTCTTCCTCAGCCGCATCGATAGCAAGATCGATGAAATGATCGATGCGAAACTAGCTAAGGGCGCAGATATGTTGCAAGAAGAAGCCAAACTGGCTGCAGTTAAAGGCAAGGTGGCGATCGCAAACGCCAAAGTCGCCTACCAAGAATACAAGAAGATCGTGGCTGATCCCCGTTGGTTAGCCCTGAAAGAAAAAGGCGCAAACGTACAGCGACTGCTCTGGGCAAGCACCAGCACCAAGAACCCCGATTACAGCGACGTGATGTATGTCGATGAACTGATTGGAGCCGAGACGGTGAATACCTTGCCGCCGAACACGATCGAAGCTTGTGCTGATCATTGTGATGTAGCTCCCCGAATTGATACCAGAGTCGAAGAAGCCTACAACTTGATTGAAAGCTTGAAAGATCCGGACATTGATATCAACTTGGATCAAGTCATGAGCGACCTGCTCGAAGACGGCATTGATAAATTCGTCCAGCCGTTCAACTCGCTGATGAGTTCAATGCAAGAAAAGGTTGATCGGCTCGCTAAAGTCTAGAAACTCTGTTCTCACCCCAGCCCTCTCCCACGGGGAGAGGGAGCAAGAGTCCGGCTCCCCTTCTCCCACGAGGAGAAGGGGTTGGGGGATGAGGGCACACCACCACACAGGCTACTCTCCACCCCTTCACTATGGTCACTCTCCTACAAAACCCGCTCCGTGTTGGACTCCAACAGCAGCGGATGCCCGAACCGAATATCATTGTGTTTTTTGGTGCGTCCGGTGACTTAACCAAACGCAAGCTCGTTCCCGCGCTGTATCACCTCAAGCGAGAGCGCAGACTACCGCCTGAATTAACGATCGTCGGGGTTGCCCGTCGCGAATGGAGTGACGATTATTTTCGGGAGCAAATGCGCGAAGGAGTCGAAGAATTCTCTGATGGAGTCGGCTCTGAGGCGCTGTGGCAAGATTTCGCCCAAGGATTGTTCTACTGTCCTGGAGACATTGACAATGCGGAAAGCTATCAAAAGCTGAAACAGCGACTAGAAGAAATTGATAATATACGCGGCACCAGAGGCAATCGCGTTTTCTATCTGTCTGTTGCGCCCAAGTTCTTTCCCGAAGCGATTCGGCAGTTGGGCGATGCAGGAATGCTGAAAGATGCCCAAAAGACGCGGCTTGTGATCGAGAAACCCTTTGGTCGCGATCTCAGCTCGGCTCAGAACCTCAACCGCGTGGTCAACAAAGTCTGTCAGGAAAATCAGGTTTATCGGATTGACCACTACTTAGGAAAAGAAACGGTTCAAAACTTATTGGTGTTCCGATTTGGCAACGCCATCTTTGAACCCCTATGGAATCGCCAATTCATTGATCACGTTCAAATTACGGTGGCTGAAACCGTCGGTGTCGAAGATCGGGCGGGGTACTACGAATCTTCTGGAGCATTGCGCGACATGGTGCAAAACCATTTGATGCAACTGTTCTGTCTCACCGCAATGGAACCCCCGAACTCACTCGATGCCGATAGTATTCGGACTGAGAAGGTGAAGGTAATTCAGGCAACTCGACTGGCAGATACTAATCGCCTAGAAAATTCGGCCATTCGCGGGCAATACTCTGAAGGCTGGATGAAAGGCAAGGAGGTTCCCGGCTATCGGCAAGAACCCGGAGTCGATCGGAACTCCACCACGCCAACTTATGTGGCAATGAAGTTTTTAGTGGATAACTGGCGCTGGCAGGGTGTGCCCTTCTATCTGCGAACCGGAAAGCGATTGCCGAAAAAAGTGAGCGAGATTGCCATTCAATTCCGCGATGTGCCGTTTTTGATCTTCCAGTCGGCGGCAAAACAAGCGAACGCCAATGTTCTCGTCATGCGAATTCAACCGAACGAAGGCATCGGAATGCGGTTTGAAGTCAAAATGCCGGGAGCAGATTTGAGAACCCGATCGGTCGAGATGGATTTCAGCTACGGCAGTTCGTTCGGTGTGACTGGGGGAGAAGCCTACGATCGCCTCTTACTCGACTGCATGATGGGCGACCAAACGCTGTTTACTCGCTCTGACGAAGTAGAAGCTGCTTGGCGCGTAGTGACTCCCGCGCTCACCGCTTGGGAAGCTCCCACTGATCCCAGCTTGATCCCGCAGTACGAAGCAGGAACCTGGGAACCCGCCGAAGCCGAGCAACTGATTAACCGCGATGGTCGCCGTTGGCGCAGACTCTAGCCATTTTGGATTTTAGATCAGCGATGTGATGCAAACGCTAAAAGCCAAAATTTAACCCCTAAAATCTAAACCCCTACTCTCTTATGGCTACTAAAACCGCCCCGCTCGTTTCCCTCCAAGCCCCAAAAGATGTCTCACTGAACGACATCGAGCAGGAACTCAATCAGATCTGGCAGTCCTACAGCGCGACAGGCGACGGCTCATCCATGGTCGCGACTCGTGCGACATCATTTACCCTGGTGGTTTATGAGCCAGAAGAAACCCAGCAATTGCTTGCGATGATGGGCTTTTATACCGGGCCTGTCGATGGTATTGATGGCCCTCGCACCGAAGCCGCACTTCATGCGGCTCAAGCGGCTTACGGCCTACCGATCGATGGCAAGTCCAGCCCCGGACTGCTGACAAAGCTGCGTGAAGATCTGGCTAAACGTAAGGGTGAACCGATCGGAGATAGCAACGCACCCCGCTATGTATCTGATGCTGCTGGAAGTGGAATTGCTGATGTAGTTGCCAGCCAGAATCCTTGCCGCATTATTTCGCTGTTTCCGATTGCAGGCGAAGATGAAGGCGTTTCGGCTCAGGTCTCGGCGTACTGTCCGATTAATAAATCAAATCACGGAACGCTGGTGTGCTGCGAATACATCATGCTCCGGGGAACGGAATCTGCGCTTGAGCGAGTAGGCAATCTCACTTCGTCGCTGTTGATTAGTGAATTGCCCAGAATTATCTGGTGGAAGGGTACGCCCAATCTTGACCAAGCGTTGTTTCAACGGTTGGCAAAGTTCTCGAGCCAAGTCATTTTCGATTCGAGCCGATTTACTGCGGATACCGAGGGCGACCTGCTGAAGCTGTCCGCGCTGATTGACGATGGTGTTTCTGTGATCGACTTGAACTGGCGACGGTTAGCCGCTTGGCAAGAACTTGCGGCAGAGACGTTCGATGCACCTGGACGACGCGAGGCAATTTGGGAAGTCGATCGCGTGGTGATCGACTACGAGAAGGGCAATCCGGCACAAGCGCTGATGTATCTCGGCTGGTTGGCGGGTCGGCTCGGCTGGGAGCCGAATTCTCGTGAACACGAAGGAGATATCTACGATTTACAACGGGTATATTTTACGGCTTCAAACGGTCGCAAGATTGAGGCGGAATTAGCCGGAATTCCGACGGCTGCGCTCGGAGAAGTCAAGGGCGATATGGTGAGCCTGAAGCTGTCTTCGACGAATCCGAATGTGGATTGCTGTACGGTCTTGTGTTCTGGCACAACGGGCTGTATGCGAATGGAAGCGAGCGGCGGCGCACAGTCTTGTCGAATCAATCAGGTGACACCACTGAATGATCAAAAGGCAGAAACGCTCTTGAGTGAGCAGCTTCACCGAGTCGGTCAGGATGTGCTGTACGAAGAAAGCATGGCAGTAACAGCAAAAATCATTAAGCTGTAGGTTGGTGTCAGTGCGATCGGTTTCACTGCGTTTTGAGTTATCGTGTCCCCCAAATCCCCCTGAGTGGGGGATTTGGGGGCAACTCGAACTTATGATCGAAGCGAACAACTGACATCAATATAGTGTTTTGCTCTAAAGTATGACGTTTGTAATTGCAGGGGAACGGAGCGGAGCCGGGAAAACCACAGTCACGTTAGCGCTGTTAGCGGCTCTGAAACGGCGAAATTTGCAGGTACGATCGTTTAAGGTCGGGCCTGATTATATTGATCCGATGTTTCATCGCCATGTCACCGGTCAGGCTTGTTACAACCTTGATCCGAGGCTGACTTCGGAAGTGTATGTGCAGCAGTGTTTTTCCCAAAAGGCGGGAAATTGCGCGATCGTTGAAGGCGTAATGGGACTATTCGACGGTGCAGCCGGACAAAAAGATTTTGCCAGTACCGCTCACATTGCTCGACTGCTCGATTTACCGATTTTACTGGTGGTCGATTGTAGCCGTTTGTCGTATTCAGTTGCCGCGATCGTGCATGGATATCGCTCACTCGATCCCCGCTTGAAATTCGCAGGGGTCGTACTGAATCGAGTCGGCAGCGATCGACATTTAGAATTGCTCAAATCTGCTCTAGAACCGTTAGAAATTCCGATTTTAGGAGTATTAAGGCGACAGAATGCGATAGAAATTCCTGATCGCCATCTCGGTTTAGTCCCGACCGACGAGCTACCCGGATTAAATGAACTCATCGATCGCTTAGCTCACCTCGGCGAAACCTGTTTCGATTGGGCAGCATTAATGCCCCTAACTTCCGTTCAAAGTCCCCCACAAGTGGAGAATTTAGGGGGCAGCGATCAACCCAAACGTAGCCAAACGTATCGAATCGCGATCGCCCGTGATGCCGCTTTTAATTTCTATTACGAAGACAATCTAGAACTTCTCAAACAATCCGGTGCAAGCTTGATTGAATGGAGTCCTCTAAACGACGATTTCCCCGAAGACATCGACGGTTTGTATTTCGGTGGCGGCTTTCCTGAAATGTTTGCCGCAACGCTAAGTGAAAATCAAGCGACACGCAAAGCCATCCAAACTGCAATTCAATCGGAAATGCCTACGTATGCAGAATGTGGTGGATTAATGTATCTGAGTGAAAATATTGTGGATTTCTCCGGCGATACTTTTCCAATGGTTGGAGCAATTCCCACAACAACAGTCATGCGATCGCGTCTGACACTCGGTTATCGTCGCGCCATGACGCTGGAAGACACACCGATCGTCGCTCAAAATACGATCGTTCACGGACACGAATTTCATCGCTCCACCCCCACCTCTCCACCTCCCCACCCCCTATTCCAATTCACCGAAACCGAGCAATTCGACGGCTGGCGATCGTCCAACTTACACGCCTCCTACCTGCATTTACACTGGGGCGCAACTCCAGAAATTCCCAAACGCTTTGTGCAACACTGCGCTAAATTCAACCGCGATCGCTATCCTAAAAAAGAATAGGGATTAAAACATTAAACATGGCTGGATCGATCGAACAAATTACACAACAGCTTGCCGCCCTCGACCAAAAGATCGAGGCAATGGGCGACACCTTCACCGAAACCTATCGCGGCTATCTCAAGCAGCTTGGGCAAACCGTCAGGCAGCAAATCATCCTGTCGTGCTATCGGATTTGCACCGAAAACTATCCCACCCGCTTCTTATCGCTTTCCCTCAATCAGCGGCAGCAGCTCCAGGAAAACCTGCAAGCCCTAGCGCGTCAAACCATAACCGACCTCAACGATCTGCTCATCCCGATCGCCCAAATCACCCTTGAACCCGAATCCGAAGATCTCCCTGATGAACTCGAAGCCCTCTTGTCCGAAACGGACTACGACTTGCCCAGCGAATCTTCGCTCACGCCACTCGAAGCCCTTACCATCTGGCAAGAACAGCTAGAGCGATCGATTAATAAAACCCTAAAAACTGCCTCCAGCGCCGCCAATCGCCTACTCCAAGACGCTGAAATCCTACCCAAGCGCCTCCCACAAGCCGTCCTGGATGCCGCAGCAAAAGCAGAAGGCAGCGACTCCAACGCAGCCAACCTGCTTAACGTTCTCGTCAACGCCAGTGAAAAAACCGAGGACGCGGAAACTTCACAGCCCGTCATTACCGCCCTAATGCACGTTGTTGCCGTCAATCTGCGGGTTTCAGAACTCGAATTTAATGACCCAGCCGTTTCATCCTGGCGCAACAAACTGCGCGATCTCAAGCAGCAACTCCAAGGAATGGCGCGGGACTACCAGAAGAAACGCCGCGAACAGTCGATCGCTCAAGCCCAGCTCGCCTGGAAATCTACCTGGGTAAAGGACGAAGGCTGATCCTTAGATCTATGCCAAATTTACCTACCCCGCCTATTCTAGAAACAGAGAAAACAAGGGAGAACGGAAGGTGGCGAACCAGACAATCAAATTAGCTGCGATCGGTGATGTTCACGACCGATGGGAAGCTGAAGATGAAGCAGCGCTTAAATCCCTCGGCGTTGATCTGGCATTGTTCGTGGGCGACTTTGGTAATGAATCAGTCAATATTGTCAAGTTGATCGCCGAAATGCAGATTCCCAAAGCCGCCATTATGGGAAATCATGATGCTTGGTACACAGCAACCGACTGGGGAATTAGTAAATGCCCTTACGATCGCAAAAAAGAGGATCGGGTGCAGCAACAATTAGATCTACTGGGTGAAGCGCACGTTGGGTATGGCAAGCTTGATTTTCCGCAGTTGAATCTCAGCGTGGTCGGGAGCCGCCCGTTTAGCTGGGGTGGCTCTGGCTGGAAAAATGAGAGATTCTATCGGGAACGCTACGGAGTTGAGAGCTTTGATCAGTCGGTCGATCGTATCCTTGATGCAGTTGATCAAACTGAAACCGACACGATCCTTTTCATCGGTCACAACGGCGCGAAAGGTTTGGGAGATCGCCCCGAAGATCCCTGCGGTCGAGATTGGCAGCCGATCGGCGGTGATCATGGTGATCCTGATTTCGCAGAAGCGATCGTTCAAACCCGCGATCGCGGAAAATTGGTGCCGCTAGCGGTGTTTGGGCATATGCACCATTCGCTGAGACACACCAAAACCGAGCTACGCCGCCCGATTCACGTGGATGCTGCTGGAACGGTTCATCTCAATGCTGCTAGGGTTCCAAGAATTATTGAGCAAGACGGCGATCGCCTGCGAAACTTCTCGATCGTCACCTTACAAGACAGCAGCGTCATAGAAGCATCGCTAGTTTGGTTGAACCAGAGTTTTGAAGTTGTCCAAGAAGAGATTTTATATCGATCAAAAGATGCCGCCAAAGCGATCGCGTAATTGAGAAGCATGATTTAATTCACGCCCGGGTCTGCGGTGAATCACAAACATCCTCTAATGCCAGATTGATCTTTAATCGCTACAGATCTTGCAAGCCCCCTAAATCCCCCACGAGTGAGGGACTTCAAGCAAAAGAAGAATTGGATTCTCAAAGTTCCCCAGAATGGGGGATTTAGGGGGCGAAGGATCTGTAGCATTAAAAAATTGATTGGGTACAAGATTTTGCAGCGCGATTAACCGCCGAAATTTTGCGCTGCTGCGTTCCGCGTTGCATTCTGCGCGTCCCAAATCGCTTGATAGCGCATTAAAACGGCTCGACTATATGACGCAATACTGGGATAGCGGTGTCCGTTATAAAACTGTGTAGTCGTTGAAGTGTATTTCTCTGGTCTGCCGCTGTACCACCATGCCGCGACTCGCTGAATTGCAACCGCAACATTTCCGTTACTTGCTGCAAATGATCTCTGCCAATATTGGTTTAATTTGTAATCGACGATCGCGATTTGCAAATCAGGACGCGCTAAAAACTCTTTTCTTGAAACTACATATCCAAGGGCTTCTTTTGACCATCTCGGCAAGTTTTCCGGCATGATTTGTGCATAGCCCAATGCACCAGAATGTGGATTAACCGCCCTAAAATTCGCGCCACTTTCCTGACCAATAATGGCTTGCCGAATCAGGATAACTTCAGGGGCGATATCACTTTGGGTCTGAAAAATTGCAGCAGTTTCCGGAATCGCAAATGTTCTTCCTGGAGCTACAGTAGCAGCGCAAATCGGAATCCCAATCGTAAGGACGATCGCGCTTGTAATTTTAGACAAATGAAACCGGGCGAAAATCCCTTTCGCTTGCAAATTAAAAGTCATTCAAGTAATGATGAAACGAACTTTGAAGAGTGTACCTTCGTTCATTGCATTTACTTAATGCGATATAAATATCTAATCGACTTAGCTTAATAAATCTGAGCTCTGCTAATACATTCCTGTTTATTTCAAGGAGCGAAATTATAATAATTTATCGATAAAACTGTTACTTAATAGGCTTCAGCAAATGCACTTAAAAAAACTGAATAAAAAAACTGGGTAGCGGTGAAACTACCCAGTTTTTTTATTCAAGCTTCTAGCTTAGACTGCTGCTGCGGTTTTGGTCACAGCGTTCAGTTCGCCTTTCTTGTACTTCACAGCGAAGATCTCCATCGAGTCTTGCTTGATCGAGCTTGCTTGACCTGCTGCACCAAACTGGTTATAGCGATCGGCACAAACCTTCTGCATGTACTTGATCGACGGCTTCAAGAAGTGGCGCGGATCAAATTCTTTCGAGTTCTGCATCAGCGCTTCACGCACGGCTGCAGTGATCGCCAAACGGTTATCGGTGTCGATGTTGATCTTACGCACACCTGACTTGATGCCCTTTTGAATTTCTTCAACCGGAACACCGTAGGTTTCAGGAATCGTACCGCCGTATTGGTTGATGATTGCGATCAGGTCTTCAGGAACCGAAGAAGAACCGTGCATCACCAAGTGGGTGTTCGGCAAGCGGCGGTGGATTTCTTCGATGCGGCTGATTGCGAGGATTTCTCCGGTCGGTTTGCGGGTGAACTTGTATGCACCGTGGCTGGTTCCGATCGCAACTGCCAACGCATCCACTTGAGTCCGCTCAACGAAATCAACCGCTTCATCGGGATCGGTGAGCAGCATCGAGTGATCCAATTCACCTTCAAATCCGTGACCGTCTTCTGCTTCGCCTTTTCCGGTTTCGAGCGATCCAAGACAGCCCAGTTCACCTTCGACCGAAGCTCCGATCGCGTGAGCCACTTTCACAACTTCTGCGGTGACTGCGACGTTGTACTCGTAGCTGGCGGGAGTTTTCGCATCCGCTTCGAGTGAACCGTCCATCATGACGCTGGTGAAGCCGTTCTTCATTGCTGAATAGCAGGTTGCAGGCTCGTTACCGTGGTCTTGGTGCATCGCGATCGGAATATGAGGATAGGTTTCCGCCGCTGCCAAGATCAAGTGGCGAAGGAAATTTTCGCCTGCATAGTTTCGAGCGCCACGGGAAGCTTGCAGAATGACTGGGCTATTGGTTTCGTGGGCAGCCAGCATGATCGACTGGATTTGCTCCATGTTGTTGACGTTAAATGCAGGGATGCCGTAACCGTTTTCAGCCGCGTGATCCAGCAATAGCCGCATCGGGACAAGCGCCATATCAAGTTCTCCTGGTTATCTCAGCAAGTTCTATGTTCACAAACTTAATTGTTACGATAATCTTAAGGCAATTTTCGCCCGGATTGCTGTCAAATTTGGAATTTTGTTAGGTAAAAATAGCTATTAATTATCCTGATTGAATCTATGGAGACTCATAAGATAAAAAGCGGAGGCTGAAAATCCCTCTAAAGCTCTCGAAATTCGTACAGCACAGTCCCCGTTTCTGGGTCGTTGCCGATCTCGACATATCCACTCTTCAGCATCTCTGATAGCAGCGTTTCAACTTGCTTGAAACCCAGCCCCGTTGCCATTACTCCTTGGGTCACTGAAAGCGTTCCGCCTCTTGCTTCTGCCGCCTTGAGAAGCGCGATCGTGGCCTGTTGTTGAGAAATCGGCGGCGTTGAATCAATCAGTTTCGGGGATTTGACCCCTGTAAATTTTGAGGGTCGGAGCGTGATTTGCCCAACGGTTAGCGCATTGCCTTTGGCACACGGATACGTGCCCGGGTTTTGCTCTAACAGGGGCTTGTATTTTTCACTTAATCGCTCGTTATGTACCTGAACCATTTTTGGAATCAAAATCAGATCCAACAATTGCCCAAAGCCAAACAGTCCAAAGGTTCCCAACCAGAGCAAGCCCGTTTTTTTCTCACCATTGTACAAACGATGTAGCCCAGATAAGCCGAATAAACCGCCCAGCCAGAGAACGTAAGCTACACCTACCTTGTTCATAACGCATCGATCGACCGATTTGGATACCGCTATCATAACGAATCACTAAGCTTGAATCAGCGCCACTAACTCCGCTTCCGAGAGAATTGTGATTCCTAATGCCTGAGCTTTTTCGAGCTTTGAGCCTGCTTCTTCACCCGCCACGACATAATCTGTTTTCTTACTGACAGAATCGCTAACTTTACCGCCTGCTTGCTGAATCAGCGCCTTTGCCTGATCGCGTTTGAGCGTCGGTAATGTTCCAGTGATCGCGAAGACTTTGCCTGCGATCGCTGTGTCTTGCACCACCGGAGCCGCTTCGCCTTCGAGTTGAACGCCCGCTTGACGTAAGCGATCGATCAATTCCTGATTTCCATGATTCTGAAACCACTGGTACACCGATTGAGCAATTTCAGATCCAAATCCAGGTACGGCTTCAATCTGTTCTGGTGTGGCTTGCGCGAGTAGCTCAACTTTCGGAAAGGTTCCGGTGAGTGTTTGAGCGTTGACGCTGCCGATATGCCGAATGCCCAAGCCGTAGAGAACCCGCGACCAAGGTTGAGATTTTGAGTGCTGGATCGCTGCGACAATTTTCTCAGCCGACTTTTTGCCCATGCGCTCCAGGGTGAGCAGTTTTTCGATCGTCAAACCATATAAATCTGCAACTGAATGAACAACATTACTATCAACCAATTGTGCAACCAGTTTCTCACCGACACCGTTAATATCTAAAGCATCACGACTGACCCAATGCGTGATCGCTCCGCGTAAAATTGCTGGACAGGAAGCGTTAATACATCGAGTTACCGCTTCATCTTCAGGTTTAACCACAGGTTCGCCACACTCTGGGCAATGCGAGGGCATTTGATACGGTTGCGCTTTAGGGGGTCGTAACTCTGTAAGAACGCGCAGCACTTCAGGAATGATTTCACCTGCTTTGCGAATGATAACAGTATCACCAATTCGGCAATCGAGTTCGGCAATTCGATCGCGATTATGCAAAGTCGCCCGTGATACAGTCGTTCCAGCTAACTGTACCGGACGAAGTTCTGCAACAGGTGTAATCGCTCCGGTGCGTCCCACATTGACGCTGATGTTTTCTAAAATCGTTGGAGCTTCTTCAGCAGGGTACTTGAGCGCGATCGCCCAGCGTGGAAATTTTTGCGTAAATCCTAATCTTTCTTGTAGCGCGAGGGAGTTAATCTTAATCACAACGCCATCAGTCATGTAACGTAGTTTGGTGCGATCGATTGCCCAGCGATCGCAATACTCATGCACTTCCTGTAAGTTGGCACAGAGCGATCGCTCTGGATTCACGCGAAATCCCATTTGTTTGAGGGTTTCTAATGCTTCTGCCTGCGTTTTTAATTCACCAGGAAAATGCAGCGTGTAGGCAAAAAAATCAAGTTGACGCTGAGCCACAATGCGAGAATCTAGCTGGCGTAACGTTCCCGCCGTTGCATTTCGGGGATTTGCAAACAGAGATTCTCCGGCTTTTTCGCGATCGCGGTTAATTTGCTCAAAGGTATCAAGCGAGAGAAACGCTTCACCCCGGACTTCTACAATCTCAGGTGGATTTTCTAGATTGAGGCGAAGGGGAATCGATCGGATGGCTTTCACATTTTGGGTAATTTCCTCGCCTGTAACGCCATCACCGCGAGTTGCGCCCCGCACTAGAACACCCTTTTCGTAAGTGAGCGCGATCGCATTTCCATCGATTTTCAGTTCACAAATATAATCAAACTCGCTGACCTCTGGCGCAACTTTGCGCCATCGCTGTTCCCAGCTGGCTAAGTCTGCATTTCCGAAAGCGTTCTCTAAACTATAGAGTGAGATATTGTGCTTGACCGAAGTAAATTGACTGGCAGGACGTTCACCCACACGCTGAGTCGGACTGTCCGGTGAAATTAATTCTGGGTACTGTGTCTCAAGGGTTTGAAGTTCGCGATAAAGCTGATCGTAAACCGCATCGTCGATCGTCGGCGCGTCCAGCACGTAATATTCGTAACTTGCTTTCTGTAACAGACGTTTGAGTTCTTGTACGCGCTGTTGAATCTCCGGAGTGAGACGTGCGACTGAATCCATTACTCTATATCCTTGTCCCTTAAACAGAGCTTAGTGTACTGCCGAAAATCACTCCTCTACCAAAAAAGTGATTTCGCTGGTGATTTTAGTACGCTAGAACTATTTAAGCAAGAAGAAATCGATCGTCGGAACACGATTTAGGATCGTAATAGTTAGGATTGTGATAGCCGATTGAACTCCGACGATCGTCTCGATTAAATGCCTGCTTGTTGCCGATCCAAGTTAAACAATACCTCCAGCGTTTCCATCGCCTGCCGCCGCGCTTCAATATCCTGCTGCGCTCTCAATTGCACCATCGGATCATGCAGAATCTTATTCACAATTCCTTTGGTCAGCGCTTCAATCACCTCGCGATGTCGATCGCCAAACTCCGTCCCCAGTCTCGATAGCGCCTTCTCCAGTTCCTGCGCCCGAATTGCTTCTACTTTGTCGCGCAGACAGCTAATCGTCGATACGGTTTCAAGCGATCGCCACCAAGCTTCAAAGGTTTCGACCTCTTCCTCTAGCAACGCTTCCGCTTCCATCGCCATCTGCCGCCGACTTTCCTGGTTTTGGGCAACTACCGCCTTGAGGTCATCCACGTTAAAGGCTCGAACCGTCGGTAATTCGTTCACATCGGCTGCAACGTTCCGGGGCACAGCGATATCAATCACCATCAAAGGCTGATTCGGATCGAGAACGGCTTCAAGACTGGCACGATCGAGAATCGGCTCCGTCGAAGACGTACTCGTAAATACAATGTCCGACTGCGCGATCGCGTCCATCATGTCGTGAATCGGCAATAGTCTTAGATGAGCGTCCGGGAACAGATTCGCTAATTCTCGCGCTCGATCCATCGATCGATTCAAAATTACAATGTTGGTTGCACCTTTTGACAACAAGTGCTGCACGAGCAACCGCGACATCTTCCCGGCACCAATGATCGTCACGCGCTGATCCGCAAGCTGATCGACCTTCATCTGCGCCAGTTCTACCGCCGCCGAACTGATCGACACGGCACCCGTTCCGATGCTCGTCTCCGTCCGCACCCGTTTTCCAGCGCTAATGCCTTGTTTAAACAATTGATTGAGAATGCGTCCGATACCGCGATGCTGTTGTCCAAGCTTATGACATTGTTTCACCTGGGCGAGAATCTGACCTTCTCCCAACACCAAACTATCTAACCCTGCCGACACTCGCATCAAGTGCATCACCGCATCCTGATGCAGCAAGGTAAATAAATAGGGACGCAGACGCGCACTCGGTAACTTACTGTGTTCTGATAAAAACTGATTAACTTCGCGAATTCCTTGTTCAGTGTCAGAAGTCACCAGATAGAGTTCCAGCCGATTGCAGGTACTCAAGACTGCGACTTCTTCAATATGCGGGTAGCTACAGAGTTGTGCGATCGCTTTATCGCACACAGGTTCCGGAATGCTCAACTTCTCACGAACTTCGACCGGTGCAGTTTTGTGAGTCAGCCCAACAACAGCAATGTTCATATTAAAAGACGCTCTAATAAGTCGATCAGGGTGAAGGAGAAGAGATGGGGAGTGGGAAAGTGGGAGTGGGGAGTCAGATGCTTCTACTATTATCGCTCGACTCTCCACTCCCTACCCCGACTCCCCACACTCAATTAGTGCAATTGAACGATCTTCGGTTGATCAAACATATGGATCGTGTCCACAAATCGAGCCGTCTTCGATTGGCTGGAAATGACCAGCGTTTGAGTTCTTGCGCCACCTTTGAAGAAGCGCACTCCGTTCATAATGTTACCCGGAGTGATGCCCGTTCCCGCGAACAGCACCGTTTCACCGGATGCCAGTTCTTCGGCAGAATACACTTTATCCGGGTCATTGATGCCCATTTCTTTGAGTCGAGCAATGTTCGCTTCTTTGCTTTCTCCGATTAGTCCGGTTTTGACAACTTCCGGGTCGTAGATCAGTTGCCCTTGGAAGTGTGCGCCCAAACAGCGGAGTGCTGCCGCCGAAATTACGCCTTCAGGAGCCGCACCAATACCCATTAGCGCGTGAATATTGGTTCCAGCAAAACCGCAGTTAATCGCTGCACCGACATCGCCATCGCTGATCAGTTGCACTCGTGCGCCGGCTTCCCGGATTTCTTTGATCAAGTCGTTGTGGCGTTCGCGCTTCATCACGACGACCACGAGTTCATCGATCGAGCGATCAAGACATTCGGATAAAATCTTCAGGTTTTCGGTTGCCGATTTGGTGATGTCTACTTTTCCTTTTGCAGCCGGAGGAGCAGCCAGCTTCTTCATGTAGAAGTCAGGAGCCGCAAACAGACCTCCTTTTTCCGAAATTGCCAATACTGCCATCGATCCGGGCTGACCGTAGGCACAGAGGTTAGTTCCCTCGCAGGGGTCAACGGCGATATCGATTTCGATCAATTCATCGACGTTACAGTAATTTGCAGCATCTGGCTGAGAGCAAATTCCGACTTCTTCGCCGATGTAGAGCATCGGTGCGTCGTCGCGTTCTCCTTCTCCGATTACGATCCGACCGCGCATATAAATTTTATTCATACGTTCGCGCATCGCTTCGACTGCCACGCGATCGGCTTCATTCTTGTCGCCTTTTCCCATCAGACGAGCCGAGGCGATCGCCGCCTGTTCTACGACTTCAATGATTTCTAAACCAAGCGTGTTTTCCACGTAATAAGTCCTCCAACTGCTGATTTGTCGCCGTTTTGATGGGCAATCTCAGTTATCAATCCTACCAAAAGGCGGTTCTTCAAAGTGGATTGACTCTTTATTAAGTTTTGCCAAGCTGAATTTAAGCGAGAAATCATGGGCAAAAAGCCATCAAGTTAAAATTGAGATGGAAATGAGTTTCTCAGAATTGCGATCGTATCGTAATGTTTGCAAAAGACCGCTTTCACGGCATTGTAAAAACCGCACTGCAAAAGGAGAGTTGGACAATCACTCAGGAACCGTACACGCTTCCGATCCCAGGCCTTACCAGTCTCTTCTTTGATCTCGGCGCAGAAAAGCTAATTATTGCTGAACAAGATCGGCGAAAAATTGCAGTTGTGGTCAGCAAAGCTAAACCATGTGCAACGTGCTTCTAATTGAATTACACTAAGCATTCACCATTGCGCTAGCTCATGTCTGCTTTTGCAACCCTGATCGGTCAGTCTCAAGCCGTTGAACTGTTAGAACGAGCGATCGCAGTCGATCGTCTCGCGCCCGCTTATCTCTTCACTGGAACTGCGGGCATCGGAAAGCGCCTTGCGGCTGAATGCTTTCTCGAATCGCTGTTGTCGTCTTCACGCGCTCGGATTCTCAGTCGCAATCATCCCGATTTACTTTGGGTTGGGCCGACTTACTTGCATCAAGGAAAACGACTGAGCGCGATCGAGGCTGAAGCGGCTGGAGTCAAGCGCAAAACGCCGCCGATGATTCGATTAGAGCAAATTCGGGAAGTGAGTCAGTTTCTCAGTCGTCCGCCGCTAGAAGCTCGACGATCGGCGATCGTGATCGAACAAGCAGAAACGATGCCGGAAGCCGCCGCAAATGCGTTACTAAAAACGCTCGAAGAACCGGGAAGAGCAACGATTATTTTATTAGCAACCAGTGTAGATTCGGTTTTGCCGACGATTGTGTCTCGCTGTCAACGCATTCCGTTTGCGCGACTCGATACTGATTCAATGGCGCAAGTCCTGAAACAAGTGGGACACGCAGAGATTTTATCGAAACCGCAATTGTTAGCCTTAGCACAAGGCAGTCCGGGAGCGGCGATCGCTCATCAACAGACGCTCGAATCGCTTCCACCAGAACTGATTCAATCCGTGGTCAATCCTCCGAAGTCGTTGAGGCAAGCTTTAACCGTGGCAAGAACGATCGCAAAAACGATCGATGGTGAAACGCAGCTTTGGCTAATTGATTATTTGCAGCAGGTGTATTGGGCACAGAGCCGTAGTTCTCGATCAATTCAATTGCTTGAGAAAGCAAAAGAACAATTGCTGGCTTATGTGCAACCGCAGCTAGTTTGGGAAGTGATGTGGATGGAGCTTTGCACTTAGATTGCGGGTTCAGTATTCAGAATTGCATCTAAAAGCAGATCTGCTCCAAATCGAACGGGATCGGTACAAGGTAAGTTTGTTTCTGTCTGAGTTTGTGCGATCGCTCGTTCTGCTGCTTCTTGATCCAGATGAGCGGTATTGAGCGCGATCGCCGCAACTTTACACGGTGCAAACGCTCCACCCGCCGCTGCAAATGACTCATAAACCTGAACCGCAGTTTTCAGGGGTGGAATCGGGACGTGAGGAAAGTTGCGGATGTGTGTTTGTCCGGCTCTGTGTACCAGAATTAAATGCGTAGGCTGGGAACCTCGAATCAAGGGTAAAGTTGCAGTCGAAGCGGGATTAAAGATTGAACCTTGTCCTTCAATGTGGAGCAGATCAAAGTCCGCAGAGCGCATGACTAACTGTTCAACGGCTCCAGAAGCAAAGTCTACTCGAATCGCATCTAAAGGAATGCCATCGCCGGAAATCATCATGCCTGCTTGACCCGTACCGAGAAACTTCGATCGTATCCTCCGTTTTTGAGCCACGCGATCGAGTTCCAAACTGGTAGACATCTTACCGATGCTCATATCAGTTCCCACGGTTAGCACTCTCAAGCAGGGGAGCGATCGCGCTGCACCACTTCCAACTTTTAGTCCGATCGGCTCTTGGCGAATATCCCAGCTCCATTGTCCAGACTGTAAGCGATCTTTTAGTCTGGGCGTGAGTTTTGTATGAAGTCCATTCACGATCGACAGTCCCGCATCAACCGCTTGCTCAATCTCTGTTAACCAAGCATCCGGTAACACCCCGCCCGATGGTGCAATTCCAATTAACAGCACAGTTGGCTGATACTTAAGTGCTTCAACTATCGAACTTACAATCGGGGCATCACACGCGATCGAGGTTAATGCTCGAAAAGATTGTCCTGCACAGTCTTGATCAATGATTGCAACTACTGCATCAGAACGATAGCGAGTAAAAGTGAGTCCTGTTTTTCCCTGTGTGCCCTGAATGCCCTTGTGTAAAAGCACTGCAACCCGATCGTTCGATCTCAGCATCATCTCTCTCCTCTGAGGACAACTCCTAACCCTGAACGATCACTTGGAATGACGCGCCCGTTTTGAAAGCTTGCACCGACAAATGGATCATCAATCAAATTCAAATGACTATCGAGGTCTAGATAATCTGCTAAAGGAGATAACTGTGCGATCGCGCTATTCAACAATGAACTATCTGAATAACAGCCAAACATCACTTGGAGATTGTGTGCTTTAGCGACATAAATCATTCGGAGCGCTTCGCTCAAACCGCCTGATTTCATCAGCTTAATATTGATACCGTGAACCCGATCGCTCAACGCTGGAATCGATCGACTATCAAAACAACTCTCATCAACAAAAATCGGCAACGGTGAAAGATTGAATAGTTTAGGTAATTCAGCTTCTTGTCCTTTCGCTAAAGGTTGCTCGATGTAAGTGACATTGCGATCGTTTAACCAATGCGCCATCTTCAGCGCTGTTTCAACTGTCCAGCCCCCATTCGCATCGACACTAATCTGATTAATGTTTGGAGCCGCTTCTCGCACCGCTTCAAACATAGCTTGGTCTGCTGCAATTCCTTCAGGGCTGCCGAGCTTGACTTTCAGCGCTTGAATATCGTGCCAGGGAGATTCGACCGTTCCTTGACCAAGCCAGTCTTTAACTCGTTGTTTTGCACCTTCAGGCGTGTTAATTCCGATCGTCACCGAAGTTGGCACAATCCGGTCGCGCTCCAAGCCCCACAGTTTCCACAGGGGTAGATTGGCTGACTTTCCTAACCAATCGTGTAAAGCAAGATCGATCGCAGCACGAGCCGCAGAAGGCAGTTTTGATTGAGCCAAAAGCTGATCAATTCGCTGACGTTCGAGCGGATGAATCGCTTTGAAGAGAGGCGCGATCGCTTGCAAAGAACGGGCAATGATTTCGGTTGTTTGCGGTTGTTCGCCGATCGAAAACGGGGATGCTTCGCCCCACCCTTCGATTCCATCCTGCTCAATTTTGATCCAGACATTAGTGGTTTGAGCCGTTGTGCCGCGACTAATTTTAAGCGCGAACCGTTTATGAACTGTGAAGGTCTGAATCTGAACTTGCATAGCCCTGAGTAAGCAGCACTGTTCAGCTTACTGGTAAAACCGATTCTATGGACAGTGTTTCACCGAATTTATGTTTTTGCAATCGACGGCAAGAATCCCACAATTCCCGGAAATACAATGATCAACACCAATACCAACAATTGCAGCAAAATAAACGGAACCACGCCTTTATAAATGTTGGTAGTGGTTACGCCTTCGGGCGCAACACTCCGAAGATAAAACAGTGCAAATCCAAACGGTGGAGTGAGAAAGGAAGTTTGCAGATTTGCGCCCAACACTACCCCATACCAAACGAGATCCAGATTTAACTCCCGCGCCACCGGAACAAATAGCGGTACAACGATAAAACAAATCTCAAAGAAATCAATAAAAAATCCTAGCAGAAACACCACAAGCATGCTGACCGCTAGAAATCCTACTTCTTCGCCCGGTAAGTTTGTCAGCGCATCAAACACAAAGCGATCGCCATCCAATCCCCGAAATACCAAACTAAACGCAGTTGAACCAAACAAAATAAACACAACCATGCTGGTATTTCGCAGCGTCACATCGCACACGCCTTTGAGCGATTCCCAACTCAATTGGCGGTTTAACGCTGCCAGCACGATCGCGCCTAAACTTCCGACTGCCCCCGCTTCGGTCGGGGTGGCATATCCGAAGAAAATACTGCCTAAAACAAGCAGGATTAAAACCAGAGGAGGCACGATCGCGCTAAACACCCGCTGCAAAAACCCTTTTCCGCCAAAGTCTTTCCGCACTGCTTCGGGCAAGGCAGGCGCAACATCGGGACGAATCCAAGCCACAATCAAGACGTGCAGCGCAAACGCTCCCGCCATCATCAATCCAGGAATCACCGACCCGACGAACAAATCCCCGACCGACACCCCCAACTGATCGCCCAACACCACCAGCACCACACTCGGCGGAATAATTTGCCCCAGCGTTCCCGATGCTGCAATTACTCCGGTTGCTAATTCTTTGTTGTAGCCATACCGCAGCATAATCGGCAGCGATATCAGTCCCATTGCCACAACCGTTGCCGCGACGACTCCGGTGGTTGCCGCCAACAATGCGCCGACTAACACCACCGCTAAGGCTAAACCGCCCCGTAACTTTCCGAGCAAAATTCCAACGGTTTCGAGCAATCGTTCTGCAATGCCCGATCGCTCTAACATCGATCCCATGAAGATAAAATAGGGAATCGCCAACAGCGTATAGTTTGACATCGTGCCAAAGATCCGTTGAGGCATTGCCGTGAGAAACACCGGATCAAATACGCCTAATACAATCCCGGTAATGGCAAAGACGATCGCAACTCCCCCCAGCGCGAACGCCACCGGATAGCCAAACGACAGCAGCACCAGCGCCCCAACAAACATCAGCGGCCCCAACCACTCCGAATCGAAAACAATCTCGTATTGATTCCAGAAGTCCATTACTCGCGCTCCTGTAGATGTCCGCGATAAATTGCCCAGTTCTTGATTAGTTCCGAAATGCCCTGCACGATTAACAGCGTAAAGCTGACAATAATCATCGTTTTAATGGGATAGCGTGCTAAGCCACCCGGATCAGGAGAACCTTCGCGCGTGATCCACGATTCCACGATCGTCCCCCAGGAAAAATAAATCACCAGCCCACAAAACGGAATCAAAAAGAACAGCGTCCCTAAAAAATCAGCCAGTGCTTTCGTTTTGCGGCTCCAACGGCTGTAGAACACATCCACCCGAACGTGCTCATCGTGCTTTAGCGTGTAGGCGGCTCCGAGCAGAAAGACCAAATCAAACACATACCACTGACCCTCAATTAAAGAGTTCGAGGTGAGATTTTGCCCGATCGCTTTGCCCACATACCGTCCAATGACGTTCCACACGCCGAGCGCAACCATCAGCAAAACGAGCCAAAGCGTCAAGCGTCCGATCACTTCGTTGAATCGGTCGATCGCGCTGGAGAGTCTGAGTAAACGGTGAAGGGTGGGGGGTTCTGATACCATGAAGCTTGCCTCGATCGCGGTTTTTTCATTTGACCATACTCCGCTGTCTGATTGATGATTTAGCAATTTTGAGAAATATCTTGCAAAGATCGCTGCTTTGTTGTTATTATTGTTTTCGCAAGAGAGCGCAATCCTCAGTAGCTCAGCGGTAGAGCGATCGACTGTTAATCGATTGGTCACAGGTTCGAATCCTGTCTGGGGAGTTTAAATGAAGAATCAGTTTTTGCAGTTTTGGTCACTTGATCCGACCTGCACATTTTTGAATCACGGATCGTTCGGAGCCTGTCCGATCGCGGTTCTAGAAGTGCAGCAAGAATTTCGCGCAAGGCTAGAACGGCAGCCGCTCCGATTCTTAGGTCGCGAATTTGAAGGGCTATTGGATCAAGCGCGAGAAGCACTAGCGGCGTTTGTTGGGGCAGAGGTTGAGGAATTGGTATTTGTGCCGAATGCGACAACGGGCGTGAATGCGGTGTTGCGATCGCTCACCTTCTCTCCAAGCGATGAACTTCTCACCACGAGCCAGGAATACAACGCCTGTCGAAATGCGCTCGATTTTGTGGCGGCGAGATCAGGGGCATCGGTTGTTGTGGCAGAGGTTCCCTATCCGATCGAGTCCCCGGAGCAAGTGACTGAAGCAGTGCTTTCTAAAGTGAGCGATCGAACGCGACTCGCTTTAATTGATCATGTGGTGAGCCAAACGGGGATGGTTTTTCCGATCGCACAGATAGTTCGGGCTTTGTCCGATCGTGGAATCGATACGCTCATCGATGGTGCTCATGCTCCTGGCATGGTGGATTTGAATCTAACCGAACTGGGCGCAACGTATTACGCTTCGACTTGTCATAAGTGGATGTGTGCGCCGAAAGGGGCAGCTTTTCTGTACGTGAAAAAGGAGAGACAAGCTGAGATTCGACCGCTCACGATCAGTCATGGCGCGAATTCTCCGAGGCGCGATCGTTCTCGGTTTCAGCTTGAGTTTGATTGGATGGGAACCGATGATCCAACGGCTTATTTATCTGTTAAGGGCGCGATCGAGTTTATGGGTTCGCTGCTTCCGGGCGGCTGGGCAGAACTGAGAGCGAGAAATCGATCGACCACGATCGCGGCTCGAACTCGACTTTGTGAACTGCTGGATGTCGCGCCACCTTGTCCTGAAGAAATGGTCGGCTCACTGTCAACGATTCCGCTCCCCGATGGCTCTTATGTTGAACTCCAGGATGCGCTATTCGAGAAATTTGAGATCGAAGTGCCGATCGTACCGTTTCCCCAAGCCCCGCATCAGTTAGTTCGCATTTCTGCTCAGCTTTACAACACCCCTGAGCAATACGAGTATCTAGGAAAATCTTTGCTGTCCCTATTACACGCTGATTCTCTCATTAAAATTACTGATCTTTGGGAGTGAAGCGCTCAAGCAGAATCCGCAATCCTTACCAGGAAAGTTAGGGGGCAAGTTTGTCATTCTAGAACCAGTAGACGACTCAGGGGGCGAAGTTTTAACTTCCTCAGTGTCGCCCTTCACTTGGTACTTTCATCATGGCTGCTCATGTTAAAACTTCGATTCCCGCTTTGGCAATATCTTAATCAGCCAATTTTTCACATCGCTTGCCCGTTAATTCTAAATCCGCGACGCTATTCGTATTATTACCGCGTTGCATTGCTAGAACGCTGTTTGATGCAAGGCTGCGAGTCTCAAGAACATCGAGATTAGATTTAGATTGATAAGAAACAATTTTTCGACGATCGCACTACTCGGATACTTTTAACGCCTTACCGACATTAGAATGTGCGATCGTCTTTTGGTTTTTAAACTGCATCAAAAGAGATGCCTTCATAGATTTTAGATAATGTAATTTCAGCGTCGATCGTGCCAAATTTAAAAGTTTTTTCGATCGATTCATAGCTGCGATAAATCCAAAAGTCTTGATCTGTTTTTGTGTATTGCTGCACATCTGCAAAATACTGGCTTACCAAAATATATTCTTGAAGTTCGGGAATCGATCGGTAATATCTAAATTTGTCATTCATGTCATAGTCCTGTGTTGATTTCGACAGAACTTCGATAATCACTTTAGGATTGACCACGGTATCAACTCGATTTTGGTAGAGAACAGGTTCACCCTCAATCACCATTACATCTGGGTAAACGAACTTACGATACTGCGGAAGCCACAATCGAACATCACTAGGGAAGAAACGACATCCTTGACGGCGCAACAGAGGCTTTAAGGCGCACAAATTTGTGATAACTTCGTTGTGATTCAGTGATCCGCCCGTCATTGGGATGATTTCTCCATCATGATATTCACTTTTAAATTCGGCTGTCTCTTCTAGAGCTAGGTACTCTTCAGGTGTGTAGCGTGCAACTTCAGTAGATTGCATAATAATTTCCTGCAATGTGCTGCTTATAAGATAGCAAGCGAGGCGCGATCGCAAACTTGTGCATCAAGATACCAACGTTGGAACCTCTTCTTCATCGATACTCCAATCAGGCTCAGAAATACCAATTGTTGCTAAGATTCGCCTACAGTAAACGATGTGTTGTTTAGCAGAGCTAGAGTGATACATCCAAACACCATTCGAGAGACGATACCAGTCTCTCGGATAGTTTTTGCCTTCAATGCTGTCATCAAAAATACCGATCGCGTCCCTGACCTTGTAAAAGTCCTGTGGTCGTTTTTGCAGAATCCACTCCACTGTTAGAATACGAACTTGCCTCCAAGTTTTATTAGGAATCTCAATTCGATTTCCCAGGATTGTAATTGCTACTGGTTTTCCGTGTACAACTTTTTCTATTGAGGTTGGTTCTCCCAGCGCTGACCACACTTCAAGAATGTTTTCTGACAAGAACTCTGCGCGATCGAGGATTGTTTGCTCATTCCATTGATCAATTTCTCTAGAAAAATAGTCTTTATTGAGCCGCAATTCATGTTTTTCAAGTATTTGTTTCTTGTGTGAGAATGGTGAATTTGATAGTGCAGAGTTCCATCCTTGTGTAACTAACGTCAAATTGCCTAAAGTATTTAGATAGTCTTGGTAAACACGCTCAAAATTTTCTCCTAGCGATAATTTCCATTCTTCTCGTAGAGTCTGTGGCATCAAATGTTCGATCGTGGCTTTACCGTCTAGAACTGTGAATCCCTCTGCATCTTTTGAAAGATGCCGATTAATAGACTCTAGAATTAAGCAAATCTTTTCGCGGCTACGATCGTCGTAGATATTGATCGAGCGAATCGATTGCTGAACTCGATGATTGGCTGGATAGTTCTTAGAAACCAAAATCTTTTTCAACGCATCGACAAATGTGATGTCTCCAGCATTCACTTCATCTTGAATATCTCGCCAAAGAGACGGAAACACTTTGTTAAGGTCATTTGTTTGCTCCCGGCAGACATACCGCCGGACCATGTAGTTCTCTAGAATCGCTAGGATTTGCTTAAATTGTTCAAGCGTTAAAATACCCTGCTCATACTCGTCATAAACCATGAGTAGAAAAGGATAAGCAGTTTGAATTTCTAATATATTCAAACGAGACAACGCACTGCGAATCTCCAAACTCTTCTCGTATTCCGGTCGCAAAAGTTTGTTGTAATGCTCAGCAAAGCGGCGCAATAGAGAAATTTCATGAATGAATTCTGCATCGCTGTGAAGAATTTCACAGCGATCTCGGAATCTAGCATAGGTATGTGCCTCACTGCACAATCCTCGCGATTGAGTTGCAAGATAATGCCTGAGGAAAGCAGTCAATTCACCAATCCGGGATTTACCAACAGTTCTACTTTCCTGCAACAGATTCTCAATCTTCTCCCAATGCTCCGTAAATACTTTCTCCTGCTTTGCTGTAGGCAACCTCATCGCGACATAGTTTCGCACTAAATCTGCTTGAGAAAGGGGCTTTCCCTTTGCATTTAAACTCTCAAATATTTTGTAGGGGCTTTCATCTTTATTGAGTTCAATGAAAACAACTTGAAAGCAATTAGAAAGTACCAAAAGAAACTTCTCTGGCTCAACTACTGCACCTTTAAAGAGTTTGTCTAGCTCTTTATATAGATATTGATATGCAAGCAGAATTTTTGACTCGGTTTCGCTGAGGGCTTCTCTTTGAATTAGTGAGATATATGCTTGACGATCGCCATACTTGTTCGTTGGCAATAGTTTGAAATAAGCTTCACCTTCTGCATCTGAGTTTACTAGAAGCTTTTGAATTCGATTGATCATTCTTGATTCAGCTGAGTCAATTAAATCTCGAAAAGCGCATAGCAGAAGAGAAATTGTCGTTAATCTTTGCTGTCCATTAACTAAGGTGAAAGCTGTAATAAAGCCATTTTTAGTTCCATCATTAATGACAACGAGAGAGCCTAGAAAATGTTCAGGCTCTTTGCTAGGGCTATACTCTTCGTAAATTGCTATCGCATCATCCAGCAGGGTCTGCCAGTTTGACTTGTCCCAACTGTACTGACGCTGGAAGTGGGGCAGGACGTAGTGAATTTCGCCACCACTGCTAAAGACTTTTGAGATTTTGTAACTATCAGCCTTCATTTCGTAGCTACCTGCCTAAAATCTACTTTTAACAGGATAGTTTAGCTTCTTTGAAACGAGTAAATTTTTACTCAGTAGATAGGGTAAGTAGATTGTCTATAGGCTTCGATCGTCAGATTTCGGAGGCGAAATGCGACGATCGCACCTCGCCAATCCTAAAATCGATCGCTTCCTACGCGCTGAAGTATTTCGCAGTCGGGTGATAGACCATAAATGCCGTCGTCGATTGTTCTGGATAAAGCTGCTCACTTTCATCCATCGACATTCCGATCCGCTCTGTGTCCAATAGCTCTAACTGCTTGAACTGATCAGACACATTCGGGCAAGCCGGGTAGCCGAAGCTATAGCGCGACCCTTGATAACGCTGCGCTAACATATCACGAATGTTATCGGGTTCGGAATCACCGTAGCCCAACTCGCGACGAATTCGAGCGTGTGCCCACTCTGCCAGCGCTTCCGCCATCTGTACCGCCATACCGTGGAAGTAGAGATACTCGGTGTAGTTGTTTGCTTTGAAAAGTTCTTGTGCCACTTCGGTGGCAATATGTCCCATTGTGACGGCTTGCATCGGCAGAACATCGAACTGATTTTCGGCGATCGGGCGGAAGAAGTCAGCAATGCATAAACGGCGGAGTGACTTCTGGCGCGGAAACGTCCAGGTGACGAGCGGAGTTGCAGCTTCAGGCGTTAAGCCTTTCTCAATTACAACCGGATCGTAAACGTGAACGGAATTGCCTTCGGCAACGCAAGGGAAATAGCCGTAGATCAATTGAGGATGCAAAAGATTTTCGGTGCAGATGCGCTGCTTCCAACGATCGAGTACCGGATAAACTTTCTCAGCCAGAAACGCATCGTATTCTTCACGCGATTGGTCTTTTGGCTTGCGGAATTGCCACTGCCCCACCACTAGCGCTTGCAGATCCAAATGCCAGAAGAGTTCATCGATCGGAAGATTTTCAGGATTGAGAACCTTCGTTCCCCAGAAGGGCGGCTTTGGGCGCGGAACGTCGATCGCGACCGCCTCCGATCGCACTAAATCGATCGCTTCCGGTTCGTCCGATTTCTGCTTTGGTTCACCGTTCAATTCGCTTTCGGCTTGTTCGATCGCTTTACGACCTTTCTGATTAAACTGAGCGTAATCTCCTTGAAAGCCTTCGGTCTCACTCCAGAACCCTTCTTTCTTCGCAGGCATCAATCGATCCATAAAGGTCAAATCTGCGAACGCATCTCGACCGTAGATCACTTGACCTTTGTAAACATTCTGGCAGTCCTCATAGACAAATTTTGGAGTCAGTGCCGCACCCCCCAAAATCACCGGAACATTGATCCCTTTTTCGTTGAAAATTTCCAGATTTTCCTTCATGAATGCGGTAGATTTCACCAGCAAACCACTCATCGCAATACAATCGGGTTGATGCTGAACGTAAGCATCAATAATTGCGTCAACAGGCTGTTTAATACCTAAGTTAATCACTTTGTAACCGTTGTTAGTCAAGATAATGTCAACGAGATTCTTACCGATATCGTGAACATCACCTTTAACCGTTGCAATCAAGAACTTACCTTTACCACTGTCATTGCTCTCGGTTTTTTCCATGAATGGTTCGAGAAATGCTACAGCAGACTTCATCGTTTCCGCAGACTGCAATACGAACGGTAATTGCATTTGACCAGAACCGAACAACTCACCGACGACTTTCATACCATCAAGCAAGAAGGTGTTAATGATGTGCAACGGTGCATAGGTTTCTAATGCAATCTTCAACGCATCTTCTAATCCAATGCGTTCACCATCAATAATGTGCTGCTTCAGGCGTTCTTCGATCGGTAAATCTGCCAAAGTATTATTCGATCGCGCATCTTTCGCGCTCACGCCTTCAAACAGTTCGGTCAGCTTCGTCAGCGGATCGTAAACGCAGATATCTCCTTCAAAGCGGCGACGATCGTAAATCAAATCCCGACAAACTTCTTGATGTTCGCGGTCAATTTTCGCGATCGGCAAAATTTTTGCTGCCGAGACGATCGCGCCGTCCATTCCTGCGATCGTGGCTTCGTGCAGAAACACAGAATTCAGTGTAATCCGAGCGGCTGGACTCAACCCGAATGAGATATTCGAGACACCTACCATGAAATGCACACCCGGCAAATTCTCGCGGATCATCCGAATCGACTCGATCGTCGCTTTGGCATTCTCACGGTCTTCTTCGATCCCCGTTGAAATCGGCAACGCTAAGGTATCGAAAAAGATTTCATGCGGCGGAATGCCGAACTCTAGCGCATCCCGATAAGCCCGTTGAGCAATCTGGAATTTCTTCTCCGCCGTTCTCGCCATGCCTTCTTCGTCGATCGTTCCAATCACGACACCTGCGCCATATTCCTTGGCAAGCTCTAACACTTTGAAGAATCGCTCATCACCGTCTTCGTAGTTGGTCGAGTTGAGAATGCACTTACCGCCCGCGACTTTCAGCCCTGCCTCCATCTTTTGCCATTCGGTCGAGTCAAGCATCAGGGGGATCGTGACATTTGTAACTAAGCGCGACACCAATTCTTTCATGTCACGTTCGCCATCGCGTCCGACATAATCGACGTTGACATCGAGAACGTGAGCGCCTTCTTTGACTTGGGATTTTGCGATCGCAATTAATCCATCCCAATCATCCACATTCAACAATTCGCGGACTTTCTTTGAGCCGCTAGCGTTCAATCTTTCACCGACGATCAAGAAAGAATTATCTTGCTCATAGGGTTGTGCTGTGTAAATTGATGCTGCTGAAGGTGTGTATCCGAGCGTTGGTCTGGGTGTTTTAGATTCAAAGACCTGACCATTCATCCAAGCGCGTTCACTGACTCGAACTTTACGTTCCTTCGGTGTCATCGTCGCGGCTGCTTCTGCCAATGCTTTGATGTGGTCTGGACGAGTGCCACAACAGCCACCGATCACTTGAACGCCCCAATCTTCAATGAATTTATGCAGCGCCATTTGAAGTTCAATAGGCGTTAATTTGTAGTGAGCATGACCGCCGATATTTTCGGGTAAGCCTGCGTTGGGGATACAGGAGACAACAAATGGCGCATTTTCAGTTAGATATTTAATGTGTTCTGCCATGCGATCGGGCCCGGTCGCACAGTTCAAACCGAGAATATCGATCGGATACGGCTCTAAAATCGCTAACACACCGCTAATATCGGTTCCGACGAGCATCGTGCCCTGAACTTCCATCGTGACCGAAACCATCAAAGGACGACGCTCTCCTTTTTTGGCAAACACCGCTTCTACTGCGTTTAATGCTGCTTTAATTTGCAGTACATCCTGACAAGTTTCGATGATGAATAAATCCACGCCACCGTCAAACAAGCCTTCTGCCTGAATCGTAAAGGCTTCTTTGAGTTCGTCGTATGTAATGTGTCCCAATGTTGGCAGCTTTGTTCCAGGGCCCATTGAACCCGCAACAAATCTAGGTTTCTCCGGAGTTGAAAACTCTGCTGCACAGTGTTTCGCCAGTTCTGCGGCTTTTTTGCTCAAATCATACGCTTGATCCTGCAATCCATATTCTGCTAACACAAACGGACTGGTACCGAACGTATCGGTTTCAATTACGTCTGCGCCTGCTGCTAGAAAATCACAGTGAACTTTGGCGATCGCTTCTGGTTTTGTTTGCACTAAATACTCATTACAGCCCTCGTACTCTGCCCCTCCAAAGTCTTCAGCCGTTAAATTCTGTGACTGGATATTTGTTCCCATTGCGCCATCAAATACAATGACAGGGCGCTCAGGACTATGAAGGCGGGTTAGGAAGGCACTATTCATAACAGAAACTTCAGCAACTAAACAACAGATTGAGTAAAAACCCTGAGCTCTTTTTAAGTTGAATCTGGTGACGAAGAAAAGCTGCCACCGTGACACTTCACAATAGCTACATATTTTAACTTTGACACATTTATTTCGTTTTTGGAGGGAGCGAATTGATTCGCCCCACTAAGACTCAACCCAACATTAAAAGGCGCTCTTCATTTGAAGAACGCCTGTTTAACTTTAATTCCAAAATTTCTGCTCAGCTTAAGCCGACGTTGCTGCGATCGTAGCCTTCGAGGTTCGTTGTTTTGTTGTGAACCACTTGCGCGGATTCTGAAGGCATTCCAATTTCATTTGCTTGACGAGTCAACATGGACTGTTCGCGGTTCCGCGCCATTTGACGATGACGCACCATTAATGCCCGTGCTTGATCTTGAATCGACATACTCTGTTCTCCTTTTTGTCTATATGACTAATATAACAGATAAATTCTGTATCTAAGACTACAAAATATTACTTTGTCATAAGTTCCTGACAATAGATTAGCGTTCCGAAACGCGGTAAGCTCACAGGAAAGCGCAGGAGGAACCCGTATGGAGTCAGGCAAGCGAATTGAGGTCGGATCGCTGAATTGGTTTTACCGTGAGGCAGAACCGACGAATGACAGCGCTCGCACTCCGGTCATTTTGCTGCATGGCTTAGTTTCTCAGGGTTACAGCTGGCGCAATGTTTTACCCGTTCTAGCAGAACAAGGATTTAGAGCGATCGCACCCGATTGGATCGGCTGTGGGTATTCGAGTATGCCGGATCGCCGCGACTTTGCTTATACGCCCGATGCGTTTATCGCAGCACTCGAAGCTCTAATTGCTCAGTTTGGATTTGAAAAGGTGTCGATCGTCGCGCAAGGCTTTCTCGGCTCGGTCGGAATTCAATACGCACTTAGACATCCTGAGCAAGTTGAACGATTGGCGATTTTTAACTGTCCGATCGCTGAGGGCGCAAAACTTCCTTGGAAGCTACAGCAAATGGGCATTCCATTGGTGGGCGATATGATGACGCAAGATCCGCTTCTGGTTGATCGCACCTTAGAAGGCGGTGGTGGCTACCGGATCGAAGATGCGGATCTCGATGTGTATCGTCGTCCGTGGTTAAAGACTTCGGATGTGGGTCGATCGCTGCTGGCGATTCTTCAAAACTTACAGCTTAAGCAAGCGACCGCAGAAATTGAGGCAGGCTTGGCGACTTGGAAAAATCCACTCCTGATCGGCTGGGGAATGCGTGATCCTTGGTTGTCGATCGCTCCGGCACGATCGCTCAAAGCCGAACTTGCTGAGCTTGATGAAGTGGGACATTACCCGCAAGAAGACTGGCACGAAAAAGTGTGCGAAGCCCTAATTCCATTTCTGAAAAGACAAGCAGTTTAGCCCAATGTGAAACAACCCAGTGCTAGACTCGTCCAACAATCGGCAGCACTATATTGATCAAGCTATGCAGTACCGTGGGTGGCTCCTTGCTGGAATGTTGAGTTTTGGAATGATGCCGCTGGCTCAGTCGGCTGAGGCGGGCTGTCCGGCTCCGGCTCTATCTCGTATGGCGCGGCATACCGTTAAATCTGGAGAAAGCTTAGAGTCGATCGCATCCCGCTACAATCTAATCCCCGCAACCCTTATGGGATTGAATCCGAGTGTACGATCGGCAAAAGCCACGGTGGGACAACAACTGATGATTCCTCCCTACAACGGAATTCGCGTAGAAGTGCCCTCTGGACAGAGCCTAAAGGATTTGGCAGCGCGGTATCGAGTGCGTCCAGATGTGCTGTATGAGGTAAATGGCTGTCAGCGATCGCCAAAAGTGGTATTTGTTCCGGGTGTGAACTGGTCGCCGAATGAAGCAACCGCACCAACCTTGGTGGGAGTTTCCAGCGTTTTATCGGGTTCACCTTTGTCGGGATCAGCCCCGATCGCGCTCGGTTTTGGCTGGTACTTGCCGAATGGAGCGACGAAACCTGTGTTTCACAGTGGGATTGATTTACTGGCAAGTCTGGGAACTCCGGCTCAAGCGATCGGCGAGGGTACCGTTGCGTTTGCGGGTAATCAAGGCGCATATGGAAACCTGGTTGTGATCAATCACCAGCAGGGCTATCAAACGCGCTATGCTCAATTGGCAAGAATTAACGTCAAAGTGGGGCAAAAGATCAAGCGCGGTACGACGATCGGAACCGTTGGACAAACTGGAACCCCAACGACCTCGCAACCTCATTTGCATTTTGAAGTGCGATCGAACTCCAAATTAGGGTGGGTGGCAGAAGATCCGATCGCTTTTATTCGGAAATGATTGCAGGAACGCTATTTTATGTCAGGTAAAGTCTTCCTTGTTGGATCAGGTCCTGGCGACATCGGCAATTTAACCATGCGAGCTTATCAACTGCTTACTCAAGCAGAAGTCCTCGTTTACGATGCGCTAATCGATTCGCAATTTCTAGAACTTGCTCCAGAAACTTGTCTCAAGCTCAATGTGGGCAAACGGGGCGGACAACCGAGCATGAAACAGGAAGAGATCGATCAACTCCTCGTTGAACAATGTCAGCAAGGTAAGCAAGTCGTCCGACTCAAAAGCGGTGATCCGTTCATTTTCGGGCGAACCACCTCAGAAATTCAGGCACTCAAATCTGCAAATTGCGCTTACGAAGTCGTTCCGGGAATTTCTTCAGCATTAGCGGCTCCATTGTTTGCCAACATTCCGCTTACCGATCCCGTCCTAAGTCGTGGATTTACGGTGATCACTGCCCACGAACCAGAACGGCTCAACTGGCAGAATCTTGCCCAACTCGATACACTTGTCATTCTGATGGGAGGAAAACATCTGCCTCTGATTGTCGAACAGCTACGTCATCAGGGAAAATCAGAACAGACCCCGATCGCGATTATTCGCTGGGCGGGTCATCCACAGCAGGAGATCTGGAGCAGTACACTCTCGGAGATTCTAGAAGAGGTCAATCCGCAACGATTGTCGCCTTGTGTGATTGTGATTGGGGAAGTTGTTAGGCTACGATCGTTCTTATGAATTTGCCTTTATTTGGAAAAACCATTGTCGTCACTCGTGCAGCAGGGCAGTCGAGTCAGTTTTCGTACTCGCTGCAAAATTATGGTGCAAAGGTGATCGAGATGCCGACGATCGAAATTGTGCCGCCGTCGAGTTGGGATCAATTAGATCAAGCGATTACAAGCCTGAGTGATTTTGACTGGCTGATTTTGACTTCTACCAATGCCGTGGATTACTTTTTCGAGCGGTTAGCGTCTCAGCTCAAAGATTTGCGTGGTCTAGCAGCGATTAAGATTGCGGTTGTGGGAGAAAAAACGGCGCAGCGCCTAAGACAGCGGGGATTGCAGCCCGATTTTATTCCGCCTGAGTATATTGCGGATGCAATGGTGGTGAATTTCCCAGAGTCGATCGATGGGAAAAAAATTCTCTTCCCCAGAGTCGAAACAGGTGGACGCGATGTGCTGGTGAGAGCATTTAGCGATCGTGGTGCGATCATCACTGAAGTTGCCGCTTATCAATCGACTTGCCCAAGAATTCCCGATGCCAAGTCGATCGCTGTGATTCAAGATCAAGCAGCCAACCTGGTCACGTTCGCCAGTTCCAAAACGGTGAAACATTTCTGTGAACTGTTGCAACAGACGATCGGGGATCACTGGGTTGAATCGCTCAAGATTGTTAAGTTTGCGTCGATCGGCCCTCAAACTTCAAAAACCTGTCGCGCTCTGCTTGGACGCGTGGAAATCGAAGCAGAAGAATTCACTTTGGATGGATTGATTAAAGCGATCGTTGCTCAATCGAGCCTGCTTTGATTCAGTTGTCCCCAAATGGGTCACGGTAAGATGAGGAGTTAAGGTAAGCTAAATTTAGTAAAATCGTACTATTTCATGTCTGTTTCTCCGACTCAACCTGATCCAACTCAAGGGGTGCCCGATCGCTTAATCAAGCATTCGGTTCGATACGCTGATCATCGTGCCGTTAAGCGTGAGCATCTCACGCCGATGATGCGGCACTATGCAGATCTCAAAGATCAATATCCTCATGCGATTTTGGTGTATCGAGTGGGGGATTTTTATGAAACGTTCTTTCAAGATGCGCTGATTGTTTCCCGTGAATTAGAGATTGTTCTGACTTCAAAAGATGGCGGCAAAGAAGTCGGGCGGGTTCCATTGTCCGGTATTCCGCATCACGCGCTCGATCGCTATTCTGCCCTGTTAGTCGAAAAAGGCTATGCGATCGCGGTTTGTGATCAGGTTGAAGATCCGTCTGAAGCCCAAGGATTAGTTCGTCGTGAAATCACGCGAGTGATTACTCCGGGAACCATTCTCGAAGAAGGAATGTTGAACGCGAAGCGCAATAATTTTTTGGCAGCAATTGTGATTGCTGGAAATCATTGGGGATTATCATACGCAGACATTTCAACAGGAGAATTTTTAACCACGCAATCAACTGGATTTGATCAGCTCAGCAGTGAATTGATGCGGTTACAGCCTGCGGAAGTGCTAATTCCGACGAATGTACCCGATTTAGGCGGACTGCTGCGACCCGGAGAACGATCGCCTCACATTCCTGCATCTCTACCCACGCAATTTTGCTACACACTACGATCGCAGACTCCGTTTTCTCAAGCCGAAGCCCGACAGCGATTGCTAGAACGCTTCAAGGTGAGATCGCTTGAAGGGATGGGCTGTGAACATTTGCCGTTAGCGGTTCGGGCGACGGGTGGATTGCTGGAATACATCGAATCAACTTCAGAACGCAATGTTCTCGACACCACAAAATCAAAAATTCCGGAAGCGACCCAAGTTCCCCTCCAGCACATTTGCACCTACACAATTACCGAATATCTCACGCTTGATCCGCAAACTCGACGTAACCTAGAAATCACTCAAACTGTTCGAGATGGCACGTTTCACGGATCATTGTTATGGGCAGTCGATCGCACTGAAACCCCAATGGGTAGCCGCGCCCTCCGACGCTGGTTATTACAGCCCCTGCTTGATATTGCTGAGATTGAAACGCGCCAAGACACGATCGAGGAACTGGTAAAAGATGGGGTTCTGCGCGAAGATCTCAAGCAAATGCTGCACCAAATCTACGATCTAGAGCGTTTAGCAGGTCGAGCCGGATCGGGAACTGCAACCCCCCGCGATTTAGTACATATCGGAGAATCGCTGAATAAACTGCCAGAATTGGCGCGTTTGGTAGCGCGTGCAAACTCTCCGCATCTCCGCGCTTTGCAAACCGTTCCGCCTGTTCTAGAACAGTTGGGACAAACGCTGCTCACGCATTTTGTCGAACGTCCCCCGATCGCCGTCAAAGAGGGCGGACTGATTCGATCAGACAGGGTGGCTCAACTCGACGAAATGCGATCGCAAGCCGCAGAAGACGAAAAGTGGCTGGCAGAACTAGAGAAAAACGAACGCGATCGTACCGGCATTCAAACGCTCAAAGTCGGCTACAACAAAGCCTTTGGCTACTACATCAGTATCTCTCGCGCCAAAGCCGGACACCCCCCGGAAGGCTACGAGCGCAAGCAAACCTTAACCAACGAAGAACGCTTTACCACCGACGAACTGAAGCTGCGCGAAAACCGCATCATGAATGCGCGGCGAGAAATCAGCGAACTGGAATACGAGATTTTTGTCGGACTGCGATCGCAAGTCGGAGAACACGCAGAACTGATTCGCAAAGTCGCTCACGCAGTCGCGGCAGTCGATGCCCTTACGGGACTCGCTGAACTAGCTGTATTCAAAAACTACTGTCGTCCCAAACTCTCACCGGGGCGGGAGATTTCGATCGTCGAAGGTCGCCATCCCGTCGTTGAACAGTCGATTCCTGCGGGCTTCTTTGTCCCCAACTCGGCAGAACTCGGAACCCCTGCACCCGATCTAATCGTCCTGACAGGCCCCAATGCCAGCGGTAAAAGCTGTTACCTCCGGCAAATCGGCTTAATTCAACTGTTAGCTCAGACCGGAAGCTTCGTCCCGGCAGAATCCGCCCGTTTAGGAATTTGCGATCGCATCTTTACCCGCGTCGGTGCAGTCGATGATCTCGCGACCGGACAATCCACGTTTATGGTGGAAATGAACGAAACCGCAAACATTCTCAATCACGCAACGGATCGCTCGCTCGTTCTGCTCGACGAAATCGGACGCGGGACAGCCACCTTTGATGGATTGTCGATCGCCTGGGCAGTCGCCGAACATCTCGCCGCCGAAATCCGCGCCCGCACCATTTTTGCCACGCACTACCACGAACTCAACGAACTCGCCTCGATCCTGCCCAACGTGGCAAACTATCAAGTTACGGTACGTGAAATGCCAGAGCAGATCATCTTTCTGCACAAAGTCCAGCCCGGAGGAGCCGATCGCTCTTATGGCATCGAAGCCGGACGGCTCGCAGGCTTACCCAGTTCGGTGATCGATCGAGCGCGGCAAGTCATGGCACAAATCGAAAAACACAGCAAAATCGCGATCGGTCTGCGAAAAAGCAAAGCGAAACCGAATGAACCCGTGAAAGATCCCACCCAACAACTCGATATCTTTAGCGAACTTTGATAAATGCGCCGAAAAGATCGCGCTAAGCATCTTCAGCTAATCGACTGCTGGTAGGCAAAGTCTGGCTCAGGTGCAAAAAGGGTTGGGACTGCACAATCAGTTTTTCTGCATCCCTCTGAGGCACTGGCTCCGAAAACAGAAACCCTTGAGCATACTCACACTTCAGCGCTTTTAGCTGTGTCAGTTGCTTCATGGTTTCTACCCCTTCCGCAACCACATCCATGCCCAAATTCCAAGCGAGGGTAATAATGGTGCGAACCAGTTCGAGCTTCTCTCCATCCACATCGACCCGACTGATAAAAGACTGATCGATTTTCAGCACATCCATTGGGAAGCGGTAGAGATATCCCAGTGAAGAATATCCGGTGCCAAAGTCATCCACCGATAGCTGAATGCCCATTGCTTTGAGTTGCAGCAGCATATCCATAGCAAATTTGGTGTTTTCCATGATCGCGCTTTCGGTAATTTCGAGCTTTAAGCAGCGAGCATCGACTCCTGTTTCAGCCAAAATTTTCCGCACTTGGTCGATCAAATAGGGCTGTGAAAACTGTCGGCTCGAAAGGTTAACGCTAACGCTCAGCGGTGGCTCTGATGCAAATTGGTCTTGCCATTGCTTCAGTTGCCGGCAAGCTTCGCGCAGTACCCACTGTCCCAGCGGAATCACCAGTCCAGTTTCTTCGGCGATCGGCACAAATTTTGCCGGAGAAATCGTGCCCTGCTCCGGGTGCTGCCACCGCACTAGCGCCTCAAACCCCGTAATTCGCCCATTGGCAAGCTCGATAATCGGCTGATAATACAACTCAAATTCCTGCCGCTCGACCGCTTTGCGTAAGTCATTCTCAAGCTGCATCAGCGCGACGACATGCGTGTGCATATCAGTGTCAAACACTTCATGACACGCTTTCCCCTGTGCTTTGGCGCGATACATGGCAATATCTGCACCCCTGAGCAAATCTTCTGGACGATCGAACTCAGTTGAAGAGAGCGTAATCCCAATACTCGCAGAAGTAAACACCTCATGCCCACTCAGATTAAACGGCGCTGAAAGGGCTTGTTGAACTCGTTCTGCAATCTTTTCCGCATCGCTATCTTGCTGAATGTTCTCTAGCAAAATCGTGAATTCGTCGCCGCCGAGCCTTGCGACCATATCTTCCTGTTTGAGGCAGCCTTCGAGCCGGCGAGCGATCGCAACTAGCAACTGATCCCCCAGCATATGTCCGAGACTGTCGTTGATCACCTTGAAGCGATCGAGATCCAAAAACAGCAGCGCAAACTGATAAGACTCATCTTCATGAGCACGCTCAACCGTTTGGGTTAAACGCTCCATAAACAGCAACCGATTCGGCAAGCCGGTCAGCGAGTCGTGAAACGCATTGCGGCGCAGTTGTTCTTCGACAATTTTGCGTTCGGTGACTTCCCGCATGACCGAAACAAAGTGGGTCACCTGTCCTTGCTCATTGCGAATCGGCACCATGTTGACATCGACCCAAAAATGAGTGCCGTTCTTGCGGTAGAGAACGACTTCAGCCCGTACAGGTTGATAGCTTCTTAAGGCTGTACGGATGCGATTCACTTCTGCCATTGAGGTTTTTTCGCCCAGCAGCACCAGCGCTGATTTCCCGATCGCTTCGCCAGAGGAATAGCCTGTGGTGCGTGAGAAGGCATCATTGACATAGATAATTCTTAAGCTGAGTGGGTCAGCGACCACTTCTTCAGTCTGCGAAATCATCACGATTTCATTTGCGTTCACCACCACCGACTCCAACAGGCGCAGGTATTCTTCAAGCCATTTGCGCTCAGTGATGTCTTTGACGGTAATCAGGGTTGCGGTCGCTGATCCGGCTGCATCTTCGAGTTGGGTGACGTTTACTTCTGCCCAGAACTTGCGACCATCTTTGCGGCGTAACTGTCCTTCTTTCCAGCCATAGAACGGTTGTGGTTCGGCAGCGTCCTGAAAATCGCGCCATCCTTCAATTTCATGAAAAAAGTCATGGGCAGGTTTACCCACCATTTCTGCGGCGGAACATCCCACCAGTTTGGCAAGACGTGAGTTGACGTAGAGTACCTGATCTTGCAAATCGGTGATCACAACTCCGTCGCTGAGATTTTCCACAACGGTTTGCAGCAACCACTCAGATTCTTGAATCAGCGCGGATGCAGGGCTGGGATCGGTTGCTGCGGGCTGGTTAGAGCACTCCGGATCGATCGACTTTGCCATGCCTGCTACCTTGAAGAGATAATGCAATTCAGAAGGAAACACACCTTATTAAATTTGTTGTGTGAATGAGTTCGATTTTTCACGTCAACTGATAAAGCGTGATCGCAATATTCTGCACCAGAATACAGGAAATGCGACGGTACTGTATTTATCTTGCCCACAATCGTATCGGGATAAACGGTTACGTCAGGGACAGACACCAGGCGGATAGCTGTGCAGCGAGTTCAGGGGCAAATTTCTGCGGTAGGCTGTGGTCAGCATTGGGCAGAATCACCAACTGGGCGCTGGGGATTTGATTGGCGTAGGTCTGACTATGCCAGAGCGGGATTGTTTCGTCTTGGTCGCCTGTAATTACCAGGGTCGGAACGGTTAAGCGATCGATCTCTTTTTCCACCGTGTCGATCGCGTCTTCAGGACGCATCCGATCGACGAGAAACGATCGGGCGGCGGGTTGAGTATTCAGTTCGCGGCGTATCCAGGCGATCTGGGCGATCGTTTTTTCTTGGGCGATCAGGGGTGCGATCGGTTTAATTAAGCCTAGTGCCCAGTCGATCACCGGAGTCTGCCACAAGATCGGGCGGAGGTGATCGTATCGTCCCACAAAACTGTCGTCGCGAATTCCGGCGGGAGCCGCAAGAATCAATCCTTTGAGCGAGTCCGGATACTTCAGTGCATAAGCCGCAGAGACCCACCCGCCAAAGGAATGGCCCATCAAATAAAACGAGTTTAAATGCAGGGCTTCGACGACTTGCCGCAAAAAGGCGACTTCTTTAGCAATGTCGTAGCGAATTGTCGGGCGTGCCGATTCTCCAAATCCCAATAAGTCTAAACTGATGCAGCGAAAATTGGATTTTAGGCGATCGCTGAGTGGCACCCAGCAGGACGCATTCCCCATAAATCCATGTAGCATTAGCAATGGAATTCCTGATCCGACTTCAATATACGCAGCAGGAACAGTGGTTAAGTCATCGAAATCAAGCTGAACTTGGAGAATCTTTTTTTGTAGCAAGCAATCGTCAATCTGATACTTCACCCTTTAATTTAGCGTGAGTTCAATCAAAAACGTTCGCTTCATTTGGGTATTTAAGTAGTCCCCAAATGTTCCATACGTTGATAACTTAGTGAATCGTTGAATGCGATCGATTGATACGATCAAGAGGCTGTGTTTCGAGAGTGAAATGGCGCTAAAACGGTTTGTGATCGAGATGGGAATGGGTGTGGATCAGCATGGACAAGATCCGACCGTTGCGGCAGCAAGAGCCGTGAGAAATGCGATCGCGCACAATGCCTTACCCGGAATTTGGGAAGTTGCTAAATTGGAGCATCCGAGCGAGATGGTGATCGAAGTGCAAGTGGCGGTTCCTCATCCTGAGCAGGTGCGAGAAGACGAGGTGTTACAAGTTCTACCGTTTGGGCGTAAAACGCTCAAGCTCGAATCGGGAGGCATGATTGTGCAGGGACGAGCGATCGCAGAGTTCAACGATAAAAACGACGATATGTATGTTGCGGTTGCAGCGGTGACGGTGTTTGTTGAACAGCCAGAATGATCCATTTGAATCAAGGCTGGATTTATACAGATCGAGTCAGCCAGTCAGGAATAACGTTGCTCGAGTATTACACTCAGCGCTATACGCATTCAACTCAGCAGGAATGGCGCGATCGCATTCAATCTGGAGCGATTTCGATTAATGATGTTCCGGTTACTGATCCAGAGACATTGCTTGACTCAGGACAACAACTTGCTTATCAGCGATCACCCTGGGCTGAACCGGATGTTCCATTTAATGTGATTACACTCTACGAGGACAATGATTTATTGATCATTGATAAGCCTTCTGGATTGCCTGTATTACCGGGAGGACGCTTTCTTGAGAATACGGTGTGGGGATGGCTAAGACGGCAGTATGTGATTCCTCCAGTTCCCATTCATCGGTTAGGGCGAGGGACATCAGGAGTGATGGTACTTGCGAAAACGGAGAAGGCTCGATCGCAACTCTCGAAGGATTTGCGCGATCGCACACTGCAAAAACGCTATCGTGCTCTAGCAACAGGTATTCCAGAACTCGATCGCTTCACAGTAACGGCTCAGATTGGCAAAGTGGCTTATCCTCAGTTGGGCTATTTGTACGCAGCGACAGAAACCGGAAAAGAAGCCATGAGTCATTGTGTTGTGCTGAGGCGCGATCGTTGTTCAAATACAACTCTGCTAGAGGTGACGATTCCAACAGGTAGACCGCATCAAATCAGAATTCATTTAGCAGCAGCAGGACACCCACTCTGGGGCGATCCGCTTTATGGGACGGGTGGAATTCCGATCAATCAGACTTCGATTCCGAGTGATTGTGGGTATTTGTTGCACAGCTATGAGCTGTGTTTGACTCACCCGACGGAAGGACATTCGATTAGGGTACGATCGCATCTTCCAGCATTGTTATGCCTACCTGATGAAGTGCAAGGCCACGAAGATTCGATAGATTAAAAGCATCAATTTGTACTTGCTGATTGTACTTGCTGAGGTCGCAATGTTTAGACCTATGTTCCTGATTGTTCCTGGTGTTGTGTTGATGGCAAGTTTTCCGGCGTTTGCTCAGTCGCTTCCGAGCTTACCGATTGTTGATCGTCAACGCCTCACCCGCGATTTAACCCCGACGAATGCTCAGGACTTCTTTAAGCAGGGACAAGCACAATTCGAGCGTGAGATCTATGAGATCCAATTGTTGGAACGTCGATCGCAAGTGCAGCAAGAGGACTTATTAAAGATTGAGCCCGCAACTCGCGATTTCGACAAATTGACCGTACGATCGCGATCATTAACAAGAAATTTAAAGCGTTAAGCACGACTGTCCGAACGGATTACACTTAGACAATGAAATTTTTTACCCGTTTTCTTGCCACAGTTCTCGCGGTTCTCCTTCTTTCAGGGCTTATGACAGTCGCACAAGCAGCAGACATCACTCCGGGCGATAATCTTGTCGTCGAAAGCATTCCGCCGATTCCCACAGCATTAGCGCAAACGGTCGATCGCTACACGCAATTTCGATCGGCGGGCTTATTAAGCTGGCATCCCCAGCGTCGAGAGGTTTTGATTACAACTCGGTTCGGCGATGTAGCTCAAGTGCATCGCGTCGCGTTTCCGCTCGGCAGCAGACAGCAGATGACCTTCTTTAGTGAACCTGTGTTTCGGGCATCGTATCAACCGACAAAAGGCGATTACTTTGTTTTTAGTAAAGACATTGGTGGCAATGAATTTAATCAACTGTATCGCTATGATTTGGCGACAGGCGATGTAACGCTGCTGAGCGATGGAAAATCGCGTAACAGTGGCGGGGTGTGGTCGAATAAAGGCGATCGCATGATTTACAATTCGACTCGTCGCACCGGAAAAGATAACGATTTTTACAGCATTGATCCGACGAACCCAAAGAGCGATCATTTACTGGCTCAGGTGGAAGGAGGCGGTTGGGGTGGCATGAGCTGGTCGCCCGACGATCGACAGCTATTGGTGATGGAGTTCGTTTCTGTAAACGAGAGTTATCTTTGGATGTTTGACACGAATTCCGGTGAGAAGAAACTGATTACGCCAAAAGATGGAAAAGAGAAAGTTTCTTATCAAGGCGGCGTGTTTAGTAAAGATGGAAAAGGTTTATACGTTGTTACCGATCGCGACTCGGAATTTCAACGACTTGCCTATATTGATCTTGCCACTTTGAAGCATACTTATTTGACCAGTCAAATTCCTTGGGATGTTGAAGAATTTGATCTCTCAGAAGATGGTAAATCCCTGGCGTATGTCTCAAATGAAGATGGAATTAGTGTTCTGCATTTGATTGATACGGCAACGAATCAGGAGAAGTCTTTACCGAAATTACCGATCGGACAAGTTAGCGGCATTAGCTGGCACCGGAACAGTCAGGATTTAGGATTTACGCTCGTTTCAGCCCGATCGACGGCGGATGCGTATTCGCTCAATGTGGTGACGAATCAGATCGATCGCTGGACAGAAAGCGAAACAGGCGGATTGAATACCGCTAACTTTTCTGAACCTGAATTAGTGCGGTGGAAGAGTTTTGACGATCGGACAATTTCGGCATTTCTCTATCGTCCTCCTGCAAAATTTCAGGGTAAGCGCCCTGTGATTATCAATATCCACGGTGGGCCTGAAGCACAATTTAGACCGAGCTTTTTAGGACGCAATAACTATTACCTAAATGAGTTAGGTGTTGCAATTCTTTTTCCAAATGTGCGCGGCTCTACGGGCTACGGTAAAACATTTTTGAAGCTTGATAATGGTGCTTTGCGAGAAGATTCGGTTAAAGATATTGGTGCATTACTCGATTGGATTGCAACTCAACCAAATTTGGACAAAGACCGAATTTTGGTCACAGGTGGAAGCTATGGCGGCTACATGTCGCTGGCAGTTTCAACAAATTACAGCGATCGCATTCGCGCTTCGATCGACATTGTAGGAATCTCAAACTTCGTTAGCTTCTTAGAGCGCACTGAGAGTTACCGTCGAGATTTGCGCCGCGTTGAATACGGAGATGAACGCGATTCAAAAATGCGCGAGTTTCTGTTAAAAATTTCGCCGCTTAACAATGCCCAAAAAATCAAAAGGCCCTTGTTTGTCATTCACGGTAAAAACGATCCGCGTGTTCCCTTGAACGAGGCAGAACAGATCGTTAAAACCGTGAGGGGTAACGGTGTTCCTGTGTGGTATCTGATGGCAAAAGATGAAGGACACGGATTCTCCAAGAAGAAAAACATTGACTTTCAGTTCTATTCCACCATCATGTTTATCAAAGAGACACTTTTGAAATGAGCATTGTCACCTTAAAACCCAATCTCCTGCATCAGCCAAAATCCTGCAAACGCCTCGACATCGGGACTTTCCTGAATTGCTAGAAAATGAACTTGATTCGATCGCTCCTTTGCTGCTTCAAATTGCTGCGCTTCTGGAACCGCTCTTTGATCCAAGGTGGTCAAAAACCAGCGATCGTTCACCCCAGTTTCCAACAACAACCGATTCGGCAACGCTGGATCATATTTAACCGCAGCAATCTCTAATCCCGACATCCAAGCCGCCATTGCGGTCGCGCGTTTCGTGAAAATAATCAGCCCCGGCACAGGCGTATCCGGTTCAAGCTGCGTCAAACTCAAGGGAAATGCTTCCCCAAAATCGATCGACCATTCGCCCATATCCGCAAACGCCTCTAGCGGCAAGGTTGCAAACGTCCATTTCTGACCCTGTAATGCGTCGGGCAGGACTTGCGGCGGTAGCACCGGAAACACGACCGAAGGATTAATCGACGGCTGATACCCCGGATCTTTTGGATAGACGTTTTGAGCGCGATCCTGCATCCAAGCCGTTAGCGCAAAAGTACGGCGACTTAGCACAGCAGGCACATCCAATCCCTTGCAGGCGGTCGTAATCATATTCGACATCGCCTGCCGAAAAAAGCGAATTTTGTCCGGGGGATTCGGCGCGTTCGCAATTGCCGCCTCGATCGCATCTTTTAACCAGCCGGAATTCACTTCTGTACTCGGACAGTATTTGGAAAACTGAAACAGCTTCTCCGGTTCAACATCCACAGCGGTTGGGCTTTCGCAAATTAGCACTTCCCAAACCTTTTTATTTTGCTCGTCCAAAATTGGACGTGAGTAGTAGTCAAGTTCCCAAATCGTTGCCATAAAATTTAATCGTGCGATCGCATGAGCTATTTAACTCCTAACACCTTTTCGTCACCCGATCGACACGGTTCTCAGTTGATGACACCCTCTTAATCCCAAAGTAGGGTTCGATCGATAATCGTCGCTCGGTATCCACACGCTCAACTGCCGCTCCGTCGAGATGAAATAGAGATATGCCGCATTCGGATCGTATTTCAAGCCCACTTTGAGATTCGAGAAATCATCCTCGCAAATCTCAAACCCAAACCGCACGACCACCTGAGCCACCAGGCATTCGGGTGTATCCTGCGTTTCACCCAACGCATCCCGCTCTTGCCAAAACGTATCTAGAAACGATTCCAAAATCGGCAGCATCTTCTCCGGCGCACCATTCCGACTGGCATAAACGATCGCTGGATTTCCTTCGACTACAATGTGACAGGGAGTAGGCATAAACATCAGAGGCTGAAGATCACCTCTAGCATAAGCCTCACCGATGCTATCTGTTTGCACTCTTCTAAATTCAACGATCGATTTCGGGAAATATACGGCTCTAAAGCCTAATCCCCCTTCACAGAATGTTGGGTATACCTATTACAACCCACTGCGCCCTATGTCCTTACCCGTTCGTTTCTTCTCAATTGAGTCTTGATTCATCTCGCTGTAAAACTCTAGAGTCACGTCAGCAGTATCGCGCACAACACTTAATTATTAGAATCAAACTTCACCTGCAACGGTAATCTCACGGTAAAGGTTGCTCCTCGCCCTTCTCCGTTGCTGTCTACTGCAACTGTTCCTCCATGAAGCTCGACAATTTGACGCACGATCGCGAGTCCCAAGCCGAGTCCGCCAAACTTGCGGGTGGTCGAACTATCTTCCTGGCGGAAATAGTCAAACACATACGGCAGAAAGTTAGGATCAATGCCTTTGCCGTTATCGCTGACCTGAATGCGAGCGTGATCACCCACCTGAGCTAACTGCACCCAAATCTGCCCGCCTCCTGGGGTGAACTTTACCGCATTCGAGAGCAAGTTCCAGACTACCTGCTGAAGCCGCACCGCATCGCCGATCGCACCCTGTGGATTAGAGTCAAGGATTGAGTGAAGCTGGATTGACTTTGCCTCCGCCGCTAACCGCACCGTCTCGATCGCCGCGCCAATGATCGCCTTGAGGTTGATGCTGCTTTTGTTTAGGGTGAGCTTGCCGCGCATGATACGAGAAATGTCGAGCAAGTCTTCGACCAGCTGCGACTGTAATCGAGCATTGTGCTCGATCGTTGCCAGCGCTGCGTTAGATTTTTCCGCATCTAAACGCCCATTTTGCAGCAGCTTAATCCAGCCCAGAATTGGATTCAGGGGAGTGCGGAGTTCGTGAGATAAGACCGCCAGAAATTCATCTTTGATTCGGTTTGCCGCTTGCGCTTCTTCACGAGACGCTTCTGCGATCGATCTCGCTTTTTGTTCGGCTTCGTAGAGGCGAGCATTCTCAACCGCGATCGACGCGAGCTGCGCCAGTTGCACCAAAATTGCTTCGTCGGCTTCGGTAAACTCTCCGTCGAGTTTGTCCGAAAGTTGAATCAAGCCAATATTTTGCCCGTTGTGCCCAACCAAGGGAGCCGCCAGCCAACCCCGCATCGGCGGATGATGCTCTGCCTCTTTACCAAATCCTTTCCAATGGGGATGGGCTTCGAGTTCAGCCTCAGTCATTCGCATGGGTTGGTTAAGATGACACACACAGCTATAGATGCCAGCGCCATCAGATGGGGCGTGATAGTCCCGCCACTGCGCGTATTTTTCCGAAAGGTAAACGGCAGTAATTGCCTGTGACCAGTTTTGATCGCTCGTCAAACTCGTTACTGATTGATGCGCCCCGACGATCGCTGCCGCTTGATCCGTGATGGTTTGCAGCACTTGTTCAACCGAAAACGCAGAATTAATCGCGATCGAGGCTGCGGTCAACCCTTGCAATTGGTTCGTGTATTGTCGTTCAAGGGCTAAAAGCTGTTCTCGCTTTAGTTCCGCCTGCTTGCGATCGGTGATATCGCTCGAAACCCCAATAATGCCGATAATTTCGCCTCGCTCATCCCGGTAAGGCGCTTTCACTGAGAGAAAGACTCTTCGCCCCCCAACCACTTCGACAATTTCTTCAAACTGCTGTGGCTCTCCAGTCCGCATCACAACGCGATCGTTGTCCATGATTTTCTCAGCTTCGTCGATCGGCTCAACAAATTCCAGCGCAGTTTCACCCACAATTTTTTCTGCGGGTTTGCCGATGAGAGCGAGAACTGCCGGATTGACCACCAGCATTCGTCCGGCTCGGTCTTTAACATAAACCAGCGTCGGAGTCGATTCGTTAATCGTATTTAAAATTGCGTTACTTTGGTGCAGCGCAGCTGTCGTTTGTTTCAGGTCGTGAATGTCGATCGCGGTTCCGTACCATTGGATGATTTGCCCAGCCTGATCGCGCAGGGGCATGGCGCGACTGAGATGCCAGCGATATTCACCGTCATAGCGTCGCAGTCGGTGCTCACATTCGTAAAACTGCCCAGTTTGCAGGGCTTCTGTCCAGCGATCGACTGTGGTTTGCAAATCTTCTGGGTGAACGACCGGGCTCCAATTCCATCCCATCGTCAGAGTTTAATCGATGCCGACATACTCCTCCCAGCGCGGGCTAAAGTAATCAAACGAGCCGTCGATCGTCGTTGTCCAGAAGATTTGGGGCAAGAGTTCAGTCATGAGACGAAATCGCGCTTCACTCTCGCGTAAACTTGCTTCTGCTTGTTGGCGTTCGGTTTCTCGCTGCTTAAGAGCGGTAATTTCTTGAGCCACACCGAGAATCTGTCTGGGCGTACCTGCATCAGTTCGGCTGAAGATGGTCTCTTTTGACAACAGCCAGCACCATTCGCCATCCGATCGGCGCATTCGATATTCAAATTCCAGCACTTCGGAATCGATCGCCGTTTGAAACCGACCTAAGTGATCTATTAATCGCGCTGAATCCTCCGGATGAATCAGTAGCGCAAGTACGCGATCGCCCAATTGCTCGAACTGTTCAGGTGTGTAACCTAAAATCTCACCAACTTGACGATTGATATAAACGTTGCGCTGCTCAATCAGGTCATACACATACAGCATGCCGGGAACTGTAGCGGCGATCTGCTGAATTAGGTGCTGAAACTGCGGTTGCTGCTCGGTTAGGGGTTGAGGTGAAGCGATGGGAGTAAGGGTCGCAATGACAGTATCGGTTGTCGTCGCTTGGAATAAGGGGGTAAGGGCGAGATGCAGCCAGAGACGTTTGCCATCAGATCGATTTAACCCTAGCCGGATCTCACGGTGATACTTGCAGTTGATCGCGGTGTCGAGCGGCAAGGGTGATCCATCTAGATGCGTAATCTGCCAAGCTTGATCAAACAATCGGCGACCAAGTAACGCTTCCACTGAGTAACCGAGTAGCTGAGCCGCGATCGCATCGCATCCCTGAATTCTGCCTCTTGCCAGTTGCAGCACTCCACTCGCTGTATAAGATGTCGGATTGGGTAACAGATTACATGGCTGAGGATCAAAGGACAGATTCCGCATGAGGTTATGGGTCATACAGGCAAACTCAAAGTCATCATGGGCGGTGTTTCAACTCATGCACTCTGCACTTTGCAGCGGCGATTCTCTCCTTTACGTGTGATGAGTCGATCCCAATTGGATGATTCTTACTCGATCTACACGCTAATGAGAGCCTCGTCCCAGTCGAGCCGTTTCCATCTATCAAAGAGCATAGGTCTACAAGTTCGCATCTATCAGTTGGAAGACGCGATCGAATTTTTTAGAATTTCAAGGAAAAATCTAATTTGGCTTCTAAGCGCAGACGATCGTCACGGGTTGCAGAATTCTAGTCAAGTTGGAAGCGCCTTTGGATTAGTACCAGTGCCCTCGCACAGCCGCGATTTATCGCGGCTTTACCGAGATCTCACAGGCGCAACCAGAAGTTCTTGGAGAATCGATCGTAGCTCTTCACGCCGCTGATAACTATCTAACCGATGCAGCACCTGACCCCCTTCAAACAGCAATACTGTTGGCAGTGTGGTAATTCGATAACGACTTGCCAGCTTCAAATTTTCATCTGCGTTAATTCCGACCAATTTGAGTCGATCGCCATACTGCTTCAAGAGTAAATTCAGCGATGGCTCGATCAAGCGACAGATCCCACACCAAGGTGCCCAGAAATGCACAAGAACCGGGGTCGCTGATTCAAGAACTTCTTGGTTAAACGCCCCTTCGCTAATTCCTGCTTGCATAGTTCTCCAAAAATTATTATTTGCTTTTACTAAGGCTTGGGATCATGCTACCAGCCTACGTTCCCAGATGCACGAATTACGATTGGGTGAAGCCACCAAAATAATAGAGTGAATACCCCCACTCCGACATAAGCAACCCGCAAAAACTCTTTGAGTTCAAGCGTCTGCTTACCTTGGACGATCGCGGCAAACGGCACGATCGAGGTTCTCGCTTTCACCGCTGCAAACGCTTCACCATATCGCGCCGTCAACCGTCGATCGCCATTCCACACTCCAAACAAGTGATGCAGAATTAACCCGATCGAAGTGACAACCATAAAACTGCTGCCCACCCACAAGGTATGGGCAACGCACCAGATAATCTGTCCGACCATTTGCGGGTGTCGCGTAATCCGAATAATGCCCGTTTCATATAGATGCACTTGCGGTTTTTGAATCGCCGCGATTTCTAACAGATTAAACGTCGCAGGATAGAGGAACAAAAACGAAATTGCTGACAAAATCCAAACGATTGTAGAAACGCCTGGAACGCCCTGAACATTCCAAAGCTGTAAGCCGTCATAGCGATGATTGAAAAAGTAGATCAGCATGGGTACCGCAATACTCAGACTCACCAGCGCAAAAATCACCCGATACAGTCGTGCCCCGATCCGTTTTTCTGCCACCATTCGCAGTGATGCTAGCCCACTATGCGCGATCGCGAACCCGACGAGCCATCCAAACATAATGAAATGGCTGGAAGTCAACCAGTCAAAAGCCATACCTAACCGAACTTTGAAGAATAAATCTAGCTTACAAGCTCGCGGAGCGCATCGCTTCAAGATTCAAGCTGTAAAGTGCGCTTTCTGCTTGATGCCATGTTGCGATCGCGAGTCCCGTTTCTCCATGCGCCGCGATCGCGCAAATGCCTCGTGGAATTTCTGATTGTCCAATTTGCTGCCCGTTGTAATCCATTGCAATTAGTTGCTCCTCGTCGGAAACAACCACTCCCCAAGGAAAAGCCGCAACAAATTGAGGACGAATTGCGATCGTGAGCCGAATTAACCGATACGGTTTGAGATGCACTAACAGCAGCGATCGTTCATGTTCAACTTCGGTTGCAGCAAGGCTGCGGCAGCGTCCAAAAGCTCAAAAGCTTTGCACTCTCCTGGTCTCTCAACGTTGCAACTACCATCCAGCGCCCCTGTGGCTCGATCGCGATTCGCGATGGGTGATGCAGTCGAGTTATCAATTGCGGCGCTTGCTCAGAAAGCCGGTAAACAGATCGCTCTGTCATCGCAAAACAGCCTTGCGATCGCACAGTTAATTCCCGAATTGGCTCTGCAAGGGTAGCAATGGGTAAAGCTTTTCCACTTCGGCGATCGACGAATCCCATCGCATACGAACGAGCTTGCAGCGTTTCGACGTGACTGAGAAAAATTAAGGCGGATCGACGAACATAGCGATCGTACTGGGGAAGGGTAGCCGTCTCTACGACTCCAATCTGCCCAGCTTGAGCGGGCAACCGTTCGTTCCGCAAAATCTCAGGCAGATAGAATAGCGGAGCGATCGGAGTTGTTCGATTTTGAGCACCTACTTGAAATGTCTGTGCAGCCGCAGACTGCAGCGCAGCCCGCATTTGAGCCGCCGACTGAAATCTTCGCGAACTTCTCAAGCGCTGTAGAAATCACGTTTGCAGCGATGTTGGAATATGCGCTGGAATACGCACAGGTTGATTGAGATGCGCCGCTATGATTTCTGTGTGCAGACCCGAAAACGGACGATACCCCGTCAGTAGCTCAAATAACAAAATCCCAACTGCATACAAATCGGTCGAATGCGAATATTGCCCATAAAACCGCTCTGGAGCCATGAATGCAGGCGACCCAGTTAAATTTGCGGCAGTCGGCGTAACTTCCTGGCTGAGCCGCGAGATGCCAAAATCAGAGTCCGCGCTGTCTATCCCTCTGGGCTTAAGCCCAGCAAAATGTTTTCCGGCTTGATGTCACAGTGAATCACGCCCCGATCGTGGGCATACTCTAATCCCGTCAGCACATCGCAAACTAATTTCACGCTGAGCGCCGGATGCAACTGCTGATGATTTTCCATGAATTGGCGCAGCGTTCCGCCTTCGCAATAATCGAGAACGAGATACCGCCTTCCGTGCAGATGCTCGATCGCTCGACAAGTGACGATATTGGGATGCTCTAACGCCACGAGAAACCGCAGTTCTCGCAAGAATTGATGAGTCGAAAGGGTTCGATCCAGTGCTTTAAGGGCGACGAATTCACCTGTCTGGCGATGCAGCGCACAATAGACCCGCCCAAACTGCCCCCGACCCACCAATCCTAGAATGCGGTACTTGAATGGCTTGAACTTAGCGTCTGATAGCGTAGACACTTCTCAATCGATCCCATGCTAGACCAATAAACGAGGCAGAATAGATTCGTGGTCAAGCTGTTTTTCCACCAAACTCTCAGCCTGCTCTAGCCGCTTTTTCAGCCCAACCACAAACAAATTACTTGCGGCTCCCAAAGATTCACAGCGAGTTTGCACACAGTGTAGCTCTCGCTCTGCAAGCTGACTAAAGATTGCCGCAAACACTCCTGCTTCTAGATGACAAGATGGCAGCTCAGGCTCGATCGCAACTCGCGCAAACGGCGAGTTTGTTGTCTCCACAACGAGAAATCCGCGATCGTGATAGGTCTGATCTAAGCTCAGTTTGCCTAAACCGTAAGTAATCCAGCATTGCTTCAAAGCTTGCAAAAAGTCTGCCATTGGCATTTCAGCTAGCGGCTCTCTATAATAATCGCTCATTTCATCCCGGAAGCGATTAAAGAAATTTCTCCCCCACCAGCGACCGCAGTTAAATAAAACCAATCGCGAAGCTTGACCTGTTTCTTTGTTCAGTCCAGAGTAAATTCCCTGAATGAATGCTTCAGGCAGCGAGAGCAATCGATCTCCCCGCCGACTTTCAAGCAACCCCATTTCTAGATCGCCGCGCACATAGATATCGCTGGCGTAGTAGTTCGCGGGCAGACGATCGCGAATCAATAAATCGCTAACAGAAATCATGATTAGAAAATCCCTGCGACGGTGAGCATTTCTTCGGGTTGCGCTGGCATGATCGCTTCGGCTTGATTGAGAAACGGTTTTAGAAGCGCCATCTGCTGTGGAGTCAGTGACAGACGCAGTTGCTGTTTCATCAATTCAAAGAAAGCAGCATCTGCACCTTGTGCTTGATGCAGTTCGATCGAGTCTTTGAGCCAATCTAGCAGCCGGGACTGCACAAAGTTCGGGTCATTTAGCAGCATCGCCATTCCACAGTGGCGTAAGATTAACATTCCGTTTTTAATTGCTCGCTCTAACACGGCGAGTTCTGCATTTGGCAGATCGAATTGGAGCTGATCGGCAGCTTGTTGAATTAAGTCAAGCTCTCGATCTCGCAAGGCTCGATAAGCATGGATGCGGTCTGTGATTGAGCCAACATAGTGCCCGATTAATTGAAGTTCTTCGGGTTTGAGGTAGCGGTGTTCGGCTTCATCAAAAATTTCGTGGATGGGAGATTGCATAAGCGTTCCTGTCACATCAAAACAAATCAGAAAAATCAGTCAAGGTAAAGTCATCTGTCGGTTCTGAAGAAGATTCGAGAGGTTCAACTAGGGGAAGTCGGGCTGTGGTTCCTTCCCAATGAATTGCAGCGAAAAATTGACCGACTGGTAAGTTGAATGGGAGTTCTGTCAATGGCTCGATCGCAGCGGCTTTTTCCAACTGTTGAACTACCTGCGGCGTTGGAGCAATAGGTTGATCTTCCCAATTGCAGGTTGTGAAAAACGTTTGAACCGAAGAATATAGCCAATTCTGAGTACCTTGGAGGACGTTCTGTTCCAGCATTAGAGTCATCGGAGTTCTCCTGCTCTGAGCCGTTTTTCGATGTCTCTTGCAGTCGCGCCTTCATTCAGCCAAAAGGATGCTGCATCAATCCGTTCTTGTCCGCCAAGGAGAAACTTACAGTAGGTTTCGCCCATCGAATAGCACTGAATTTCGATGCAGCTAAGCTGTTTTTTCACCAATTCCGTAAAAAAGCCAGCAAACAATCCAGCATATAAAAAGCAAACTGGTTTACCCACATCCCCCAGCGTCCGCGCCACGGCTGAGTCAAATACACTGATGAACATGAATCCTTGTTTGCGATCGCCCAAATCCACTTCCCAGCGTCCCCAACCCTGGGCGGTAAACGACCACCACCAGGTTTCGAGCAAGAACATTAGATTGGTTTGACGCATTGGACGATCGTATTCTTTTTCAAACCATTTCTCGAAAAAGAACGCATCTTTTTGACCCCACTCATAGCCGATCGTGTACATCGTTGCCGCTGAAGCATCACCCACTTCTTCTTCGAGTCCTTCAACCAAACCAATGATGAAATCTTCAGAGGTGAGAATGTTTTGACTGTTGTTCCAATCAACGATCGTGCCTGTATCCGAATTGAATTGATAAAAGTCTTTGAATCCGTAGTGGTTATGTTTTTTCGGATTCTTGAGCTTTGCTGAGGTTTGATGAGAAAGTGCAATCGGCATAAGTTTTCTAGGGGGGTCAAGCAATAAGTAGCCAATCAGTGAAGCGACAACAGATGCGCTGATGGGTTTCAGTGTGCCCAGATTCGGAGTTTTGAAACTTTCCTGCTTCAAGTCTTCTACTCATGGGGAAGTTAGGAGCATCTCTCTGTCTAGAACGAAGCGAAAAGCTCGCTGCTAAACTGTTCCAAGCATCCGGCGATTCAATTCTAGAATCGGTAAAATCAAATTCGCTTCATTGACCGTTAAAACCTGTTTAATCACATCCTGCATTACTGTGTAAGTGACACCACAGCTTTTCTGAGCATTAAACGCCCGCATCATCGTCTGAAACCAAAAGAGAAACCGTTCCCGCATCGACTCTGGATCGTCAATCAGCATCGTAGCGGCAGAGTAGCGCAGAACTCGCACTGTATCGCGCTTCCATTTATTTGTTAAATCCTCGTTGCCCTGACGAAACAACATCGGATCGATCTCTCTCATTTTCGCTTGTACCTGCTGTATGATTACCGCTTCACAGGCTTGCAGCTTCTGATAGGTTTGGACGCGCAACTCATACGATCGAGCATACTCAATTAGAAAACGGAGTTCCTCATCGGTGGCGTAGCGTCCTTCGGTTTCTTGCGTTAACCGCTGGATCTGACTCAACATAGGCGTTATCGATTTAGAGTTGTTTGAAGCGTTCCCTGTTTCTTTGTGAATCTAAACGCTAGACGAATTCGAGAAGTAATTTGACGGATTGAAAGGGGTCGTGTCTTCGATTTTTTTCAGCATCGATCGGGTAATTAATTTTCCCGCTTCCACCAGAACTTGCCCGGTCAAAGGATGCAGGAGATCCTGTTCAGCTCTGCGACCAATTAGCGCTTCGATGTCTTTGATCGAGTTGACATACATTCCTGGAGGTAGCTCCACGACGACTCCACTCCCGATAACTCTCGCTTGACACGCCAATCGTGAATTCGGCTTACAAGAGGTGATCACTTCCAAAGTGCGCTGCTCACGTCGAGCGATTGGAGTCAAAGAAGCCATTCCATCCTTGACGTAGATATGACAAGTCGCGCACCTTCCATGCCCGCCACATTCTTTTAAGACATCTAAATCTTTGTTGAGAAGCACCGAGAGGAGATTCCCCATTGTTTCGATCTCGCTGTCTTGGGCGATCGGTTCAAGGCGTACCGTTTTCACCATAGTGTTTAGGGCAATAGTTTAGGGCAATAAAAGAGCTTTTTGGGTATCAGTGAGGGCGTGTTGTTCGACGAGGACGGCATAGTCGCGCACCGCTTGAGAACAGGGACGAATAAACTGAGCCACCCAAGCGCGAAACCAGTCGTGTTCTTGAGTGCTCACCGCCTGTTCTAACCTTGAGGATTCCCCAACAAAGCGGATCTGCCCCGATCGCTCGACCTGAAATTGCTCGAACCCGTTGCGTGTGGAACAAGTTTTCTTCAAATAGTTCACAATTACAGCAACTCCCAAGTATTGCTGGGTGAACTGACTCAGTTGATTAAAGGCATCCAGCAGGTCTTGTAGGGTTGGACGGGAAGGATCATCTGCAACGGATTCAGGAGCGATCGACTCGATGGCAATGCGCGATCGCAAGCTTCAACGACGTGAGTAAACTGATCGGTGATGTAGGACTGATCTTTGAGCACCAGGAGAATCATGTCTTGGGGCAGGCGGTGCAGCACCACTTGAGTTTGAGCGCACTGAAACTCAAGCACTTCATATTCAGTTGGGATAGTTTCGACAACTTGTAGAATGCCTTCAGCCAGCAATTGCGATCGTCCTTGAAAAATCTCAGGATGACTGCTGTAAAAAACTGGCTCAGACTGTCTACTAAATAGGGCGATTCCCGTGATTCCTGGTACATTCAGAAAGTCCTGAATAACTTCCTGGTTCATAGGCTGATTTGCTCATCGTTCTGTACAATACTTGCCACGTCAATCGCTGGAGGAAATTTGACTCAGCGCGATCGCGCAACTAAAGCTTGCCTATTTTTTTCCATTTTTGATTGTTCTTCATAATTGTTCACACTCTCTAGCTGGCTTCCCAGTTTAGAGTGAACGCATTGATCTCCCGGTGTAATTCAAGCTCCTCACACTTTAGGCTTAGCCGTATGTCTGACCTTCCTTTCACTCTCGATCAGTTACGTATTTTGAAGGCGATCGCGTCTGAGGGCAGCTTTAAGCGGGCTGCTGATAGCTTATACGTTTCTCAACCAGCAGTAAGTCTACAGGTTCAGAATTTAGAACGCCAGCTTGACGTGCCCTTATTTGATCGTGGTGGACGACGAGCGCAATTGACCGAAGCAGGACATTTGCTTCTAAATTATGGGGAGAAAATCCTAACGCTTTGTCAGGAGACTTGCCGCGCGATCGAAGATTTGCAGAATCTCCAGGGCGGGACGCTGATTATTGGCGCAAGTCAAACGACGGGAACCTATTTGTTGCCGCGCATGATTGGGTTGTTTCGACAGCAGTATCCGGATGTAGCGGTTCAGTTGCACGTCCACTCCACACGGCGAACCTCTTGGAGCGTGGCGAATGGTCAGATCGATCTGGCGATTATTGGCGGTGAGATTTCTCCTGAACTTCAAGACTCGCTTGAAATTATTCCCTATGCCGAAGACGAACTCGCGCTGATTTTGCCTCCGTCTCACCCTCTATCCCGCCTAGAAACGATCCAGAAAGACGATTTGTATCGTTTGCAGTTTATTGCCCTCGACTCTCAATCGACGATTCGCAAGGTGATCGACCAAGTTTTAGGACGCTGTGGCATTGAAACCCGCCGCCTCAAAATTGAGATGGAGCTGAATTCGATCGAAGCGATTAAAAACGCGGTTCAGTCTGGTTTAGGCGCGTCGTTTGTGTCGGTGTCTGCGATTGAGAAAGAGTTGCAAATGGGAATGCTGCATCGCGCCAGAATTGAAGATGTAGTTGTGAAGCGCAATCTCTCGGTGATTATTAACCCGACTCGATATCGATCGAAAGCTGCGGATGCGTTCTGCCGAGAAATTTTGCCAAAATTCACAAATCTGCCGCTGAAGTTCGAGCGCCCGACTCCTGCCTATCCAGAACCCCAAAGCCTGAAAGCGATGCTGCAAGCCGCGAGTAATCGAGCGATTTCTGAACTGGAATAAGGAAGTGCTCAGGCGATCGACGCTTGAGCATTCTGAACCTATCGGCGCGAAGATAGCGACATGACAATCCGCAGCACGTACCAAAATAGCAATGCCACCGATGCAAATAGCTCTAGGGAGGCTGCGACATATTGATGCGTCGCGTAATGGTGCATGACTTTTGAGGTGTCATACAGGATTGCAACCGAGGCAAAGAGCACCATTGCAACCGAGAAGATCAGCCCCAGCGTAAAGCCGAAGATCACGCTGCACAGAATCAGACCCAGCGCGATAAATCCACCGATCGTCAAAACACCACCCAAAAACGAGAAGTCTCTTTTTGTCGTCAGGGCAACCGCTGTCAGACCTGCAAACAAGAGCAATGTCAAAATTGCGGCAGTCGGAATCACGCTGGGATCAGAAAAGGTCGCGGCGATATAAAGAATCGGCGCAAAAATCAGGGCTTCTGCAATGACGTAGATTGCTAAACCTGTGTATTGCGTTTGTACAGAATCCGCTTTTGCAGCGAGCGATCGAGACAGCCAACCCAACAGCGCAAACGCTCCCAAAATCGCCAGCCAGGTAAATCGACTCGATGCGATAAACCCAGTAATGGCGGCGGCAATTCCAGACTGAAACAGCAGCACTTCAAGAGCAATGAACGCGCCCACGGCTCCAGCTAAGTGTAGATAGGTCTTCTGGATAAACTGGGCACGCTCTGTCGGTCGAGATTGAGCGACAGTCAGCATAAGCCTTTTTCCTCATGTTGAAACAACTTACCTGTCAGCTTAACGAACGCATACAAAATCGCGTTGAGTATAAGTGCGATTTCTATCAAATTGAGGACGATGGATCAATCAATCTACATACGATTGAAAGTATTAAGGATCGTTATTTTTTTATGCGATCGTCATCTAAATGTCACTGCATTTTCACATTTAAAAACTAGGTTAGAACAGCCACAATCTAACAAACATAAAGCTGTCCTGAAACTGTTAGAGCAAATTTTCTCGAACTCTCAAAAGCGTCACGTGGCGAGACTTCCGAGCGTTTAGCATCGCTAAAGAATCTAACTGGTAGAAATTACAACTCCTATTGTTAAAAATGGTACGGTTATCCCCCACGCGATTGTCTATTCATTCCCTCACAGACCCGTCATGATAAAAGAAGAATTTAACCGACCTTCAGTTCTATTTTGGATCGCTCTATGCCTCGCGTTTTGTTCTCTCAAGCGATATATTTTCTGAGATTTTCCCAGAAAGTCCTGCGAGGCTCTTTACTTTTGTTCGAGTTCGTCCTATTATTAAATTAAAGTCGAATTGACTTCGACATAGGAACCCAACTCTTACTTTTGTCGTCAGGTTTACAGCGTAGACCTTTACCCTATTTCCCTTCAGTTCAGGTTGTTCTCTTCCACATTCTGTGTTTAAGCGATTGCCTTCGTGATGCCTCAGTTTTGAGCGCACCTGCTTCTTAGTCTTTACCCTCGATCCATCAGAGTTTCGCCGCCCCAATCGTTTTCATTTCATGGAGTTGACTGCACATGGCTACTGCCAACACCAAATCTAAATCCGCTCCCAAGTCCACCTACAGCGCCGACATGGTGCGTACTTACCTGCATGAGATTGGTCGTGTGCCGATGCTGACCCACGAGCAAGAGATTCTCTACGGCAAGCAAGTGCAGCAGATGATGACGCTGCAAGAGAAGAAAGAGAAGCTTGCTAAGAAGCTCGGTTACGAGCCGACGCAGCAAGAGTTTTCTGAGCACGTTCATCTGAGCGATGCTGAGTTGACTGGCATCTTTACGCGGGGTCGTCGTGCCAAGCAGAAGATGATCGAAGCGAATCTGCGCCTGGTGGTGTCGATCGCCAAGAAGTATCAGAAGCGCAATCTTGAGTTTTTGGATCTGATTCAAGAAGGATCGCTGGGCTTGGAGCGCGGGGTTGAGAAGTTTGACCCGACTCGCGGCTATAAGTTCTCGACTTATGCGTACTGGTGGATTCGTCAGGCGATTACGAGAGCGATCGCTCAGCAAGCCCGCACGATTCGTTTACCGATTCACATCACCGAGAAGCTCAACAAGATCAAGCGTGTTCAGCGTGAGCTAGCGCAGAAGCTTGGACGGGCTGCGACTGCGGCTGAGATTGCCACCGAGTTAGAGCTTGAGCCGGATCAGATTCGTGAGTTTCTGATGATGTCACGTCAGCCGGTTTCGCTCGATCTGCGCGTCGGGGATAACCAAGATACCGAGCTTCAGGAGTTGTTAGAGGATAACGGCCCTTCGCCGGATATGCACTTGACTCAGGAGCTTTTACGCCAGGATCTTGAGACGTTGATGACTGACTTGACTCCGCAGCAGCGTGAAGTTCTGAGCCTGCGCTATGGTTTGCAGGATGGGTACGAGCTATCGCTGGCGAAGGTGGGCGATCGTTTGAATCTGAGCCGTGAGCGGGTTCGTCAGCTTGAGCGGCAAGCGTTGGATCATCTACGTCGTCGCAAAGCAAACGTTCGCGAGTATATTGCTAGCTAGTTTCGTTTCTCACATCAGATAAAAGGGGACATTGATCGATGCCCCCTTTTTCTTGTTTCGCTGCGTTCGGGCAGGTTGATGCCCCCTAAGTCCCCCACGAGTGGGGGACTTTAAGTGTGAGCTACTTTTTATGCAGTTAGAGTGATTTTGCTGCTACAGTTTCAGGTGCATAAACAACTACTGGAACACGTTTATAAGCCGGAGTGCCCGATCGTGGATCAACCTTCACCTTGAAAATAGCATTGACTTCGGGATAAAACATCATGGCTGCGCCCGATCGAATCATGCCGTAGATGATTTCAACTTGTTCGAGCTTACCTGCATCGCCTTGCACCGTAACGCGCTGATGCTCTCGAAATCCTGCCCGCTCTGCATCTGCTTGATTCATCAAAATACAATTACGGTGCGGCATAGCGCGATATTTATCTCCAGGCTTGTACACCACAGTATTGTGCTGTGCGTAGCTGCGTCCTGTACCTAAAATCAGCGTCAATCCGGGAGTTAAGTCTGGTAGACCAAAATCTTGTTTTGTTGGAATTGAGAGCCTTGGTAAAGGAGTGACAAACATTGAAGCTTTTCCGGTAGCTGTGGGGAACTTCGGCGTTGTAAACACGCGATTGGCGATCGTAAACTCTTCTTCGGTGTCATCGATTTCACCAATCTTTTCATAGCCTGGAATCGTTTGAGCAATCAACTGCCGCACATACTTTGTATCTTGAAGCTTGCGCCACTGGACTGGAGAATCTTGGAGGACGCGATCGGCAATTTCCGTTAAAAATTCCACTTCAGAAATCAACTCCGCATTTTTCAGATGAGTGTGACCTTCATCATTTAGGCGCACGAAGTTGTTGCCGGATTCAGCCGTCGTTTTATGAGGATTCTCAAACCGAGTGAGCACAGGAATGACGATCGTATTGTGGCGAGCGAGTCCGTGAAAATGTCCTAAGTTTGGCTTAGTTGCAACATAGAAGATAGTTTCGATGCTGCCGAGAGCGCGTTTTGCCTGAGTTAAATCAGGGTTTGCAGCATAGAGATTACCACCTAAACAGATTAAAGTATCGATCTGACCTGCATCTGCGGCTTCAATCAAGGCGCGAGTATCATAGCCCTGAATCCGGCTCAAAGGCTTTTGCAATAATTTCTCTAATGCTTGCTGAATCTCTTTCTTCAGGTGAATGGTGACACCCATTGATCCAAAGCCCTGCACATTCGAGTGTCCCCGAATCGGCATGGTTCCTGCCCCTTCTTTCCCCACATTGCCACTAATCAAGGCTGTATTGGCAATGCTATAGATGTTATCGACTCCATTTTCTTGTTGAGTCACACCCATTGCCCAAGCGAAAACGACTCCTTCTGAAGTGCCGATGAAATTTGCAGCGAGATCAATTTCAGGCTTAGACACTCCGCAGACTTCGGTGATGGTTTCCCAAGAAGTTGATTGGGCATAGTCAATCACCGCTTGCCATTGTTCTGTATAGGCTTCAAGAAAGTCTTGTTTCACTAAATTCTGCTCGATTAGTGCTTTTTGCAACCCCACGAACAATGCAACATCACTTCCGGGAATGGGTTGTAGATACAGTGAAGAAATGTCAGAGCCGCCCTTCAACATTGATTTAATCGGAAATGCAGGAGAACCGAATTTAACCAATCCAACCTCGATCGTAGGATTGATCACAATCACCTTACCGCCGCGATCGCGCAGTTGAATCAATTCATTCATCAATCGCGGATGGTTTGCAGGCGCATTTGATCCAATCAACACAACACAATCCGCTTTTTTCAGACTCTCTAAGCTCACCATTGATGTGCCGGAGCCAAACATATCTTTCAGCCCTACTGTCGAAGCAGAATGACACAAATCGGAACAATCGGCTAAGTTGTTCGATCCCAAAGCTCGCATCATCAATTGCAATAGATAGGCAGCTTCATTTGAAGATCGTCCTGAACTATAAGATGCCACTCGTTCTGGAGCTTTCTGAAAGGCTGCTTCTGCAATCTGGTAGACTTCATCCCAGCTAATGCACTCATAGCGGTTACTACCCTTTCTCAGAATCAGGGGATGACTTAAGCGCCCTAGATTGTTTGCTTCTTGAGAGGCTAAAGCTTGCAATTGAGCGATCGTATACTCTTGCTCAAAAGCCGTGGCAGGTTGTAGCTCAGACGCGATCGCTTCCACACTTTTGGCACATCGCTGCAACACTTCCCCGTCTTCGTTGACAAATCCACCTTTCTGTCCGCCAGTTCCCCAGGCACAGGACAAACACGCGCTTTTATGAAACAGCGTTTGCCAAATCTTGGCTCCATCCGGCGATAACGTTTGCTCTGCCCAATATTGCACGACTGCCATTCCACCGCCAGACTGAGGAGGTTTTTCTTGCGCCATGACCAAGTTTCCGAAATCGAGGTGTGTCCTTGATCCTAGCGTGTTTTTAAGCGGTCTCATTGCTGAAGCTAGAAGCCTCTATCATGAGACATACTCACTATATCGATTCGATCGACTCCGCCTTACGGCAAGCTACATTACCCCCTCTTCTGTTGCTCGCAACCCTCAATAGCCTCTCTCCAGCCAAGTTCGTCATGCTGAAGCAACTGCACTCTCACTCTATAAGCTACCAGAGTCGGTGAGACTGTATGCAGTTGAGGCAAAGCAAGTTCAGCCGCCTGCCGGACAAGAAGCGGTGCGTTGGCACCTTTAAGCTTCAAACATCTAGGCTTCAAACATCGCGCCGCGCTGGATCAAATCCCGCTTTGCATCTCTCGAAAACCAGCGGGAATCATTAAACCGCGTTCTCTCAACCTTTGTGCCCACAAGATTCGTATCAGACAATACTGCGCCTCGTAGATCTGCTCCAGTCAGGTCGGCTCCATACAAACTTGCCCCACTCAAGTCTGCATTGATCAAGTGTGCCCGCCGCAGCGTTGCGTAGCTTAAGTTCGTCTCACTCAGCTTCGTTCCATTCAAGTCTGCACTCGTTAATGTCGATCGTCGTACATCTGCATAGCTCAACTTCGCCTCGGTCAAAATTGCACCCGTCAGATTCGCACCATCTAAAGTGGCGTTCACCAAGACCGCACCCGTTAAATCTGCATTGATTAAGTTTGCTCCCGTCAGCGTCGCATCAGTCAGATTTGCATGTGCCAGATTACTACTAATGAGTCGCGCATCGGTTAAATCCGTGCTAATCAGGCTGGCTCTCACCAGCGTTGCTTCGATTAGATCTGCCCGTGCCATATTCTTCGATCGAAGATCGACCCCGCTCAAATCAATTCCTGAAAAGTCTTGAAGCGGGTTTAGTCCTGCGATTTCCGCAAGAATTAAGAAGTCGTCGGTTTCAGCCTTTGTAACTCGTTCAATTAAGTCTGAGAGAAGTTGAAGAGATTGCTCTTTGGTCATCATATTTGCCTTGCCTAACTGAGACCATCTGGGGACACAGGACGTTGCACAGTTAGGAATACAAAACGGCTCTGGTGCATTTCGCACAAAGCTTAGAAAGTCTATCAAGATTTGTGAAGGGTCGCCCGTTTCGAGTAATGGTAAAGACAACCCCAAACTCGCGAAAAGTTAGGAATCATAATATAGTATAGCCGAATCTCTTATATCTCGCTTGGGGCAAGGCAATATCGATCCACTGCTTTAGGAGAAACTAAGATTTAGCGATCGCTAGAGTTCTTTAGATGACGTGCGATCAGGGCATTAATCACAGCACGCTTGTTATTGCTTAAATTCTGCGGAATCAGCGCTTGAAGATCGCTGAATAGATCCGGTGACTGCTGATGCAATGGGCTTGCTGTAGCGATGGAAGCAGCTTGACCGTTGTGGTGGAAGGAAGACATGAGTAGGGTGGGGGTGAATAACTACAGTAGAGGGAATACAAGCAAGAGCAATACAGGCTCTGTCAATGGTGGCTCGACACATCGAGGTTAGTGATGGCGTGAGCATTATGCTCTTAATACTTCTAGTATACCTTTCGCAACTGCGAAATCGCATCCCCGCGGGCGTAGTGTCCGGTAAGTATTTTGAGCTGTCTGCTAATTCCTGGGTTAAGGATAGCATCGTCTTTCTAGGTGTGCTACCTGTATATGAAAATTTTTAATTGTGAAGCTTACTTCTCGGTGAGTGACCAGGAGCCGTCCCAGTCATCAGACGGCGGCGTTCTGAGCCAGTGCTGGCAGCGCTCCATGTGCAGAGATGCCGCTTTATCCGTATGGTCGATTTCTAGAACTGTTGCAAATTCTGCCACAGCGAAGGCAAATTTACGGTTCAAATAGTGCTGACGGGCGCTGTGATAGTGGTCGATGATGCGCTGCTTCTCGTCGGAAATTTTCTCTGATCGCAGCCCCACCAGTTCGTAAACGGCAACAGGCTTGTTTTTACCCTTGACTTTGATGAAATCGAGTTCTCGCGCCCAAACGCGATCGGCGCAAGGGCGATAAGTGGTCTCGCTCATGACGATATCGGTTCCATACAGCTTGCTTGCGCCTTCGAGCCGAGAACCGAGATTGACTCCATCACCGATCGCGGTAAATTCCATGCGTTTACTGCATCCAATATTGCCGCTAATCACCGTATCTGAATTGATGCCAATTCCGATCGAGATTGTCTGTTGATTACAGGCGCTTCTAGCTCGATTGAATGCCGTCAACCGATGGCGCATCTCTAGTGCGGTTTGGACTGCCATCCATTCGTGATCGTCTAAGGGTAAGGGCGATCCAAACACCGCCATAATCGCATCACCGATGTATTTATCGAGAATGCCTTTGTGCATGAAGACTGCTTCGACCATCGATTCAAAATACTGATTTAGCATCTCGACGACTTCTTCGGCTTTGAGCGTTTCGGTCAGCGTTGTATAGCTGCGAATATCCGAGAACAGCACAGAGACATCTTTGCGATCGCCGCCCATCTTTGCGGCATCAGGATTTTCGAGGAGCTGTTCTGCGAGTTCCTGGGTCATGTAGCGGTACATTGTGCTTTTGAGTCGCTTTTCGTCGCTGATGTCGTCCATCACAACGAGCGCACCCGATATGCGATGGTGGTCATTGGCATCGGCGATCGTGTTGATCGATAAGTTGATGCTGTGCTGTTCCTCGCCTCTAACGGGTTGTAGGGTTTGATCCGGATAGTATTGCTGACGGTTGCCTGTAATGGCTTGATTGAACCAGTTGTAGAAGCTGCCTTTTTCGAGTTGGATCAGTTGAGTAATCAGGTGTCCTTCGATCGCGTCTTCTTCACTCAGTCCCAGAAGTTTTTTGGCGCTTTCGTTCGCAGCAATGATCCTACCTTCTTTATCGGTGGAGATCACGCCATTGGTTAGCGATCGCAAGATGTCGCGCTGCATTTGTTCCTGCTGCTTGACGGTTTCAAACAGTCGAGCGTTTTGCAGGGCAACTCCAGCTTGAATATTGAACGTTTCCATAAATTCTTGATCGCTGCGGTTAAAGCTTGCTTTCCAGCGCTCCGGTGCTTTGGGGAAGTCTTTAGGGTCGTAGGAGGGGAAATCGCCTTGCTTGGTTTTGTTGACTAACTGAGTGACACCAATAAGTTCACCGTCAGCATTGCGAACGGGCATACAAAGCAGGCTACAGGTGCGATAGCCGTTGTCTTGGTCGGTTTTTTTAGCCGTTTCGGCTCCTGCTTGCTCGTACAAATCAAAAGGAATATTGATGACTTCGCCCGAAGCCGCGACTTGTCCCGCAAATCCAACGCCGATCGGTAAGCGCAATTCTTTCATTGCGCCTTCTACTGTAGGAATACGCGTCCAGATTTCATCGCGATCGCGATCAATCAACCAAAGCGTACTGCGATCGGCGTTCATTAAAGTTTTTGCCTCGTCCATCACTCGTTTGAGCGTGTCATCGAGGTCTAAGCTGCTCTGACTCAGCGATTGAGTTGCCTTGATCAAGGCATTGGCAGCCCGTTGTTTTTGGGTTGCAAGGTAGAACGATCGCGAAGATTCTAAAATCAGTCGAATCGAAGGTGCAAACTCTCGGAATAGTTCTTCATCGTGCGGGGTAAAGCCTTCGAGCGCAATTCGCTGATCGAGTGGAAGAGCACGATCGCAGCGGGATCGGAGCTTATTAATTAACTGAACTACTGCAACCAAGCCCCCTTCATCGTTCAGCAAGGGCATCGTTAGCATCGTGTAAGTTCGATAGCCCGTTTTGTTGAACTGAATTTTAGATTGGGTCGATCGAGGATCATCAAAAAAATCATAGGGAATATTCACCGGGCGCTTAAAGGTTGCCACTTCTCCAGCAATCCCTTGATCGGCGGGAAAACGAATTTCGATCGAACGTCCCCCTGATCCCTCTGTCACAGTTGTATAAAGTTCGTGCTTTTCCTCATCGAGCAAATAAATTGTCGTGCGATCGGCGTTGAGCAATTCCCCGGTTTTTGCGGTGATCGAATTCAGCATCTCCTCCAAAATTGTGTCAAACCCCTGCATATCCAGCATTGATAGGGTTTGATTGACGATTTTGAGCTTGTGTTCAACCTCGTGAACAACTTCTTTGAATTTCTCCTGAGTCAACGGTGCGAGAAATGAAGAAAACCTTCCTTTGGGAGCTAAGGCATGGTTTGAGGCGACGACAAGCCGCGATTCGCTAGAGGGGGGCGAGATCTTGCGGTCACGGCCATCAGACTGCATCGTTACGGGGCGGGGCGAATCGGGTAGATGCGAGGAAAAAGAGGTCATAGAACGGGGGGATCTGTTAGAGGAACTTGTACAGGCTCATGGTTTCGGAAAACGCAATGAACCGACGCGAAATCACAATCAGCAACTGTGCTCAGAGTTCCCTAAAGCTGAAAATTTGATGCGATTAAGGGCGAATTTTCTCAAAAGAATTACATTTGTATCTTAAAGAACGATCATTCCGATTCAGGACTCATTGCGGTGATCGTACTCAACCTGCCCATAATCGAGTTTGATCAGACGATCGCAGTACCCAAAGTAATGATCATCATGACTAATCACCCACACCGTCTTACCCCGATGCTTTAGCTTTGGTAAGAACTCGGTGTAGAACAATTCACGAAACGTAGGATCTTGATCCGATGCCCATTCATCAAACAGATAGATGGGGCGATCCTCAAGATATGCGGTTAGCAACGCTAGCCGCTTTCGTTGTCCTTGAGAAAGTTCAGTCGTTGAAAACTGACCATTGCGAATCTGAACTTTATGATCTAACTGCAACTGTTGCAGATAGCTCTGTGCTTCTTGATCTGTAGCATCTAAACCAAGTAGGCGATCGAAGAGATAAAAGTCAGCGAACACAGTCGAGAAGTGCTGCCGATACCATTCTCGATTCTCGTTTGTAATCGGAGTGCCATCGAGCAAAATAGCTCCTGATTCTGGTGCGTATAATCCAGTTAAAAGCTTTGCTAAGGTTGATTTACCACTACCGTTTCCACCCACAATAAACACAATTTCGCCTGCATTTAGCGTGAGATTGATGTCCCCTAGTTTGAACTGTGTATCTGCGGACTGATAGTAACTGTGAGCCACGTTATGAAGTTTAATCTGTCTCCAGTTCTGGGCGCTGGCTTCACCTGCAAACGTGACTGCCGCTGGATTATTTGCGGCTTCTGCACGATTTTTGAGTGATAGTCCCAAAGCTTCAATCTTCTGAAGTGAAACACTCGCTTGGCTAAGAATTGGCAGCTTTAGAATTAACTTATCCAACGGCAACGTTAGATAAGTAAACGTCAAAACATAGCCTGACAGCGTTTCGATCGGAATCGATAAAAGACTAGGAAGCGCAAACAGCAAAAAGCCGATCGCAAAGAAGAAAATCAGTTTGCCCCAACTCCCGGCGGACGCATACAAAATCAGTGCATAAATGTTATGGCGACGAAAAGAGGCTGAAGTCGTTTCTAGTTCTTGATTGAGGAAGACTTGACGGCGAGAAGAATGCAGCTTTAGTTCCTTGATACCATCAGTAATTGATCGGAAATGTCGAAACAAAGCGTCTTGATCTTCACGCGCATCAACCATCCGACGACGCGCTTGATTGAGTAACCATTGACAAGTTAAAAATGTGAATGCAAACAAGCCCATTACCATTGCAAACACAACCCAAGACAATGAGCCGATGAACACAAAACAGCCAACAACAGTTGCCAGCTCAATGCAAAGAAACGGGAACGACGAAACAGCCGTTGCTACCGCCTGCACATCTTCGGTTAAGGTTGCCATCATCCGAGCGTTTCCAAGCTGTTCTAGATGCCGCAGCTCAGACGATAGGATTTGGCGGCTTAGCTGCAATCGCAGATGAAATACTGCATCTTGTGCTAAACGAATCAGCACCACTTGAGAAATAACGCTCGTCACTAGAGATAGAATCGCCAGCCCAACAAACGCTCCTGCAATTTGCCCGATCGCTGCGTTCGGACTTCCCAGCGCCCGACTGATTAATGCAATTAATCCCGCACTACTCGCCCCACTGAGAAGCCCCATAAAAATCGCGATCGCGACTAATTTGGGAGAAGACCGGAGCAAGAAAGAAATCAATTGCATAGCAGGAGGTTCGGGTAAGGCTGATGAAGTAGACGCAAATTTGGGCAGTGTAGATTCAGCAAGTTTGTAACTTGGACGACTGCCCTTGTGTTTACAAAACCAACCTCTACTGCTCGATCACCCCTGAACGCTCCCACTTTGATTCGTGGGAACACGCAATCGATCCAGCTTGAATCGACACTGAAGGATCTGCCTCTGTATGATTTTGCGGCAGAATTAGACGTTTTGGGAACGGAGGTAGCGCGAGTCTTCGAGCAGCATTCGCTACTTCCGGGGGTCATTTTAACCGAACAAGGGCGCTTTGTGGGAATGTTACCGCGCCAAAGACTGCTGGAATATTTGCTGCGTCCTTACGGAGTTGATCTTTTTCTCGATAAGCCGCTTCGGGTTTTGCATAGCTACGATCGCGCCGTACCCCTAATTCTGAGCGGTGATACTCCGATTTTGAGTGCAGCACACCAGGCGTTGCGTCGTCCGTTTGAGCGCTTGAGTGATCCGATCGTTGTGCATCTCGATTCTGATCAGTACCGCATTCTCGATGTTCACGAATTGAATATTGCTTACTGGCAATTGCGGGGAATTGAGACGCAGGTCAGAATTGAGCGTCTCCAGCTTCAGATGGTTCAGAGTGAGAAAATGGCAAGCTTGGGGCGGCTTGTTGATGGGGTTTCGCACGAAATCCTCGATCCGGTGAGTTTTATCTGGGGGAACTTGAGCCACATTGCCGAGTACAGTCGGAGTTTGCTTGAGATTATCCAGGTGTATGAGAAATATGTGATTCAAGTTCCGCAAAAGATCACGGATTTGAAGGAAGAGATCGAGTTCGATTACATTTGCGAGGATTTGCCGAAAACGCTTGACAGCATTAGAACAGGGGCAGAACGCCTTTCTCGATTAGCAAATAGTCTACAAAATTTCTGTCACATCGATGAGGTGTATCCGCGCCCCGCAAATTTACATGATTGTCTGGATTCAGTGTTACTTCTGTTGAAGAGCCGCCTGACGAGTAGTATTCAAGTTGTGAAGCATTACGGACACCTCCCGCCGATTCCTTGCTTTATTAGTCAGCTTAGCCAGGTGTTCATGAATATTTTGAATCGATCGATCGATGCTCTGCTCAATCAAGCGGCTCGATGTGAGCTGGAGTCTTGCGAATCCCCGAAAATTACAATTTTGACCGAAGTGTGTTCGCTCGACGGATCGGGGCAGCGCTGGGTTTCGGTTCAGATTTCCGACAGCAATCCTGAGATATCGATCGAGACGCAAAATCAATTATTGAATGCGTTTTCAACAGATTTGGCACAAGAAACCAGCTTAGCGATGAGCTACCGCATCGTTACAGGCAGACATGGCGGGAAGTTCCGCGTCTACTCTAGTATTGAGCCAGAGTTCCGCGGGACGGTGTTTGAGATCTTATTGCCCCTGAATTAAGAGAGTGGAGCGCGTTCTCAAGGGGCATAGGAGAGTGAGAGCGATCGCTAGCTTCGTTGATGATGGGGATGATTCTCCCAATCGAAGCCCTCATTGCGCTGAGGTGCAGCCCAAGTGATTTTGCCGCGTAGCGTATCCATCAAGGTTAGTCTGACGACGCTGGATAGATTTTGCCAGGACAAATCCTCACAGCGGAGGAGCTGCCTGAGTTCTTGCAGCGCTGTTTCGGAGGGATTGTCAAAGGCGAGGGGACTATCTGCATAGAGAGGGTCGCGCTGGACTGCCACGATTCCCTGGCGGACAGCAGTGGCAATTTGCGCTTGCATTTCTCCTTTGCCTCGCTTCCACTGGCGCTGCCAGCCCCGCTTGCTTGTGGCATACAGGGCTGGCAGCCGATTGAGGGCGAAAGCGGCAACTTCAGAGGGGTTCGTTTGGCGAGCAACCTTGTACGGAAGGGAGCCGAGCTGATTTGTAACTTCTTCGGCAACCAAGATTTCCATGACGTTAACTGAAGCTTCGATGCGAGAAGAAGGAGGTTTAGTCGGAGCAGGGTCAGTGTGAGAATTCGATAGACCGGGCATAATGATGGATTGAGTAGTATGTATAAAGCATTACTCTCAATCGCGATTGAAACAACAACAGGTGTACCAACCTTGCAGAATTTTTATCTGCGAGGCTGGCTTGATAAAGTATTAATGTTGACAACGGAAAATTAATACTCCGTGCAGCTAGCTTTTGACGATCGCTCCGAAGTCCGCTAACACTCTTGCATGGTTTCGCAGCACTCCCAACAGGTTTAAACGATTCTGTTTGATGTCAGGATTAGAGTCCATCACCAGTACGCTGTCTTCACCATCGAAGAACGCACTAACTGTGGGCGCAATTTGGCTCAAGGCTTCAACCAGCTTGGTATAGTCGGCTTGACCTTGCATCGTTTGATTTAACTGCTGAAGTGCAGCAAAGAAGGCTTTCTCTGAGTTTTTCTCAAACAGTTCAGGACGAATGACTGGAACCGGATCAAGCTGCTGCTTGTCCAGGGTTCCCTGAACTGCGAGACGAGAAGCACGATTGACAGTTTCGTAGATAGCAGCGAGGCGTTGATCGGTGCGGATTGCTTGCAGAAATTCGGCTCGATCGCGCACATCTAATAAATTCTGTAATGCTCGTGCGGTGTAATCTGGATCGTTTTCACCCAAGACTGCATTCACCAGGTCGTAATCGATGCCTCGCTCATCTTTTAGCAGTGTTTCAATTCGCTGTAAGAAGAAGTCTTTTAGCTGTTTAAGCAGATCTGCTGCTGGAAGTTTCTGAACTTGGGCATAGTTCGCACTGAAGCTAGAGACAGCCTGTTCTAATAGCTGATTGAGGTCGAGTTCTAAGTTTGCTGCCCAGGTGATGTTGACGATCGCAGTTGCTGCCCGTCTGAGTGCAAACGGATCAGATGAGCCAGTTGGAATCAGACCTAAGCCGAAAATACAGACTAAGGTATCGAGACGATCGCTAATTCCTACAATCTGCCCTGCTAAAGTTTGCGGCAAATCGTCGCCTGCGCCGCGCGGTAAGTAGTGTTCATAGATTGCGGTCGCGACTGCTTCGGATTCACCACAGGCGATCGCGTATTTTTGTCCCATTATACCTTGAAGCTCTGGAAATTCACCGACCATTTGAGTGACGAGATCGGCTTTGCAAAGGAGTGCAGCTTGTTCGACTGAGGCACGATCGGCAACGTTTAACTGAGCGCAAAGTTGAGCCGCAATGCCGATGATGCGATCAGCCTTTGATCTCACTGATCCAAGGTCAGCTTGGAAAGTTACGGTTTCGAGTTTGGGAAGATAGGCTTCGAGGGGAATTTTGCGATCGGCATCAAAAAAGAACTTTCCATCTGAGAGCCGCGCTCGGATGACTCGCTCATTTCCGGATGCAATGATGTCTGCTTTCTTTGGATCGCCATTTGAGGCAGTAATGAAATAAGGCAAAAGTTCAGGACTATCCGATTTGCGAACTGGGAAATAGCGTTGATGGCTTTCCATTTCGGTGGTGATGACTTCTGCGGGAAGCTCTAAGAAGTCTGCATCGAATTTACCCACAACAGCAGAAGGATATTCGACTAAGTTAGTCACTTCGCGCAACAAATCAGGATCAATAATCGCCACACCATTGATCTGTTTTGCAGCATCTTCCGCTTGCTGTTTGATCAGTGCTTGGCGATCGTTCGGGTTCACTTCCACAAACGCAGACTTTAACGCTGAAACATAAGATTCTGGATTCGGAATCGAAATCGAATCGGGATGCAGAACGCGATGACCCCAGGAAATACGATCGCTCTTGTACTGAATCGAATTGCTGGTGATTTCGATCGGCAAAACTTCGCGATCGAGCAATGTCACTAGCCAGCGAATCGGGCGCGAGAACCGTAAATCTCCATCGCCCCACCGCATAAAGCGCTTTCCTTCAAGTTGCGTAATCCACTGCGGAATCAGTTCTGTGAGAATTTCTGCAATGGCGCGACCTTTAATCGTTTTCTTGACGAAGATAAATTCGCCTTTTTCAGTCGGACGAATCTCGAATGCGTCGATCGACACTCCTTGTTTCTGAGCAAATCCTTCTGCGGCTTTGGTCGACTTGCCGTCTTTGAATGCGGCTTGTGCGGGAGGCCCTTTGATTTCTTCTTCTTGATCCGGCTGCTGAGCAGATAAGCCTCCAATCACGATCGCTAATCGTCTCGGTGTGCCATAAAACTGAATCGAATCAGATGCCAAATTTAACTCGCTAAGCTGTTTGGGGATGCGCGATCGCCATTGCGACAATGCTTCATCGACAAAGCTTGCGGGGAGTTCTTCGGTTCCAACTTCGAGTAAAAATGACGGCATAACAAAAGCGCGATCGCAATAATCAATTTCACCAGTTTACCGTGGGACAGGAAATCGAGATGAGTCAATCGCAAGAAGAATGTCAGAATTGATCGCCCTCGTTAGACTTAAAGAAATGTTACAAGGGGAATTCTCGTGGCTACTGAATCGATTTCATTAGGCAGAACGAGTCTGACGGTTCCGCCGCTCTGTATTGGAACTTGGGCTTGGGGTGATTCGCTGTTCTGGAGTTATGGCAAAGATTACAACGAAGCCGATCTGAAGCAGGCGTTTGAAAATGCTATCGCGTCAGGTGTGACTTTCTTTGATACGGCTGAGATTTACGGGTTAGGTAAGTCTGAGCAATTTTTAGGTCAGTTTATGCGGCAGACTGATCAGCCTGTTCAAATCGCGACCAAATATATGCCGTTACCCTGGCGGTTTAGCGCTCAAGCCGTACATGATGCGGTGACAGAAAGCCTCAAGCGCTTAGGAGTCAGTTCGATCGCACTGTATCAAGTGCATATGCCGTTTGACTTTTTCATGGGTAAGAAAACGCTGATGGAAGCACTTGCTGAGGAAGTCAAGCAAGGTAGAATTGGCGCGATCGGGGTGAGCAACTATTCCGCCGATCAAATGCGAGAGGCACAAGGGTATCTGGCGGCAAAAGGGGTTCCGTTAGCGGTAAATCAGGTGCGCTATTCCCTGCTACACCGGGGAATTGAAGTCAACGGAATTCTGGCGACCGCTAAAGAGTTGGGCGTAACAATTCTCGCCTATAGTCCACTTGCACAAGGTTTACTCACCGGAAAATATAAGCCCGAAAATGCTGATTCTGTCACTGGAGCGCGAAAGCTCGATCCGAAATTTAGTCGTCAGGGCTTGGAAAAACTGATGCCTTTGATCGATCGTCTCACCGAAATCGGCGCGAAGCACGATCGAACTCCAGCGCAAGTTGCCCTAAATTGGTTGATTGCTCAGGGAAATGTAATTCCAATTCCGGGTGCGAAAAATGCGAGTCAGGCAAAACAAAACGCAGGCGCGATCGGTTGGGATTTGGAGCCAGAAGAAGTAACGCAGCTTGATTTGCTGACGCGATCGTATCAGAAGTAATACCGAATCAATTTGTTAATGCTATAGATCCTTCGCCCCCTAAATCCCCCTTTCTGGGGGACTTTGAGAATCTGAGCCAGTTTGGGCTTGAAGTCCCCCACGAGTGGGGGATTTAGGGGACTTCCAAGATCTGTAGCACTCAAAGATCAATTTGGTGTAAAGGCTGCGACATACAACGAGGGGCAGAAGCTTCACTAGAGAAGCTCTGCCCCATTTAGAGGTGCTTGTTCGATTAGACAGCAAACCGCTCACTAAGGCTTCAGCACCACTTTGATACAGTTATCTTTCTTCTGTTTGAAGATCTCATAACCATGCGGAGCTTGATCCAAAGGTAACGTGTGTGTGATCACAAAGGACGGATCAATGTCGCCGCGCTGAATGTGTTCAATCAAAGGTTTGAGATAACGATGCACATGGGTTTGTCCCATTTTGAACGTTAGCCCTTTGTTAAACGCCGCTCCCATCGGAATCTTATCGAGGAAACCGCCATACACACCCGGAATCGAAACCGTTCCACCTTTGCTACAAGCAACCAGCGCTTGACGCAGCGCGATCGGTCGATCGGTCTCCAGTCGAGCGGCTTGCTTGACTCGATCCGCCCAGTAATCGATGCTGGTTCCGTGTGACTCTAAGCCTACTGCATCAATCACAGAATCCGGCCCGCGTCCGCCCGTCATCTCTTTCAGCGCGTCCCCGACATCAACTTCCTCATAGTTCAGCACTTCCGCACCGCACTGAGTTTTCGCCATTTCTAAGCGTTCGGGCACTCGGTCGATCGCGATTACTCGCTCTGCGCCTAACAGAAACGCACTCTTAATCGCAAACTGACCCACAGGGCCACAGCCCCAAACCGCAATGGTGTGTCCCGGTTTGATGTCGCAATGTTCTGCTGCCATGTATCCGGTTGGGAAAATGTCAGTCAAGAACAGCACTTGTTCATCAGTCAGTTCCGGCGGAACTTTGAACAACCCGGTATCAGCAAACGGAACCCGTGCATACTCAGCCTGTCCACCTGCATACCCGCCAAAGAAATGCGAATAACCAAACAATCCAGCCGGAGAAGTTCCATACAAAGGCTCAATCATCCAGGCGTTTGGATTTGAGTTATCGCACAGCGACCAGAGATCGGTTTGGCAAAAGTAGCAATTGCCACAGGCGATCGTAAAAGGAACTACGACACGATCGCCAATGTTGAGATTCTTGACCGCAGACCCTAGTTCAACAATCTCGCCCATGAATTCATGACCGAGAATATCACCAGATTGCACAGTTGGAATAAAACCATCGTAGAGGTGGAGATCAGAGCCACAGATCGCAGTTGATGTGATCTTCACGATCGCATCACGCGGATTCAAAATCTTTGGATCAGGAACATTGTCAACGCGAACATCGAGCGCACCATGCCAGCACAAAGCTCTCATTTATCTGTCCTCTTCAAAAACTTTGGTTTCACGACCGCGCTGATAGTATCCAGGCTCTTCTTTAACGAGAACTTTTCCGTCGGGTTCAACGGTTTCTTGGCGCTTTCCGAGAAACTCTTTGGTCGAAGGCGCAAGCGGTTCATCTAGATTCAGCTTTTCTTTGACGTTCTCAGCCGCGTCTTTGATGCCTTCTTTGATATCCGCGATCGGATTCGTGTTACCTTTGGCATCGATCGCGGGGCTACCTTTGCGGACTTCTTTCGCCGTGTTTAGAGCTTCATTGTTGCGAAGCTTTTCGGAAGAATCTGCTTCTCTAAGCTTTTGTCCGGCTTCTTGCAGGCTATTCGCATCGCGCATGATGTTTTGAGCTTCTTGAGGTGCGATCGCAGCCTGAGCCGGAACCAAGAATAGTGTTAGTGATAGGACAACACTCAGAATAATAGTTGAGAAAATCTTGCGTAGGTAGTTCATTGTTACGGTTTCAGAAGAATTTTGATACATTTATCGGTCTTGTGCTTGAACATTTCATAAGCCTGCTTCGCTTCGGTAAGCGGCATATGATGTGAGAAAGCAAATGCTGGATCAATGTCACCCTTGAGGACATGATCAATCAGCTTGGGCATATAGCGCTGTCCGTGCATTTGTCCCATCTTGAAGGTCAGACCCTTGTTAAAGGCAGCGCCCATCGGTAACTTATCGATGAATCCGGCATACACACCCATTACCGAAATCACACCACCTTTGCGACAGGCAACAATCATTTGGCGCAGAATGTGGGGTCGATCGGTTTCCAGCCGAACGCTCTGTTTCACTTCGTCGTACAGTCCCATCAATCCGGTTCCATGCGCTTCTAGCCCGACCGCATCGATACAGGCATCCGGCCCGCGTCCGCCTGTCATTTCTTTCAGTGCATCGCCTGCATCAACTTCTTCGTAGTTGATGATTTCTGCGCCACATTGGACTTTTGCCATTGCTAAGCGTTCTGGGAAGCGATCAATCCCAATCACTTTCTCTGCGCCCAACAGATATGCACTTCTAATCGCAAACAATCCAACCGGGCCACATCCCCAAACTGCAACGACATCTCCGGGCTTGATATCACACATATCTGCGCCCATGTATCCAGTCGGGAAAGCATCCGAAATCGGTAATGCTTGCTCATCAGTCATGCCATCGGGAACTTTAACACAGCCATGATCGGCAAACGGAATGCGAACATACTCAGCCTGTGCGCCAGCATATCCACCAAAGAGATGTGAATATCCGAAGATTCCGGCGGTGCTATAACCGAATATAGGTTCTTGCAGTGCGCCACCTGGGTTGGAGTTATCACAGAGCGACCATTGTTGGTGTGAGCAAAAGTGACACTGACCGCAACCAATGATCGAAGAGACGACGACACGATCGCCCTTCTTTAGCTTCTTCACTTCGCGCCCAGTTTCGACGATTTCGCCCATGAATTCATGCCCAATGATGTCACCGGGCTGCATTGAGGGGATATAGCCATCATAGATGTGTAGATCTGATCCGCAAATTGTGGTGGCGGTCACTTTGAGGATGGCGTCTCTTGGATTCAGAATGGTTGGGTCAGGGACATTATCAACGCGAACATCATTCGCGCCATGCCAACATACAGCTTTCATCGTTAATTGTGTGTTAAGTGAACTGAGAGATGGGTTTGCTTCGGTTGGGGCGGCTTCTTGCCCCCTAAATCCCCCATGAATGGGGGAATTTGAGAGTCGGAGAACTTACTGAGCATAGAAAACTACTTTTCCTTAAAGTCCCCTACTTGTGGGGGACTTAGGGGACTACCCGCAGCTTCAAACGCAGCCAATAGCTTGTGTCAGACTCACGTTAGAGAACTATCCGTGACAGCGAGGTTGTCCTTCAGTGGTCGCAATCTCGCCTGCTTCCATCAATTGCTTAAAGCGGCGAAGTTCATCTCCAACTTGCTGCTCTGGCTCCTCACCAAACAGCTTTGCTAAAGCAGCAGTCAATCGACCACCTGCAATCTCATACTCCATCACCACTTTCACCTCAGTCCCACGATCGCCTGGTGCAGGCGTAAACCGCACAAATCCCGAATTATCAACATCTGCACCTTCAATCGATGCCCAAGCAATCAAATGATTCGGTTCATCTTTGATCAGGTCTGCATCCCATTCGACCTCTTGACCCAAGGGCGCATTTGCAACCCAGTGAGATCGCTTGCCACCTTCGCTCACGGTGATCGACTTGACGTGCTTCATGAAAGTTGGCAAGTTTTCAAAGTTACGCCAATAGCTGTAAAGCTCTTCTGCGGGCTTATTGATTGTGACAGTCTTCTCAACTTTCATGGCTTTATTGAGTCCGACTGCATCACTCACTTTGTCGGTTAAGCTTTTCTCAGCCGTTGCGCCATGATAAGCAAGGCTTCCGCCTGCGATCGCCGTCAATACGCCTCGAAGCGATCGTTTTTGTAGACCAAATAGCACCATTGCGCTACCGCCGACGATCGATGCCCATTTTTCGGTATCGGTCAACGATGGCGGTTGAGATTCAGAAGAATTGATTGTTTTGTTTGATTCAGTTTCCATAAAGACTCACGTAGATTGAAACAGCGAAGTCGAAAGTAGTGAAACCTTCGACTTCGGTAGAACTATGCGCCTGTTGTGGCAGGACGGCTAGAAGGTCTGGGAGATCCCGGAGTGCGATCGCCCAATCGGTCTTTGTAGAGATTCGCAATTCGCTGCTCATCTCTTGCCAAAGTCACTTCTATTCGATCGAAAATCTCAACCGTTGCTGGATCAGTTAGCTTATTGCGGAGATTGTAGGTATCAACCACACCCGTTTGTAGATCACCTAATGCACGCCGCAAGATTTCAACATCGGTCTGATCATTTTGGAAGAATGATTTGACGCTGGCATACAGATTGCTGACTGCAGCAGGAAGCGAAGGAGTTTCGTTAAACAGCCCTAATCTTGCTTCTAACTGTTGGATGTGTTGCTGTTTGTGCTGCAAAATCTCTTGAAACAGTTCCTTCATGGCATCATCGGTGGCATTATCCGAATAGTGCTGGAATGTTTCCAAGCTGTAGCGCTCTCCTTGAATGGCAGTATTCAAAGCCTGCACAATCTCGCTTCTGCTAGAACCGCCCCATTCTTCGCCGAGCTTCCACCAGCCCGCATCCATATCGCTAACCGGAGGCAATGTTGTATCGGGAATGTTGAGATTTAACTGCTGAAGAATTGCAGTCACAAAAATTGGTAGATCACCCGGACGACGAGAGGTAATGAGATTGTCATCAATCACCAAGGGTTCATCAACAAACTCAGCACCCGCATTTTGCATATCTTTGCGGATCGCACGGAATCCAGTTGCCCGAACGCCATCTAACATATCGCCCTCAATCAGAACTTGAGGACCATGACAGACCGAGGCAACTAACACACCATTCTCAAGTGCATCTTCGACAAACTGAACTGTTTTCAGATTCGTCCGCATCTTGTCGGGTGCATGACCACCAGGAATGATGACGGCATCAAAGTCAGTTGCGATCGACTCTGTAGTCGTCGCATCGGCTTTCATGTTGAGCTTGCCTTGCTTGCCTTTGTATTCTTCATTCACCCGCGAACCGAGTACCACCACTTCGGCTCCTGCTTTTTTCAGCGCATTGTAGGGAAGCTGAAATTCGGCATCTTCAACCCCTTGCTCGATTAGAATTGCAACCCGCTTTGGCTGCGTGTCCATCACCATTGCCGCTTCTCCTTGTGTCTAGACTTGCCTTTACCTAAACTTCTGTGTCCCAAAAATTCGCAATTCTCGGCTTAAACAGGCTTTCTACAAACTAAAGAAAAATTCTCGATCGCTCCTCATTCAAATGACAGAGGCAAAAGTCCCTCCTGAGATGGATCAAGGAACTTTCTATATGAGGAGACTGCTCAGATTGCAATTCGTTAACTTAACAATTGTGCGATGCCTTACGAGCGGGAGAACACGATGACTTACAACAAAAGCAATCCAGGATATCAAGACATCTCTGATGATGCCGATCTAGAGGCAGCGTTACACAATCTAGGCGGCGATGTCTACGACGAGGAGGATGACCTCGAAGAAGAGCAAGACTTTGGAGATGTTCCCCAAGAATACACCGAGTCTTATGGTACGGGTGTTGTAGAAATGCCAGGCTATACGATCGGCGGTCGAACAATGCGCGATCGCGAAAGTGAGCTGAATGAAGCTTCTGCGGTGTTAACGGGTGGCGATATTGATGCGAACTATGAGCAAGCCAACGCGGTTGGAGACGAATCTGTTGGCGGAACAGTATCGACCCCGGATATGGACATTGTGGACGAGATAGGACGTGCAGTAGGTTTGGAGATGAGTGACTACAACTATCTGCACACCAATGAGATTTTAGAAGGGCGCGATGACCGCAGATGGGAGCTTGAGCCTTCTTCTTCCGAAGACTACGAAGACCGTAGAAACGATGAAATTTAATTCTTTTAAAAAACAATGAACTTAAAACCGATTAATCAACAAGTTGTAGCAGTCGTTGGAGCTTCTAGTGGTATTGGTCGCGACGCGGCTCTGAAGTTTGCAGAACGGGGTGCTAAGGTCATTGTGGCTGCACGGAGTCAACAGGGCTTAGCAAGCTTGGTCGAAGAGATTCATCAGCGCGGTGGTGAAGCGATCGCGGTGATCGCGGATGTGGCAGATTACGAGCAAGTCAAAGCGATCGCAGATAAAGCAGTCGATCGCTTTGGTCGGCTTGATACTTGGGTTCATACTGCCGCAACCGGATTGTTTTCGACCTTCGATCGCATCACACCCGAAGAGTTTAAGCGGGTGATTGATGTCAACATGATGGGTCAAGTGTATGGAGCAATGGTCGCGTTGCCGCACTTGAAAAAAGAAGGACGTGGATCGCTGATTCATATTACTTCGGTTGAAGCACGTCGATCGCTGCCTTATCAAAGCCCATATTCTGCTTCAAAGCACGGAACCATGGGAATGATTGATTCACTCCGATTAGAGCTAAAGCATCAAGGCTATCCGATTAATGTTGCTAACATTATGCCCGGAGTAATCAATACTCCGTTCTACACTAAAGGCAAGACAAAACTTGGTGTTAAACCAATGGCAACACCCCCTTTCTACAATGCCAGCTTAGTGACAGATGCAATTCTATATGCTGCTGAACATCCCGTTCGCGATTACATTGTGAGTGATGTTGGCAAGGTGTTAGATGTTGTTCAACGGATTTCTCCAGGTTTGGTCGATACTGCATTGTTAGCGATCGGATTCGTTTCACAACGCACCAAAGAAGAAAAGGGCGAGGACGATCCGAACAATCTGTACGAAGCAATTCAAGAACCGGGATACGATCGCGTCAATGGCGACTATAGCAATCTTGAAATTCCCAGCTTCCTCGACCACATTGATAAAACTCCATTGTTCTCGCTCGGCGTACTTGCGGCGGCTGTTCTCGGCGGATTAGCATTCTTCAGTGGATTCAACGACCATAGTTAAATGCTCAAGAGTTAGATGTTCAAGAGTTAGATGTTCAAGAGTTAAGCGTTCAAGTTCTCATGCTGTTCAACCTCTCGAATGTGGGACAAGTCTAACTTGTCCTGCATTTTCTTTTCTAACTATCACACCAATGGCAAGAAAACGCTCTGTCTCAATCCAAAAACTCGCTCAAACTCATCTCGGCTACGATGACCTCAGACCCGGACAAGAAGCTGCGATCGCATCCGTCCTAGAACATTGCGATACTCTAGCTGTGATGCCAACCGGATCAGGTAAATCAGCAATCTATCAGCTTGCCGCCACAAGGATTCCTGGATCAACCATTGTTGTTTCTCCACTGTTAGCGCTACAAAAAGACCAAGTGGAGTCGATCGACAAAGAAGATATTGATGTTGGGAATGCAGCAGTGATCAATTCAACGATCACAGTATCAGAGCGGGCTGAAATCTTCGATCGCTGGCACAATGGCAAGCTTGAATTCCTGTTTCTTGCACCCGAACAATTCAACAATACAGACACAATCGAACATTTACAAGCGGCTCCACCTTCGCTGTTTGTGATTGATGAGGCGCACTGTATCAGTGAGTGGGGACATAGTTTCCGTCCGGATTATCTTCGATTAGGAACCGTGATCGAAGCATTAGGACATCCCACAACATTAGCTTTAACCGCAACTGCATCACCGCCTGTGCGTGAAGAAATCATTCAACGCTTAGGCATGAACAATCCGAGAATTATTGTTCGAGGCTTCGATCGTCCGAATCTGCGCTTAGCCGTTGAGAACTATGATGATGAAGCCGAAAAGCAAGAAATTTTTGTCAAACGCATTCAACAATTAACAAAGCCGGGGATTGTTTACGTTGCGACTCGCAAAGCAACTGAGTCATTAACGGATGCACTGAATCAAGTGGGAGTTCGAGCGATCGCTTACCATGCCGGACTCAAAACCAAAGAGCGCGAACAAGCTCAAAATGCGTTTATGTCTGACGAAGCAGAAGTAATTGTGGCAACCACTGCATTCGGCATGGGTGTAGATAAATCGAATGTTCGATTTGTGCTGCACTATAACATTAGTGATTCGATCGATAGTTATTACCAAGAAATCGGACGCGCCGGACGAGCTGGTGATCCCGCAAACATTATTTTGTTTTATACGCCCCATGATTTGAACTTACGCAAGTTCTTTTCAGGAGGTGGAAAGCTTGATATCGATCAGATTATTGAGCTTGCTAACATTGTTCGACAACAATCAGAACCCATTCATCCAAAAGCCTTAAAACCCCTAATCAACCTATCTCAGGCAAAGTTAAAGATAATCTTAAGCCATCTAGAATTTTTAGGTGTGATTGAAACGCTTCCAACCGGAGAAGTGAACCTCAGCGAGAACGCACCAGACTTAACACAAGCCGCGCAAGAAGTGTTACAAGCACAAGAGCGTAAGATTAAAGTCGAGCGATCGCGCCTCGAAATGATGCGGAGTTATGCTGAAGTGCAAGACTGCCGCCGCAAGTTTCTCCTGAACTATTTCGGTGATCCCCGTGAAGAATTGTGTGGAAATTGTGACAACTGCTGTGCCGGAATTGCGGCTCAACAAAACGATTCCCGCAAACCCTACCCCCTCAACAGCCGAATCCTGCATAAATCCTGGGGTGAAGGCACGGTGATGCGCTACGAAGGTGACAAAATCGTGATTCTGTTTGACGAAGTTGGCTACAAAACCATCAGCCTAGAAGCCGCACTCCTGCGAGGTTTACTCCAGCGCCTCAATACTTAAACGATTTCTCACCTTCCCTCTATAGCCAGAGTCTTAATGTAATCTTCCACGTTACCTTGAGACGATCGAGCTACCTTGAAGAAACGATCGCTTCCTTGCCGTTACAGAGTTAGCAGAGAATTTATATGGCACAAAGTTTTGGTGTAATTGGTCTCGCCGTAATGGGCGAGAACCTTGCGTTAAACGTCGAGCGCAATGGCTTTCCCGTCGCTGTCTACAACCGAAGCCGCGAGAAGACCGATGCTTTCATGGAGCATCGAGCAGGCGGAAAGAATGTCAAGGCAGCGTATACGATCGAAGAATTCGTTGCCTCACTCGAACGTCCCCGCAAAATCCTGATCATGGTGAAAGCAGGTGTGCCTGTGGATGCCATGATCGAACAACTCAAACCGCTCCTCGATGAAGGCGACATCCTAATCGATGGCGGTAACTCGCTATTCAGCGACACCGCCCGCCGAGCGCGTGAGCTTGAAGCCGCAAAATTTACCTTTATTGGAATGGGGGTGAGCGGCGGTGAAGAAGGTGCGCTGAATGGTCCGAGCTTGATGCCCGGTGGAACTAAGTCCGCTTACGAATTTTTAGAGCCGATTTTCACAAAGATCGCGGCGCAAGTCGATGATGGGGCTTGTGTAACCTATATTGGCCCGGGTGGCGCAGGTCACTACGTCAAAATGGTTCACAACGGCATCGAATACGGCGATATGCAGTTAATCGCAGAAGCCTATGATTTGTTAAAGAATGTCGGTGGACTCAATCACAACGAACTGCATGAAGTCTTCAGCGAATGGAACACGACTCCAGAACTGAACTCTTATCTAGTCGAAATTACCGCAGATATCTTCAAGATTCTTGATCCCGATACGCAAAAGCCGCTTGTCGATTTCATTCTCGATGCTGCGGGGCAAAAAGGAACCGGACGCTGGACAGTGACCGATGCACTGGAACAAGGCGTTGCGATCCCCACAATCATCGCTGCGGTGAATGCTCGAATTATGTCTTCGTACAAATCCGAGCGGATCGAAGCCTCCCAGCAATTGAGCTACCAGAGTCCGAAGTTTGAGGGCGATCGCAAGCTTTTCATCAACGCGGTTCGCGATGCGCTCTACTGCTCGAAAATCTGCTCCTATGCTCAAGGGATGGCGCTGCTGAATGTGGCATCTCAGAACTACGGTTATGAGTTGAACTTGGCAGAATGTGCGCGAATCTGGAAAGGCGGTTGCATTATCCGGGCAGATTTCTTGGGCAAAATTCAAAGCGCGTTTATCGATAATCCAACACTACCGAACTTGCTCCTGGCTCCTGAGTTCAAGCAAACGATTCTCGATCGTCAAGGGGCATGGCGTGAAGTGATCATGGCTGCTGCTCGTCACGGAATTGCGGTTCCTGCATTCAGCGCATCGCTCGACTACTTCGACAGCTACCGCCGCAATCGCTTGCCACAAAACTTAACCCAAGCGCAGCGCGATTATTTTGGCGCACACACCTATCTCCGCACCGACAAAGAAGGCGTATTCCACACGGAATGGACGACTTTGGCGCAAGAATCCGCCTCCAGCGTCTCGACTCCGCAGAAGCTTGTAGCAGACCAACCGCGTCCTCATGCAGAAGATGTTGAGATAAAAGAAGTGCAGACGAATCGTTAGTCAGCTACACTTAAGCCACTAGCTTGGGAACGTTTACATAAAAAGGTCGATCGGGGAATTTTCTTGATCGACCTTTTCGATCAATTCACACGGTTCGAGTTAGTTGATATTCATAAAGCTGCCTCAGCAATCCTAGAATCTTCTCTGCATAAAAAGGATCATCCGAGTAATACCGTCCTAACTGCTCGATTTGAGGTGCGATTCCGCGTTCGATAAACCGAAATCGCGGCGTGACGATCGCTTGATTCAGTGGCTCTAAGCTGGCGTAAGTTTTCAATAGCTGAATATGGGCACGCACTCCAGTTCTAGTGTTGGGAAAAACTGCGCCGCCTGAAGCGCTCCCCACATCCTTGAGCGCAGCAAAGTTGTTCCGGCTCGGCTGAAACACACCTCCAAAGCGAAAAAAATTAGTTTCGATTAAAGCCTGCGTAAATGCGATATCCGGATTCACGCCTTCGATCGTCGCTTCTTCGATATACACATCGGCAATTTCGGGAAAGGCTCTAAATGCTTGGGGATTGTTCTGCTGAAGAAATGCTTTTAAGGTATTTTTTGACAAATAACCGCGTCCCATAATGCGGCTTAGTTTATTTGAGGTCAAAAGCGGCGTTGTTCGTAAAACAACCGTTCGACGGCTAGAACTCCAGCCCACTAAAACGCCCAAGGCTCGTAAATCGATCGCTCGAATGTAAGTGCTATTGTTGCTTGTGATCAGCCGCGCCGTTTTAGAGCGTTGGGCATCAATCTTGAGCTGATTTAACACCTCGATCGGAAGATAAGCACTGCCTTCAATAATCGCCCCTTTGAGATCGAACACCTTGCCATTGATGCTGAGATTGATCGGCTTTGGAGTTTGGTTCCAACGCACTAATCCAGTCGCAATGCCTTGAGCGATCGCCAAGGAGCGAGACCGAACGATCGCTCGATCCTGCGGACTCGTGGCAAACCCGACGCTGAGCGCGATCGCCGGAATCTTCATTTGGCGCACAAACGGAAGGCTACCAAATGCGGTTTCAGTATCAGGTCTGATCCCGCGATCAATCCAGTTCGGCACGTTCATTAAAATTTGATCAATCAGTTGCTCCGCCTGTTGACGGCGCTCCAAACTTCCTGCCCGGTAGAACGCTGCAATGCCTCGTGCATCAGGATTAGAAAATGCATCAGTTTGGATCGATAAAGCTGTATCTCCAAGAGCCGCACGTCGGTTGATCCAAGCGATCGCGGTCTCTGGTGGAAGCTCTATCGGAACCTCTACAACCGTAAAACCTTGCGTTCTTAGCGCCGCTGCCGTTTGGCTCCGGAGACGGGTTAGGCTTGCTGCGATCGAGGATTGCGCCGATCCAGCTAAGTTAACAACAAGAAATACTCGCTTGATCGGTTGAGTTGTAGGTCGAATCGTTTCGAGGCGATCGCGTCTGTTAGAAACACCACCAGTTGAGTCGGGCAGAGACATCCGCTCTGGCGCAACCGCACGATCGTCAGGTCGTTTTCGCTCTGAGACGATGAATGGTTTACAGGACTTAATCTCTACATTCGTGCAATCCGGGCAGCAATTCGACTCGAATATCATGTGTAGTGTTGCTAAGCTGAATCATGTTGACCTCGGTAGATACACAAAATCCCAGCGTCAGCACGATAGAGTGCTTCGACGCGATTTAAGAAGCCCTAATTTCTAAATTCCTCATACTGAGGAACCTTGAACGATACCGGATCGAAGCGTCCTATAAGTGAAAAGTTTAGGCGGCACGCTCCAACTAAACCGCAGCGAAATCTTCATCGATCGACGGAATCTGATCAATTGCTCAGACGCTTTCAGGCGGAAATAGTGCCTTATCCCAAATCTCTAAATACTCGCCACACATCAGCCCTGCACAAATACAAGCCATTACGATTGCACTCAGTTCACCGACTAAGTGAGCGAAAGCTGATGCTTTTGCCAATACATCCGCTCAACATCAATACGACGATACAGATGAGCACCCGTCCTAGAAACATAAGGTTCAATCCCTGCGGCATCCATCCGAGTCCGCACCGTTTTGTGGGAACCCCCCATAATTTTTGCAGCATCGCCCAGCGACAAGAGCTGCTGCCCGATTCTAGTTAAAACCGTCTCATCGTCTTCATTAGCAATCTGCTTCAGCAACATTTCTGCTAAAAGCCAGCATGCCATCGTATCGGCTTCAGCGCGATGCGACTCTCCCACCGGAAATTCAAAGTGTTTGACTAAATTCGGTAAGCTGCGTGATGGCAACTCAGACAGCATCAATCGCGCTAGCTTCACCGTACAAAGCTGCTCTGACTTCGATCGATAAAACGAAATGCCCAATCGCGCATACTCTGATCGAATAAACGGATAGTCAAAGCCAATATTATGCGCCGTCAGTGTTCCCTGCTCTAGCAAAGGTAAACACTTCAGCCAGGCCTCTTCGGGGGCAGGCGCATCTTCTAGCATCTCCTGAGAGATTCCCGTAATGTTGGTGATAATCGGAGAAATTACCACATTAGGGTTAATTAGATAAGTTTCTTGATTGAGAATGCCATCTTTCAAGCTTGCGTTCAAAACAGAGACTTCGATCGCTCGACTCCGCGGCGGTTTGTGTCCAGAAGTCTCTAGATCAACCACCGTCAGCGGACGCGAACAGATATCTCGATAAAACGCAAGCAGATCTGTTGAAAGAGTTGGCATAGTGTGAGTCCGAAAGCTGGAAAACTCCGACCTCTTAAAGAAGTCGGAGTTCTAATCATACAAAGGAGCGAAGCGTTACTTAGACTGAGCAGGCTGACGACGATGACCCGACGATCCCGAAGGTCTCGATCGCTTCACAGGCTTAGATTTAGCTCCCCCGTTCATCCGTCCACCAGACGACTCTTCAGGAGTTGGATCAGTGCCCATCGTAATCCAAGCTGGACGAGTGCGATCGTAGATCATTTGCAGCGCGGCAGCCGCGATCGTATGCGGTTCGTAATCTTCAGCTAACTGAGAGACGATCGGCAAGAACGATGCCACACGCTCACCTGCTAGGGCTTCACGTACTTGAGACTGTAATTTATCTAAGTAGCGAGCTTCGATCTCCGCACGAGTCGGAATCGCTTTGATTTCTAAGCGCTGACGCACATGGTTTTCAATGTCGCGCAGCTTGCGGCGATCAAGCGGATGCACGAGTGAAATCGCAGTCCCTTCTTTACCCGCACGACCCGTCCGACCAATCCGGTGAACATAGCTTTCAACGCTATCCGGCAAGTCGTAGTTAATCACATGAGTCAAGTCATCGACGTGGATTCCACGTGCGGCGATATCAGTTGCCACAACCCACTTGATCTGCTGCTGACGGAACCGCAGCAACAAGCGCTCTCGCTGACTTTGGCTCAGGTCGCCGTGGTATTCATCCACGCTGTGTCCTGCCGCTTGCAGTTGACTGGTGAGTTCTGCCGCAGCGCGACGAGTCCGCACAAAGATAATTGCTGCTTCTGGATCTTCAAGTTCCAGAATCGGCAGAATAGCTCTAGCTTTTGTCCAACCCCGTGGAATCGTGTAGGCCACTTGATTGATTCGCGAGGGTGCCGCCTTCGGTTGTTCAATCGTCACGGTAATCGGCGATCGCAAGAATTTCGTCACCAGCTTGCGAACCGAAGGCTCCATCGTTGCTGAGAAGAACGTGGTCTGACGTTCAGCGGGAGCTTGGTTCAGAATCTTCTCAACATCTTGAATAAAGCCCATATTCAACATCTCATCGGCTTCATCTAAGACAAGCCAATTAAGATCATTGAGTTTGAGATCGCCGCGACCGAGGAGATCGATCACTCGTCCTGGGGTTCCCACAACGATTTGAGCGCCACGACGTAAGCGATCGACTTGCAAATCAATCGATTGTCCGCCGTAGATTGTCACGACTTTGACTCGACGATCGTCGGTAAACGATCGAATTGCTTGGCAAACTTGCATTGCCAGTTCGCGAGTCGGGGTCAGAATTAGCGCTTGGACATTCGGAGATTTGGGATCGATGCGCTCCAGGATCGGTAGACCAAATGCGGCCGTTTTTCCGGTTCCGGTTTGGGCTTGACCGACAACATCCCGCCCCGCCAGTAGATGCGGAATCGCTTGCGCCTGAATTGCAGTCGGAGCTGTAAATCCAAGGTCTTCTAAATGGCGAATCCGGTCTTCAGACAGTCCAAGGCTATGAAAAGAAAGGGTCATTGAGTCTCCTAGTAAAAGTAAGGGTCTTGCGCCGGAGCGACAATCTCGAACTCAGGGACGGTCTTTGCAATCACAGCCAAACCGTCTGAATCGGACATAGAAGCAATTTGCTCCTACAGCATTGCCACTAAAGGCGCGGGAAAGGGGTAAGAAATTAGAAGCGGTGAGGGTCTAACATTCAGAGCAAACGGGGTACATCATCATTTCAACACAGCACTAGCAGGAACGGCGGTCGCGGAGTGCTGGATCAAATCCGCAGCATTCGCAACTCGTCCGTATAGGTCGTACACATCCGCATCGACAATCACCACAGGCACGATCGTGCCGAGTGGAGCATCACCTTCGATGTATACAAGTCCGTCCACATCCGGGGAAAATCGCGCCGATCGTCCGATGCGCTCTCCGGTTTGGGGATTCTCTTGCTCGATCAGCACGTCCACAACTTTGCCGATCTGAGCACGATTCTTTTTGAGGGAAATCGGTTGCTGAAGCTGCATCAAGGCATCTCGACGCGCATCCATGACCGATTGAGCCAGTTGATTCGGCAAGCTGTAGGCAGATGTTCCTTCTTCAGCCGAGAACGTAAACACACCAATGTGATCGAACTCGTGTCGCCCAATAAACTGCTTGAGATGCTCAAAATGCTCGTCTGTTTCGCCGGGAAAGCCCACAATCAGCGTCGTTCTTAACACTGCATTGGGAATTTCTGCTTTCAGCCGTTCGATAATGCTGTCGTTCACCCGACCCTGCCAGGGGCGATTCATCGATCGTAGCACTTCCGGGTGGGAATGCTGGAGCGGTAAATCTAGGTAGGGTAGAACGTTGGGCGTTTCTCGAATTGCTTCGATTACTTTAGGGGTGAGCCCGGTCGGATAAGCGTAGTGCATCCGAATCCAGGGAACATCAACTTTGCCCAAAGCGCGAAGCAGTTCGGCAAGCTTAGGTTCTCCGTAAAGATCTAATCCGTAGTTCGTGGTAATTTGCGAGATTAAGATAATCTCTTTCACGCCTTCTGAAGCCAAGTGTTCCGCTTCTTGGACGATCGACTCAATTGTGCGCGATCGCTGGTTTCCTCGCAAGTGCGGAATAATACAAAAGGCGCATCGATAATCGCAGCCTTCTGAAATCCGCAGATACGCGACACCCTCGGTCGTCGTGCGGTATCGGGGAGTGGTTTCGTCGGCGATATAAGTCGGTTCTTCGGAAACCTCTTTGACGCGCTCTCCAGATTCTGCGCGCTTAATCACATCTACTATCTTATGATAGTCGCCTGTGCCCACAAGCGCCACTGCTTCCGGTAATTCGTCGAGTAATTGTTCTTGAAAGTGCTGCGCCATGCAGCCTGTAATCACAATTTTTTTGTCAGACTCGGCTAACTCCACTAGGGTTCGCACCGATTCTTCGCGGGCAGCTTGGATAAAACTACAGGTGTTGACAATGACGTAGTCGGCGAGTTCTTCGTCTGCATCGACCTGATAGCCTGCTTCGACTAAAAGACCGAGCATGTGCTCTGTATCGATTCGATTTTTTTCGCAGCCCAAATGAGAGAAGGCGATCGTTGGCTTGTTGCCCATGTAGAACTTCGGATAAGTAAGGAAAATGAAACAGAAATCTTCGATCGCAGCGAAGCCTAAAGAATTAGCTCGATCGCTCCCGGAGTTTCCTCACTTTACTCACCACTCGAAGATGCGGTGTGGTCAGACGCAATCGTTTCGCTACACTATGGTCCATCATAGCGCATATCTGAAATATTACGTTGTGTAAATCAGGTTTTTTCAGCAAAGATTGAGCGTCCGAAAACACCCAATCTTTTCCCGCTCTATCGAACCGAGAAGGCTTCGCTAAATCGTCGTGTAATCGGCTCAACCAAGAAGGAGAGAATTGATCGCTTGCGCGTCACAATGTCTGCTGTTCCTGCCATCCCTGGAGAAAGTTCGACATTGCGACCCCGAACGGGAATTGCATTACGATCGAGTCTCACCTTTGCTGGAAAAACAGGTCCTAATTCGCGCCCGTTTTCATCTCTTTCGACCACTGCGTCTGGGCTAATCGAAATCAGTTCTCCCTCGATCACGCCGAATTCTTGATACGGAAAGGTTGCCAGCTTCACTTTTGCTTTCATTCCCGGACGCACAAAGCCAATATCTTGGTTAGAGACTTTCACTTCTAGTACCAAGTCGCGGTCTTTTGGCAGCAGCGAGAGGAGCTCTTCACCCTGCTGTACCAATCCTTCTGTAGCTTTGAGGTTATAGATTATTCCCGCAAAAGGAGCCGTGATCGATTCGCGGTCTTTACGTTGCTGAGTTGCAACTGCAATTTCGCCTTGTTTTTTGGTCAACTCTTCCCGGCGTTGTTTTAACTGCGTCAAAATCTCTGATTGACGCTGAGGGGTGAGTCCTTGTGCAGTGCTGCGTGCTGATTCAAAAGCCTGTCGAGCCTGATTAATCCGCTGTTGTTGCGCTTCAATTTCTCTTTCAAGGGAAGTGATTTGACCTTCCGCCTCGTTAATTTGGTTGATGGCGCTTGTCAGTTGTTGGCTAGCTTGTGTCACCTGTGCTGCTGCGTTCAGTAATTCTAAGTGCGGAACGGCTCCGCTGTCTTCTAGCGTTTTGAGGCGTCTTTGTCGCTCTTGGGCAATTTCTAGGTTTTTACGAGCATCTGCTTTACTTGCCGTCGCGTTTGTCAAAGTTGCGCGGGCATTGACCAAGTTTTCCTGGAAGCGCTCCAGGCGGGCTTGGGCTTCACCAATCGTGGCGTTTTGACGATTGGCTTCAGCAATTGCAGCATTTTGCTTATCGATAAATTCTCGCTGGCGTGAGGCAGTCAGTTGATCTTGTAGCGCATTTCCCGTTGCGCCTTGTCCTTGGCTCTCCGCTTCGAGTCGCTGAATGTCTTCCTGAATTTTTTTCGCGTCCTGCTTCAAGCTATCGACATTCGTTTCGGTTGCCCCTGGGTCGATTTCCATCAGGGTTTGTCCTTTTTCAACGGTCATTCCTGGCTTGACGTTGATTCTTGTGATCGTTCCGACGCTGGGAGCGCGAAACGGTCGAACTTCAGTCGAAGGAACAATTTTCCCGGTGGCGTTGGCAACTTCTTCGACTTCGCTAAAGTGCGCCCAGTTGATCGTTCCCAGCACTAAAACGCTGATGCTGCCTGCTAAGACTCGGGTATAGACTGGCGGCAACTCCTGTACCGCTTTGCCTAACTCGTAGGATAGGGAGTCTTCAGGGTTGGCAAGCTGATGGCGGGTTTGTTGGGATTGGGCGGGGCTAGCAGCCAGAGAAACTCTCATGATGGTGTTGATTAAGTGGGCAATCGCAAGTTTGGTAAATCACCCTTAAGTAAGTCCGGGGTCAGATGCCAAGGGGTCTACTATTATTTAACCTAAATTGCCCATAACAATCTGGTTGATTTCGTGAGATGTTCTTTAAAGTTTTAGTGAGCCTGATTCATTGGTTTCAGCCCTTCTTGGTTCCGACTTGTTTTACTGCGGCTTGGGCGCTGGTTTTGAGCATGGCTTGGCGGACGTTTGAGATCACACGAGACACGGTGAAGCAAGCCAAGCAGATGCACCAAATTCCCTGCGCGGACTGCCAATTTTTCACCGGAGATTATAATCTTAAGTGTCCAGTGCATCCGATGACCGCGCTTTCCGAAGATGCGATCGCCTGCCCCGATTATTACGAGCGTTAACTAGTGTTGGTGAGGAAATTAGCGGATTGTCCTGAGTTTATCGCAGGAGACGGTACGCTGCTGCGGGAATTGCTGCATCCAGAAAAGCAAGAGATTGAGCTGCGCTACAGTTTAGCTCATGCGATCGTGCCGGTGGGTCAGGTATCCATCCCGCATTCTCTCAAGACTTCTGAGGTGTATTACATTCTCAGTGGCGTGGGTGAGATGCATATCGATGATGAGGTGCAGACAGTTCGAGCGGGCGATGCTGTATACATTCCGCCGAATGCGCGGCAGTTCATTCGGAATGTGGGGCATGAGGCGATCGTTTTTATTTGCATCGTTGATCCGGCTTGGCGCAAAGAAGACGAAACGGTGTATTAAGTCCAAAGTATTAAGTCCAAAAGTCGCGATGGACTTCCAGAATTTCCTCTGCAACCTCCGGAATTTCGCCCCAAACTCGAATGGGCTTTTGACCTTGTTGAAAGATTGATCGGCAAGGTAAATTCAGCGTTGGATTCTCCGAATGATTGCCTGTCAACTCTAATAACCGAGTCTCCGCAATTCCATAAACCAAACGCCCAATATTTCCCCAATACAGCGTTCCAGCGCACATGGCGCAGGGTTCAACCGTTGTGTAGAGGGCGCAATCCCACAAATACTCCGGACTCAAATTTTGATACGCCGTTCGGATAAGCACCGATTCAGCGTGATTAACTGAATTGACGTTGCCTTGCTCGAACAAAACGGTTTTGTGATCCGGAGCAACCAGAATCGCACCGAACGGATGATGACCAAAGGAGCGCGATCGCACGGCAATCTGATTTGCTCGCCGCAAATGTTTCAGTATTTCCTCAGCAGTCGGATCGCGTGTTTCCATCACATCCCCCAGCGCTTCAGTGCCTGACTCAGTACAGCTTTAACTTGTTCTGCCACCGTTAATTCGCTGCCGCTCCCATCAATGCGAACGATACGATCGGAATTCTCCTGCGCGAGTGCTGCAAATCCCTGTTGAACGCGATGATGAAACTCAAGGCTAGCTTGCTCGATACGATCGCGCTTTCCTCGCTGTTTCATCCGCTCGAATCCAACTTCGACATCAATATCGAGCCAAATGGTTAGATCACTTTGTAATCCACCGGTTGCCACTTGGTTGAGTTGGTCGATCAAGGTGCGATCCAAGCCGCGACCGTAACCTTGATAAGCGATCGTCGAATCAGTGTAGCGATCGCACAAAATGATCGCGCCTCGTTCTAAATGCGGACGCAAAAAGGTTTCGACGTGCTGAGCGCGATCGGCAGCATACAGCAGCAACTCAGCCCGATCGTGAATTGATTCCTCGTCATTGTGCAGTAAAAGCTGACGAATGCCCCCACCGAGTCGAGTTCCGCCAGGTTCGCGGGTTGAAATTATCTCTACTGGAGTGCTGCGGGTTAACCATTGGCGCGATCGTTCAAGCTGCGTCGTCTTGCCACAGCCTTCTATTCCTTCAAAGACAATCAATTTTCCACTCATCTTAAACCCACGTCAGTTCCGATCCTCTAGCGTATTTCAAATTAAATGCTTTCTATTCGATCTCCGCAGAATAGATCACTTTTGAGGTTATCCGCTATAAAGGGGCTAGAACGACTTGTCACCAAGAGTGCCATGCTCTAGACAAGAACTACGCAGGCTGCTGGCTGTATTGGTCTGGCGACCGAATTAAAATTTACGGGCAGATACCTAGACCAGAGCATCGTTTTAGCGTAGGTTGGTAACGGAGAAAGTGAAGATTCACTTGTCACAAGATTGGGGTTTGCTATGGCTCGTTACACCTGTCTATTCACTGTTGGAGTCCCAATGCAGAATCTCCAGCCGCTGTTGAATCAGACGCTGAAGTCCTGCAACCTGGATGTCATTTACGCGACAGAAGACTACATGATGGCGCGTGAAATTCCAGGGAAAGTGGCATTTCCAAAGCTGGTTACAGTGGAGGTGCTGATTGATAAGACAACGGCAACCGACCAAGAAACTCGGATGAATTTTGTTGTTAAGAACGAAGAGCTACCGCTTCAAGTCGAGAATCACTGTCGCAAAATGTATAACCTGGTTAGCCAAGCAATCAGCGAAAATCAGGGCTGGAATTTGATTGAAACAGTAACGGGCTGATTCTCTAAACTAAAAAACTCCGATCTCCCCAGTAGAAGATCGGAGTTTTTTTTATTCTTCGTCCTCTGGATCACCAACCATATTCGGACTGATCAAGGTAATATCAAACTCATCGGGTGGAACCGTCAGCACCGCATCCCGTTTCAACAAGTAATAGATGGCGCGGACTTGAGGGCCAAAAACGATCTCATCTTGGTTACGGAGGTCGCATTGTTGCAGTTTACGACCATTAATCAAAAGCCCATTCGCACTCGGCTTACCTTTGAGGTTGCCATCGACAATCCGGTAATAATGCGTTCCGTCTTCGTTGGGGAGCTGAAGCAGGGTCGCATGACGACGAGAAACAAACTGCGACACTAAGCGAATATCGCACTTGGCATCACGTCCGATCGAATAAACCGGGGCATCTAACACAAACTCCCGGCGACCCTTATCATCTTCGATAATGATGAGATGGTTTTGATGCGGTTCTGAGGGCATTGACACTCGAATTAAGGATTGGGTGAACGGCAGGAAGGATTTATCCTAAAAAAGATAAGTCTAGTTTACGCGAAGCAACACAGTACGAGTATCGATATTCGCTCAAGCTGGTGTGCTTCGGTGTTTCATTGTAATGAATCAGGCTGATTACGCTCGACGATTAAATCGTTTATGCCTCACTCAATGTAACTGATTCTGGTCGTTCTGACGATTTTGAAAAACGTCGTAATAATAGCGAGTTGGTGACAACACTAACAGAGCTAAATGCCATAAATGCGCCCGCTGCAGCGGGACTGAGCAAAATACCGAATGCAGGCAGTAAAAGACCGGCAGCGATCGGGATTCCGAGTAAGTTATAGGCGAATGCCCAGAATAAGTTCTGTTGAATCTTGGCAAAGGTGGCGCGACTGAGGCGGATGGATTCAACCACATCACTGAGACGATCGCGCATCAGCACGATTCCTGCGGTTTCAATCGCGACATCGGTTCCCGATTTGAGCGCGATGCCGACATCGGCTTGGGCGAGAGCGGGTGCGTCGTTGATGCCGTCTCCGACCATGCCGACGCAGTAACCTTCGGCTTGGAGTTGGGCGATCGCGCTGGCTTTTCCTTCGGGTGGAATTTCGGCAAAGACATCAGACAATCCAAGATTTGCCGCGATCGCTTGAGCGGTTGAGGTGCGATCGCCACTGAGCATCAAGACCCGCAGATTTAGATCTTTTAGCGCTTTGATCGTCGATTGGGCATCCGGTCTGAGCGCATCTGAAACCGCGATAATGCCAATAAGCGCTTCGGTGGCGACATAGACGATCGTTTTTCCTGCGGCTGCAAGTTGGTCAGCTTGCGATCGAGCAGTTTCGGGAATCGCGATGTGGTTATTTTCGAGCCATTTTGCAGTTCCAAGAAAGACCTGCTGCTGAGCCGAATCAATTTCGACTTTTGCCGAAACTCCGAATCCTGCCTGCGTGTAAAAATCTTGTGCCGGAAGTAGGGGTAGGTTTTCAGCAGCCTTTAGAATTGCGGCAGCAAGCGGATGACGGGTTCCACTTTCGACCGTGGCAGCGAGCTGCAAGACCGAACCGCTTTCGAATTCGATCACATCAGTTACAACCGGTTTTCCAGTCGTGAGTGTTCCAGTTTTGTCAAAGACGATCGTATCGAGATGATGCACTTGCTCCAGGACATCTCCCCCTCGAATCAGTAATCCGCGCTCTGCTCCAATACCGGAACCGACGAGAATTGCAGTCGGCGTTGCGAGTCCCAAAGCACAAGGACAGGCGATGACAAGGACAGCGATCGCTAACTTCAAACTCAGCAGCATCGGTGAGGGATGCGGCATCATGCCCATATCATGAGCGTGTTCGATACCGATCGTCCACTGCGGTAAATTTGTCCAAATCTTAGTACCGATGAACTCCCAGAATAAGAAAGTGCAAAGCGCGATCGATAACACGCCATAAGTAAAGTAGCCTGCAATCGTATCGGCTAATTTTTGAATCGGAGCCTTGCGAGCTTGAGCCGATTCGACCAGATCGATAATTCGCGCCAAAGTGGTATCTTTGCCAACTCGCGTGACTCGAACAGCGATCGCGCCTGATTGATTGATTGTTCCAGCCGCGACGAGATCACCGACTTGTTTCTGAACGGGAATAGATTCGCCTGTTAATAAGGATTCGTCGATCGTCGTTTCACCCAGAACGACCTCACCATCAACCGGGATTTGTTCACTCGGTAAAACTTGCAGCCATTCTCCGACTCGAATATGAGCGATCGGAATCTCGATTCCTGGTTGAGTCGCGCCATTTTTGCCGATTAGTCTTGCCGATCGCGGTTGTAGGGCGGCAAGGGATTGAAGGGCGGCGGCAGCTTGTCCGCGTGCACGTTGTTCGAGGGTTCGTCCGAGTAAGATAAACCCGACTAGCATCACAGGCTCATCGAAAAAGCACTCCCATCCAAGCTGCGGGAAGATCAAGGCAACGAAACTCGCGGTAAAGGCTGTGAGCGTTCCCAAACTCACCAGCGTATTCATATTCGGTGCATTGCGGCGGAGTCCTTGCCAACCGTCTACGATCATCGATCGACCGGGAAAAATCAGCGCGGCGATCGCCAACCCACAGTGAAACCAAACATTACTCAGTCCAAGAATTCCAATGTGGAGATGTCCGATCGTTGAGAAGACGAGCAGTAAGATGGCGATCGCGAGTTGTTTGGTTTGCCGCTGCATTTCTGCTTGACGGCGTTCTGCAAGATCAGGAGTGTTGGAACTTTCTGCGGTGCGTGGCTGACTTGGGAAGCCCGCTTCAGTGAGTTTGAGAGCGAGGCTATCGGGGTCGATCGACGGATCGCATTCGACTGTAGCGAGTTCTGTCACCAAGTTGACCGTGGCAGATTTGACTCCCGGTTGTTGAGTCAGTTGTTTCTCGACCGCTTTGACGCATCCGGCGCATTTCATTCCGGTGACATCAAGGGTAATCGTTTCGATTGATTCGTCTGTAGGGGGTAAAACGGTTTGCGACAAGATCCAACGCTCCGATCAAAGACATCTCCTTTCTTGAGCGTAGAAGATGTTTTGCCGGATTGGTCATTTTTTTTGAATCTCGTTAGGGTTTAGTCTTTCAGAGTGTCGCGACGGAACCAGAGAAAATAGACGACTAGCCCAATCTGAACCGGGACGAGAATGAGGTAATTTCTGAGAATTGGATTAATGTCGAGTGAGGAAAAGGCATTGAAATAGCCCATTCCCAGAACACCGTAGAAGAACAGCAGCGAAGATTTTGAAAGTTTCTGCATTGTCGAGACCAAAGAGAATCAAATGCAGCCTAATGTTGATCGTCAAAACTAGACTGCATTACTAAGCTACCCTTGTGTTAAGGCTACTTTTGTTGGAACCAACTGTTAGAACCAACCTTTTTTGCTGGCGATGTAGGTACTGACAAATTCATCATCGCTCTTGGTAAGGTAAATGATGCCTTCTACGATTCCGATAATTGATGTCACCATTGCACCAACTCCGCAGGTTAGAAAGGTTGAAGCTAAGATAATTAGCCCTTCGGTTGTGTAACCTAAAATAAATTTGTGTACACCAAGGCTTCCTAGCAAAATACCGCAGATGCCTGCTGCAATCTTCTTACTTGCATCACCAGAAGTTCCACTTGTCATACTTTCTCCTTTTGAAGCTCATGTCTATCTGCTGGCAGTGTACCCCAACCCCAGAAAATACTTATACAGGAACACTCAACAAAGTTTACAGACGCAGCCGTGATATTACTGAGAAGTTTTGTGAACGACTCAACAGCAGGATTGGTGAGATAATTTGCTAAAACGATCGCCGACGCTTGCCCACCAAGATGTGCCAATGAAGGGATTGATTCAATATCTTTATAAAATTAAACCCAGTAAAGCGGTTCTCTGGTGCTACCTCATTTGGTATCTAGTTACGGTTTACTTTTACTTCGATCCGTCACCTAAGCTCTGGATCAACTCGATCGGCATCAGCGCCGTGATTGGAACAGGGTTGCTCTTAAGCGTGTCCCCTCAAAGCAGGCGCGATCGCTGGCAAACATTCAGGCTATATCTGATGCCATTTTGTGTTTCGAGTTTCGCAGCGCTAACGAAGGGACAAGATTTCATCGTAATTCTGTCGCCAAGAATTGAAGAAACGATCGTCGCGATCGCCCTTTCTGTGCTGTTCTTAGGGGCGATCGCGATAATCAAGCTGAGGTGGAAGCGAGGTTAGGTTGCTGCACTACCAAGTAGGAACAATGCCAATAGGGTGCCGCTATTCCATAAAGCATGAAGTAGCACCGATGCCATCAGATTTTGCGTCCGCGTGTAGACAAATCCTAAGATCACGCCCAACACAGTTAGAGGTAGGACTTCGGATAAGCTGAGATGCACGATCGCAAAGATTAAGCCGCTGATCAAAATTGATTGCCAAGTCGTGAAATACTTCGTCAACGAGGGCAGGAGAAATCCCCGGAAAAACGTTTCCTCAAACAACGGAGCCGCGATCGCTGCCGTGACAAAAAATAGAACGAGCGCGATCGAATCTCGACCTTCAAGCGCGATCGACAAGAGCGGATTACTGCCGCCGCGACCCTGCCAAATTTTGTCATTGATCCAGGAGATTCCTGCAACTAGCGGGTAAGCTGCTGCATATCCACCCACACCCCAAAGTAACCAGCGACCCTTTAGGCTGAAGCGAAACCAGTTGTTCTCAAGCGGCAAAAACTTCCGAATCGAGAAGTACAGAACGCTAAGTCCACCTGCTGCCAGCAATAGATAAGTGAAGAAAGCGAGAAACGCTCGATCGCGCACGGTAAAGGTCGTCGGATCAAGCTGAAATGCTGTTCTTGCCGCCAACAATCCGAGCGGGACAATCACCTGTCCGATTAACAGTTGCCCAACAGCGAAGAAACCAACCACTAACACCTGCCAAGTAATCTCAAAATCCCAAGGCACTGCCCATCGGATTGCGTTCGTTCCCAACAGTAAGGACTGGTCGCGCTTGAGCAGCCATTGTCCTCCTAGAATGAGCAGCACCCCAAAGCCAACGATCAGCGCGATCGCTGGAACTGCATTAGCGCTGACCCACTTCACTAAAGCCTGTTGAGAGGTTTGCTGTTCTGCATTGCGAAGGTCAGTTAAGGCATCCGATCGCTGTTCTAACGTGTAGAGTTTTTCGAGCGATCGGTTGCGGAACCAGCCTGTGAGATTTTGCTTCAGAATCGATTCGGCTCTGGGTGGCAATGTATTCTGCCACAGTGCAGTTAAGGTATCCGCCGTTATTTTGAGATTGCGGCTTTTTTGAGTCTGCGGAGCGGTGAGATTCGCCCAGCTTTTGAGTGCCGCATCAACTTGATTTTGTTGAGCCTGAAGGATGCCAATTCTGACATCAAGCTCATCGCGCAATGTCACTTGTTTTGCAAGTTCCGTCGTTAAGGCCTTAGCAGAATCGGAATCTGATTCAATTTGGGTTTGAGCCGTGGAAATTCCTTTTTCGACCGACGATCGCGTTTTTTGATACGCTTCCAGCGCGGTTTTTTGGGGGTTGCGATCGGTGAGTGCGGCTGTATTGGAATCGCCTTGGTACTGCGCTGCTTGAAGAAGTAAGTCCGTCTGAGAAAGTTCTAATCGGCTCTGGAATTGAGGTTGATTCCAACTGCCAATTAGATCAAGCGCGATCGCCGCGACTGCAACTAAGGTCAAACCCCACAATAAAATCCGCTTCGGTGTCATGCCAGTCCCTTAAAGTGTCTTCCCGTTATTCTAGGGAACTCAGGGTCGATCGCGCTGAATTGCGATCGTACTTTCGCCACCCGAACACGATAAAATCAGGCTGACTTTTTGCCCTAAACAACTTCTATGACGACTCGTGTAATTCTCGTGCGCCACGGTGAAAGCAGCTATAACGTGGAAAAAAGAGCGCAGGGGCATTGTGATCTCTCCACGCTGACCGAGAAGGGCGAAAAGATGGCAACCCAAGTTGCAACTGCCCTGAAAGATTTGAAGTTCGATGCGATTTACAGCAGTCCCTTACAACGCGCTAAACGCACGGCTGAAATTGTTCTTGCAGGTCTTGACAATCCGCCTCCGCTTCAAACGACTGATGATCTCAAAGAGATTAATATTCAGATTTGGGAAGGCTTGCTGTTTACGGAAATTGCAGAGAAATACCCGGAAATGTATGCTCACTGGCACTCGGAACCGCACAAGGTCAGAATGCCGCTACCGGATGGGGCTGAACTTTCTCCTGTTTTGGATTTATATGAGCAGGCAGAGCGATTTTGGCGATCGACGATTCCTCAACACCGCAATCAAACCATCTTGATCGTCGCGCATAGTGGGATTAATAGAGCGTTGATTAATACTGCGATCGGGCTTCAACCCGCAGATTATCAGCGCTTCCATATTTCTAACTGTGGAATCAGCGTTCTCAATTTCTCTGGTGAATTGGGGGATCAAGTTCAAATCGAATCGCTCAACGTCACCTCACATCTGGGCGAAACGATTCCTAAAACGAGACCGAATCACAAAGGTGCTCGTCTGTTGCTTGTGAGACACGGCGAAACTGAGTGGAATCGGCAGGGACGATTTCAGGGTCAAATTGATGTACCGCTCAACGACAACGGACGAGTTCAAGCGAGTCAAGCCGCAGAATTTCTCAAATCTGTGCAAATTGATTCTGCCGTGAGTAGCTCAATGGCACGCCCAAAAGAAACTGCAGAAATCATTCTCAAATATCATTCCGAAGTTGAACTGAAGCTGCGCGATGATCTGCGCGAAATCAGCCATGGACTTTGGGAAGGCAAATTTGAATCTGAGATTGAAGCCGATTACCCTGGATTGCTGCATCAGTGGCAACAACACCCGGAAACGGTTCAAATGCCAGAAGGCGAGAACTTACAGCAAGTCTGGGATCGTGCCGTTGTGGGTTGGAATGCGATCGTTCAGTCCGCTCATCCCGGAGAAACGATTCTCGTCGTTGCTCACGATGCGATTAACAAAGCTATCCTTTGCTACATTGCAGGCTTAACTCCGGCTGCTTTTTGGAACTTCAAGCAAGGTAACGGCGCGGTGAGCGTGATTGATTATGTCAAGGGAGCCGATGCAACTCCCTTGTTGATGGCGATGAACATTACGACGCATTTAGGCGGTGTTCTAGATAAGACCGCAGCAGGCGCACTCTAGATTGAATTTGCCGGAGTGGGCGATCGCAACTCTGCGATCGCCCCGATCAATTGTTGCAATTTACGCTCAGCCTGCCCTAGTTCTAAAATCGCTTTTGCTTGAGCAAACCCCGCTTCTAGACTGGTGCAGATGTGCGATCGCCACAGATAAAACCCACTATTCCAAATCACCGCTTGCGACAGTTCAGAGGGTTCGCCTTTAAGAGTTGCCTGCATTTCAGTGAAAATTTCATCGAGCGGGGTGAGGGGTAACTCTCTTGCGGCAAATCCATAATCACGCGGCACTAGAGTTAGGCGCTCAAACTTTTCGCCCATACCAATGCCGATGATCGCGGTACGATCGCGGGGCAAATCACAACTGCCTTCTAGTCCTTTCACTGTTGTAAAGTTCGTCGTTCCCCGCATTGCAAACGCATCCCGGAACATTCCTTCAGTTGGTGGATGGACATAGCCGCAAACTAAATGCGATTCACCCGCATAAGGGTTCCACATCAATTCCAGCGTCGAAAACGGCGGACGTTTACCAATTTGTTCTCGATACGGAACCAAACCTTGAGCTAAGGGAAAATGCGTCGGCAAATAGACAAATCCTAAGCCTGTACTTTCTAGAACTTGATGCACTTGAGCGATCAACAAGGGCTTCCAATTCACGCCTAATCCGTCCCAGAGTTCAATCAAGGGAACACCTTCTTTCGTCGGCATTCGATCGCCCCCGTGTAGCACCACCGGAACGCCTGCTGCCGCTAAAACCAGCGCAATCAACGGACTTAATGGAGCAGTGCGCGATCGACCATCATAGGGATTGCACATCACCGTAACGGGAATCTTGGATGCGATCGCAGGCAGCCGAGCGCTTAGAGCATCATAAGCATCGAGCATTCCAGCCAGTTCTTCTCCGGTTGGGCGCTTGATTCGGTGCGAAATCATAAACGCGCCAATCTGGGCGGGAGTTGCTTCTTGCAGCAGCATCAGTCGGGTTGCGGTTTCTGCTTCTTGACGAGTCAGGTTCTCGTTTGTGTGGGTTCCACTGCCGACCTTCTTTAGCAAGTCCCGAAACTCATAGCTCATAGCTTCTACCCAAGAAATGAATGGCTGCACATTGCAAGGTGTTACATCATATCAGACGAGCGCTTTTGGAAGCTGTACCAACAACGACGGCTGCATGAGTTCTTGAACCAGTGCCCGAAATCGCTGAATGGGCGGGATTTGAAGTCGATCGTGCGTCGTCACCAGAACGACTTGTCGAATTAGCGTTGGGTCAGTGGTCGATCGTACTGCTAGGGTTGGATCGAGATGAATGTCTTGAATGGCGCTTTGAGGTAAGAGTGCAATCAATTCTCCCTGCCTGACCACGCCTCGAAACGCATCCAGAGTATTCAGTTCTAAAGCCGCTTTGAGCGTTGCACCTTGGCGCTGGAATTGTTCTTGCACCAAGCGCTGCATTCCATAGCCATCCTTGAACACGACTTGTGGATAGTGAACTAGCTCCGACCACGGCACCATTTGATACTGCGCCAAAGGATGAGCTGCTGCCATTAACACCCGTACAGGTTCATCGTAAAGCACATCCACCACCATCTCTGGACTTGCCGTGAGAAAGCGGTTGTTCATGACGATCGCTAGATCCACCAATCCATCTTTCAAGACTTTCAAGGCGCGATCGCTTCCTAACGAAGTCACGCGCAACTGCACTTCGGGAAAGTCCTGACAAAAGCGTTGCAGCACAGGCGGCAAATGAAAGGCACAGACCGAATGAATTGCAGCAATACAGAGTTCAGGCTGCTTTCCAAGTCGGAGTTCTTCAAGCTCAGCGATCGCGTTGCGCCATTCTTGACAGATCTTCCGAGCGCGAGGCAGAAACCGCTCACCTGCAACGGTCAATTTTGCCTGAGCCGTCCGATGCAGCAAAGACATTCCCAAATCAGCTTCCAGCGATTGAAGCTGGCGGCTGATCGTCGATTGCGTCACATCACACTTGCGGGCGGCTTGCTGAAAACTTCCGGTTTCTGCGATCGCTAAAAATGCCTGTAGCTGCTCTAGGCGCATAGGGTGTAACCTGAGTCACATTCTTGTGACCTTAGCGGATTTGTGAAAGAACTTTCGTAAGGACTGATACAGGAGAAAATTTAGGTTCAGAAAAGGATTTGAAGTGCAGTCATTCTACCGCATCCTTCCTCTGAAGTTTTAGACTAGAAGTTCGCGATAGAGTGATAACGCTGCTGATCTACACCGAATCAACCCGAATATGCTTGAATCTTACCGTCAACACGTTGCTGAGCGGGCGGCTTTAGGAATCCCACCCCTGCCGCTTAGTCCGCAGCAGACTTCAGACCTGTGTGAATTGCTCAAGGCTCCACCTGCGGGTGAAGAAGCGTTTCTGCTTTCGTTGTTACGCGATCGTATTCCGCCGGGAGTCGATCAAGCGGCTTACGTTAAGGCAGGATTTTTGAGCGCGATCGCGAAAGAAGAAATCACCAGTCCACTTGTCTCACCGAAAGAAGCGGTTGAACTGTTGGGCACGATGATGGGTGGCTACAATGTGCATTCGCTAATCGAATTGCTCAAGTCACCGAATCCTGAAATTGCAGAAACAGCGACAGCGGCTCTGAGTAAAACGCTGCTGGTTTACGATGCGTTTCATGATGTGCAAGAACTGGCGGAGAGCGGGAACGCCTATGCTCAGCGCGTGTTGAAGTCTTGGGCAGAGGCAGAATGGTTTACCAATCGCGCTCCTTTGCCAGAAGCAATTACGGTTACGGTGTTCAAGGTTCCGGGCGAAACCAATACTGACGATTTATCACCTGCAACTCACGCCACCACGCGCCCAGACATTCCGCTTCACGCGCTGGCAATGTTGGAAACGCGCCAACCTGGATCGCTGGAAACGATCGTTGAACTCAAACAAAAAGGGCATCCGCTTGCTTATGTAGGCGATGTAGTCGGAACTGGATCATCGCGGAAATCGGCGATCAACTCGGTGCTGTGGCACATTGGCGAGGATATTCCGTTTGTGCCGAACAAGCGATCGAGCGGTTACATTCTCGGTGGGAAAATTGCGCCGATCTTCTTCAACACGGCAGAAGATTCGGGAGCATTGCCGATCGAATGTGATGTCACGCAGTTCAATACAGGCGATGTGATCACGATTTATCCCTATAAAGGTGAAATCACCAACGAATCCGGTGAAGTTATTTCAACTTTCACGCTGAAACCGGACACGATCTTGGATGAAGTCCGAGCTGGGGGACGGATTCCCTTGCTGATCGGTCGGACGCTAACCGACAAGATTCGATCGGCAATGGGATTACCGATTTCCGATCTATTCGTGCGTCCGCAAATGCCAGCCGATACCGGAAAAGGTTTTACACTGGCTCAAAAAATGGTGGGTAAAGCTTGTGGGCTTCCCGGTGTTCGTCCCGGAACCTCTTGTGAACCCATCATGACCACGGTTGGATCGCAAGATACCACAGGACCAATGACCCGCGACGAACTGAAAGAACTCGCCTGTCTCGGATTCAGCGCAGATCTGGTGATGCAAAGCTTCTGTCACACAGCGGCCTATCCGAAACCTGTAGACATCAAAACCCATCACGAGCTGCCTGATTTCATTAATTCTCGCGGCGGCGTTTCTCTGCGTCCGGGAGATGGCATCATTCACTCCTGGCTGAATCGGATGCTGCTTCCTGATACCGTTGGCACAGGCGGCGATTCACACACTCGTTTCCCGCTTGGAATTTCTTTCCCGGCTGGCTCAGGTCTCGTTGCATTTGCCGCTGCGCTCGGTGCAATGCCGCTTGATATGCCTGAATCGGTACTGGTTCGATTCAAAGGCAAACTACAGCCCGGAGTCACCCTGCGCGATGTGGTAAACGCGATTCCATACGTCGCGATGCAGCAAGGTAAGCTCACGGTTGCCAAAGAAAACAAAAAGAACGTTTACTCTGGCAAAATTATCGAGATGGAAGGATTGCCCGATTTGCAGTTAGAGCAAGCCTTTGAACTCACCGATGCCACGGCTGAACGATCGGCAGCAGGCTGCACGATCGCACTCTCGGTTGAAACCGTTTCTGAATACTTACGCTCCAATACTGCCCTACTCAAAAATATGGTGGCACGAGGTTACGGTGATGCTCGTACCATTCTCCGCCGCGTCCGCAAGATGGAAGAATGGTTGGCTGATCCGCATTTATTACAAGCTGATCCAGATGCTGAATACGCAGACATCATCGAAGTTGATCTCGATCAGATTAAGGAGCCGATCGTTGCCGCTCCCAATGATCCCGACAATATCAAACTGATGTCCGAATGTGCAGGCGACCCAATCCACGAAGTCTTTATCGGTTCTTGCATGACCAACATCGGACATTACCGCGCTGCTGCGAAAATTCTCGAAGGAGCCGGAGTCGCCAAAGCTAAACTCTGGATCGCCCCGCCAACCCGCATGGACGAACAACAGCTACGCGCTGAAGGAGTCTACGAAATCTTCCAAGCCACCGGAGCGCGGACAGAAATGCCTGGATGCTCGCTTTGTATGGGCAATCAGGCGCGAGTCGAGGATGGTGTCACGGTGTTCTCAACTTCCACCCGTAACTTCAACAACCGCATGGGTAAAGGGGCACAGGTTTATCTTGGCTCTGCGGAACTGGCGGCAGTCTGTGCGCTGTTGGGCAAAATTCCGACGATCGAGGAGTACATGAGCGTGGTACAAGAGAAAATTGACCCGTTTGCGGCAGACTTGTATCAGTATTTGAACTTCGATCGGATTTCCGGTTTCGAGGATGAAGGACGAGTGCTATCGAAAGAAGAAGAAGCAAAACTCATCGCTAGTGTGAGCTAGCTAGGGGGAAAGAGGGTGTCTATAATCTTGCTCAAAAGGCGATGGCATCTGCTTTTCGACTGAACTGCTGGAAAAATGGAGTTTTCCTACAAGTTTATAGACACCGCTTTTCCCAGCGTAAGATTACTGATCTTTGTGAAGCTGCTTCAAAATAAGGTGTAAATTTTACGAAGTTGCACTGAAGGGGTTTCACCCCTCACCCTGTCAATGTCATACTGTGATAAGTAGATGCACCCTGATGATGGGGGGACTCGCGAACTGCGACCCTCCTTTTTTCTTGTTTAAACCTCTAGCCCCTCATCCCGACTGCCGATATAATCGCGATTCAGGAACATAGGTGAGATATCATGGCAGACTGGCAGCAAATCGCAGGCGGCATTACAGCCCCGAAAGGCTACAAAGCAGCAGGAATCACGGCTGGACTCAAGCCCTCTGGCTTACCAGATCTCGCCCTGATTGTCTCCGAAGTCGATGCGATCGCGGCTGGAGTCTTCACCACGTCCCAAGTCCGCGCTGCTCCGGTCGATTACTGCCGCGAACGCCTGCAAACGAAATCAAATTGTCGCGCAATCCTCTGCAACGCAGGACAAGCAAATGCCGCAACAGGCGCACAAGGCATGATTGATGCGCTCGAAAGCGCCCAACTGATTGCCCAAGCGCTCAATCTGGCTTCAGATACAATTCTGCTCGCTTCCACCGGAGTCATCGGTCAGCGCATCAAAATGGATGCGTTGCGTTCGGCAGTGCCAACTCTCGTCACAAGCCTGAGCGAAACCGGAAACGATGCCGCAGCCAAAGCGATCACAACCACAGATTTAGTCCCCAAATCGATCGCGCTCGAAACGACAATCGCCGATCGTCCGGTTCGCATCGGTGGCATTGCTAAAGGTTCAGGCATGATTCACCCCAACATGGCGACAATGTTAGCGTTTGTCACTTGCGATGCGGCGGTTTCTCCTCCTCTATGGCAGCAAATGTTAAGTCGGGCAGCCGATCGTAGTTTTAACCAAATCACAGTCGATGGCGATACCAGTACGAATGATTGTTTGATTGCTTTAGCAAATGGACAATCGAGAACACCTGCCATTACCGAAGCGGGAGCCGAAGCAGAAAAGCTCGAAGCGATGCTGACAGAAGTTTGTATGTATTTGGCAAAAGCGATCGCACGAGACGGCGAAGGAGCAACCTGTCTGATTGAAGTGCAGGTTTCGGGTGCAGCAGATGATGCATCGGCGCGGAGAGTGGCGCGAACGATCGCAGGGTCGTCGCTGGTAAAATCGGCGATTTTTGGACGCGATCCGAACTGGGGCAGAATTGCGGGTGCAGCCGGACGAGCGGATGTCACCTTCGATCAAGCAGACTTGCAAATTAAGCTGGGTGAATTTTTGATGATGCAGAACGGACAACCACAACCGTTCGATCGTGCAGCAGCGAGTGGATATTTGAAGCAACAAGCTGCAAGAAGTACAGAAGGCGATCGACAATCGTTAGATCATCCGGTGATTATCTCTGTAAGCATTGGTAACGGTTCAGGCAGTGGAAAAGCTTGGGGCTGCGATCTAAGTTATGACTATGTGAAAATCAACGCAGAGTATACAACTTAGAGCATTCAAATTACTGCTCCTGTAAAGAGCGATCGTCCTTCATACGATCGCTCTCGTATCCTAAGCATCCTCGTTGGCATTGCTGATCAGATTGCCGCGCTCGTCAAAATAAAGCTCTATTTCTTCATCACCGCGCTCAATTTCAACCTCATAAAATGTGCCGTTCGGAGTCAGTTCAATTTCATGCTTTGTCACCGCATACCCCGGATATTGCTGTCTCACCCGCTCTAGCACGATCGCAGAAAACTGATCGGCTCCCAATTCGTATTCCGTTTCGAGCCACTGCCCCGATCGAGAAAACTCCGCCTCATACTCCCTGCCATCCTTTACAAAAACTGCTTCATAACCGTAAGGCTTTTCTTCCCACCTTGCATTTATGCCGGGATACTTCAGATTGAAAGCTTGCTGAACAGAACTTGGAACTGCATAACTGGAGCTACAACCAGCAAGTGCTAAAGATGCGATCAGAATTGGGTGTCTATGCGATCGGCGCACTGTGGAAAAGTTGAATAGCATAATGAATGGCAGGTGATTTCTAAATTAGTCTGCCCAGGCGCTAATCTCAATTTGATTTGTGGACGTTCACATTAATTGAGCATTTCGGAATTTGTGTTTCAAACTGGAATCAATTCTGCAAATGATTGCGGTTTCAACCATTCAACTCCACAATAAATCCTGACCTTTAAGCAGCAAACCCCATGCGTATAACTGGCTTGATGAGTGGTACATCCGTCGATGGCATTGATGCCGCTCTAGTTGAGATCTCTGGCTCTACAGATGACTTGCAAGCAACTCTAATCGCAGGTGAAACCTATCCCTATCCAGCACAGTTACGCGATCGCATTCTATCGGTTTGCAGTGGAGCCGCTTTATCAATGGCGGAACTTGCCGAACTCGATGACGAAATTGCTAATCAATTCGCCCAAGCCGCCCTGCGAATTCAGACCAACCAAACGCCAGCCGTTCTGATCGGTTCGCACGGTCAAACCGTTTTTCATCGTCCCCCATCCAATCGCTTAGGCTACAGCCTGCAACTTGGACGCGGAGCCACGATCGCGCATCAAACAAAAATCGCCACAATCAGCAACTTCCGCACAGCAGACATCGCGATCGGCGGACAAGGCGCACCCCTCGTTCCCGCGATCGATGCTGCTTTACTCAGACATCCGATCGAATATCGCTGTGTGCAAAACATCGGCGGCATTGGCAATGTCACCTTTTTACCTCCAGCAAAATCAGGACTACCGATTCGGGGTTGGGACACGGGAGCCGGAAATATGCTGATCGACCTGGCAGTCCAACAGTTCTCCGATCAAACTTACGATCGCGATGGCGCTTGGGCGGCTAGCGGCACCCCAAATCAAGAACTCGTCGATCGCTGGTTACAGCAAGACTTTTTTCAGCAGCCGCCGCCCAAATCTACCGGACGAGAACACTTTGGACAAGACTATCTCAACGCTTGTTTAGCCGATGCCGCAGGTCTAAGTCAGGCTGACGTTTTGGCAACCCTGACCGAATTCACCGCCGCCTCGATCGCCCACAGCTACAAAACATTCCTGCCGCAACTGCCCGATCGCGTCCTAGTCTGCGGGGGTGGCAGTCATAACACTTACCTCAAAGCTCGCCTCCAAGCCTTCCTGCCCGACAGCATTATTACCACAACCGACGAAGCTGGACTGAACGCCGACTTTAAAGAAGCGATCGCATTTGCAATCCTGGCATATTGGCGCTATCGCGGAATTCCTGGTAATCTCCCGGAGGTCACAGGCGCACCGCAACCCGTACTTTTAGGGGAAATCTACCACGTAGCCTAAGAGCGCTGCATGGTAGCATGGGGAGCCACTTAGCCTAGAACCGCCGTGAACCACACGTTTTTAATGGAGCCAGGACGCTGGACGCTCCAGGGAAATTGGCTAGAGCGTGACGGACTCCCGATCGCTATGAAAGGAAAACTCATCGTCGCTTGGAGCCGTGATGACTGGTTCACTCTGATTACCAAACTCACGTTTCCTCAAGCGCCCGATCGCGAAGACATGACCCTGCACTATCGAGGACGGCTTGATCAGGGCGATCGCCGCTATACCTTTGTGTTGCAGCACAGTATTCTGGGACGCATCGAAGGCGAAGGGTGGGTTGCGCCTGAATCGCTCGTTCAACGGCACTGGGTTTTGGGCGATCGCCAGCGACGCAGCGGATTTGAAACACTCTACCGCCTGAGCGACGATCGCTATTACCTTGCCAGCACTATGCTTACTGGACACGCGCTGACCAACATGATGGAAGCCACCCTAGAGCGACAAGCTGCTCCACTTACGTAGGCAGCCCCCGCTTCATCAAGTTATTTCAAAGACGCAAGTGTCCATACTGAAGTTATCCGTTGCTTGAATCTCTCGCCGCATGACTGACCCTCGAATCGGACAATTGCTCTCCAATCGCTATCAACTGATCGAGCTGATCGGACGTGGTGCGATGGGGCAGGTATACAAAGCGGAAGATGTCCTACTCGGCGGCGTGATCGTCGCAGTCAAGTTTCTGTCGCAAACGCTGTTAACGCGGAAAATGCGCGATCGCTTTCGGAGTGAAGCCCGGACTTGTGCGCTCCTCAGCACCAAAAGTATGCACATTGTCCGCGTGATGGATTACGGAGTCGATGACCAAGAAGTGCCCTACTACGTAATGGAATACTTAGAGGGCAATAGCTTGAGCGAAATGATTAGCGCTCAAAATCTACCGCTTCCTCGCTTTCTCAGTTTGGCGCGTCAGCTTTGTGCGGGACTACACTGCGCTCATCACGGCATTGCGATCGAGGGTACTCTTTGTCCAATCATTCACCGAGATATCAAGCCTAGCAACATCCTCGTAACACAGGACACAGGTTTCGGAGAATTGCTCAAAGTTCTCGACTTCGGGATTTCCAAATTGATGCAAGCCGACAGCAGTCAAACCAGTTCCTACATGGGAACTTTGGCGTATTCTTCTCCAGAGCAAATGGAAGGACGCGAACTCGATTCGCGATCGGATATCTACAGTTTGGGGGTGATGTTTTATGAAATGCTAACCGGACGAATGCCGCTGCAAGCGGATAACCATTCGTTTGGCGGTTGGTACAAAACGCATCATTTTCAGCAACCAAAAAGTTTTGTCGAGGCAAATCCCTCCACAAGAGTGCCGAAGGTACTAGAAGCCCTGGTCATGCGGTGTTTAGCCAAACTGCCACAAGATCGTCCTCAAACGGTCGAAGAAATTCTCAAAGCTTTAGAGCCGCTCGAACAGCGCTACGATGCCAATCGCCAAATTAGTCATCGCATTGGTGAGGCGTTGCTGAAACGACCCGTTACAACACTAACTCGCAGTACACATCGCCTCTCCGCGGATGATGCTTGCCAACTCACCGCTTGGCCCAAAGATAAGCCGATCGCGCAAATTGTCTTTCCCCACGTTCTCGAAACCAAGCAGGACACTTCAGCAACGATATGGGTGATGCTACCTCAGCAGGAAATTGAGAACATTCAAGTCGGTCGGCTATACAATCAGTTTTTCAAAACGTTTCTGTGCATTCAATCGCCGCATCCTGTGGTTCTCTGGGTGACAGCGCTTTATAATCAGATTCAGCATAAAGACGGCAACCCGCGCTGGTTAAAGTGTTTTCTGGATTTGAAAACCGAACAAGGTCAAAAACTAACTCGTCTCCTGATCGAAAAGGAAAGTTATTACATTCTGTTTTTCGCGATCGAAGATCCGCACCACTGCGCCTATGTGATACCCGTACAGACCACAGCTACCCAACGATCGCAAATTCGCGAGTGGATGCTTGCCAGCCAAGCCTGGGCATCTGTGGGCAAAGCAGCCGTCAGTAAAGATTTGCTCAAAGCTGAATTTGAGCGGATGAAGCCGAAAGTTCTGTCGGATTTAACCCAGGTTCATTCCGACAGAAGTACGGCTTAACGCGGAGTCGGAAAAAATAAAACGGGATGCAAACTTCGCCGTAAGAGTTCTGCTGCAAAGCTAGGAACAGAGTAGAAGCCACGATTGCTGCTGTTAGAGGAGATTGCGATCGCGCTGACATCTTTATCCTGAGCAGCCTGTAGAATTTGAGCGATCGCGTTTCCTCGACGCAGTTCGAGTTCGGCTTTGATACCTGCGGCTTGCAGTTGGGCTTGAGCAGGCGCTAAGGTTTCTGAGATTAAACGTTGTTCTTCCGCAGGCGAGGGATCAAATCTGCCGCCTTCTTCAATGACGCGACAAAGGTAGCAAGTCTGAGGGATTTCAGGTTGGGCATGTTGAACAATTTGAGCGATCATGTGCTTTGAAGCATTGCTGTCGTCGTAGGGAATCAGCAGTCCCCGGAATAGATGCTGACAGCGCAGGGTCAGTTCTTCCGTGGTGAGGGCTGAGATCAGTTGAGGGCGCACTGTCATGAGGGGAGTGGGCGATCGCTGCGAAAGTTCTGCGGTGGTGCTGCCAAATAGAGTTTCGGTGAAAAGGTTACGGCTTTGGGTTCCCATCAAAATCACATCGGATTGATAGGTTTTGGCGATGCGGGGAATCACATCTACAGCGCGTCCGGGTTGTACTTCGACTTTGACTTCGACTCCTGCGGGAATTTGTTCTAGTGCAGGAGCAAGCCGTTTTTGAGCACGATCGACTTTTTCGGCATTGGCCTTAGGCACTCCGAGATCTTCTGAGAGCGGCACGACATGAAGAAATACAATTTGCTGCATTCCGCTGGCGGCAAACTGAGGGACAAAATGTACCAGTCGTTGGAGTCCATCGCTGAAGTCAGTACAGATTAAAATCCGGTAAAACATAGAATTTAGATAACGCGCTATTCTTCCTTAACTGTGCAACATCCCGCGCCTTCCTACAAGTCGGTAGAGTTGCTCAGAAAGAGATTTCTGATTTGCTGAAATTTTGTATGAGCCGAATTGTAGTGATACTTTTGGTCGCGATCGAGCACCGTATGAATCGGAATCAGTTCCATTACACAGTTCGTATAAGCGATCGCTTCAAATCCCTTCACCACTTCAGCAGTCCAAGCCTCCTCGATCGGTGATAGTTCTGGAACTAAGCGCGAGCGCAATAATCCGGGTAAGATGCCCGTGCTTAAAGGTGGTGTCCACCAGCGATCGTCTTTCCAGCCCCAAAGCGTCCCCGTGCTTGATTCGAGCCAGTTTCCATGCTGATCAATCAAAATTGCTTCTTGAGCATTCAATTGCTGCGCGGTTTGCAGTGCAAGCCAAGGCGCGAGATAGTTCCCGGTTTTATGTTGAGGCAGCGATCGACTCAGTTCTGATTCTGCTACCCAAGCAGTAATGCCTTGCTGTTGACGTTGTGCTAAGTCGAGAGGGAGCGATCGACCCGTAATCCATTCTCGCCCATCTGGAAACACAACAACTCTCAGCGTTGGATAGTGAAGCGCCATCCATTCTGCACCAGAGCGAATGTTGTTCCAGTTTGGATCTTGCCAGTGAAAGGCTGCGATCGTGGTCTTCAATCGATCACAATGTTCATCCCACTGAGTTAAAGCGTGATCCAGGGATTGATACACTCGCAATGTTGTAAACGTCGTTGCACCATAAATTAAGCCTGGATCATTGATTGAGAGTTGAATTTGGTCGCCCTCGATCGCGCTGCCGTTGTACCAATGTTTCACCATAGTCCCATCTCTCTTAAACCAAGCTTGAGTCTTTCAGCTTCAGAAGGATTTTGTTGTTGATGTAGCGCGATCGCAGTTCGGAATGCCTCTAAGCTTTGAGGAACTCGACCCAGGTTCAGCAACACCACACCGAGATTTTGATAAGCTTCTGCATAGTTCGGATTGAGTGCAATGGCTTGATGATAATGGTCGATCGCAGTGGTGAGCTGTCCCATTGCTTTGAGCGTTGCACCTAAATTGCAATATGCGATCGCGAAAGTTGGATCAATGTCTAAAGCTTGTTGATAAAGAAGCGCTGCATTTTGCAGATCACCACAGTCTTTCAGCAGGCTTGCAAAGTTATTGATTGCTCCTAGCTTAAGTTTTGGTAGAACTGCCTGCCGAATCGCTTCCTGATACTGTTGTGCCGCTTTCTCTATCTCATTTAGCTCTGAATACACAACACCCAGATGATAATGCAGTTCGTATTTCGTCGAAGCATCTTCGACCGCCGATAATCCCCGCTCTAAAAGCTCGATTCCTTTTGCAGTTTCACCCACTCCAACATAGAGCGCACCCAGCTTGCTACAAACATAAGGATCATTCGGATGAGCAGCGAGGAAGGCTTCCATGGTCGATCGTGCTCTATTCACCTTGTCGCGCCCCGCGATCACGTCCGCCTGATAGCCTTCATGCAGAATTGCAACTTCTGAAACTGCTCCAATTTTCCAGTGCGGTTCGTGCTGCAACAACAACAACACCTGATCGTCAATCATCTCGTGATAGGGACGAGAAAACCAAAGTTCAGGATGCCGCCGAAACAATCGAGAAACTAGCGAGTACGGAGATTGTGCAGCTCCAACTTCCCTCCGAACTAAATTAAAGACTAAATACTCCTCCTGCTCGATCGCGCTTCGCAAAATCGGCGCAACTTCAGCCACTAGAGTTTCATCTGCATCCAGCACTAACACCCAATCGCCCTGAGCATACTTCAAGCACGCATTCCGCGCTGCTGAGAAATCATTACACCAATCAAAAGAGTGAACTTGTGCCCCAAACGATCGAGCAATTTCAACGGTACGATCGCTCGATCCCGTATCTAACACAATCATTTCATCGACCCAATCCTGCACACTCCTCAAGCATTGCGGCAAATTCTGCTCTTCATTTTTGACAATGATACAAAAGCTTAGCTGCATCGCAATTTGCCCCAGAAATCGAAGTCCATTATCAAATCATTACGTTAAATTGGATAAACCAGTGATTCTCAGATTTCTTGCAGATCCATGCAAGCTGCCTTAATAAGCAGTAATATAAATTAACAATACAAATCTGAGATCCCTTTTCATTCCTATTTTCAGGAGGATACACCCCGGTGAACAAGCGGTGGAGAAATGCAGGGCTATATGCGCTTTTAGCGATCGTCGTGATTGCCTTAGCAACGGCGGTCTTTGATAAGCAACCCCAAACACGTGAAACTTGGCGCTACAGCCAGTTTATTCAAGAAGTTGAAAAAAATAACGTCAATAAAGTAAGTTTGAGTTCCGATCGCTCTCGCGCCTTGGTGCAGTCCCAAGACGGTAGCCGGATTCTAGTTAATCTACCCAGCGACCCCGAACTCATTAGCATTCTGACCCGCAACAACGTCGATATTTCTGTCCTGCCTGCAACCGATGGCAACGACTTCTGGCTCCGCGCCGTCAGCAGCCTGTTCTTCCCGATCTTGCTGCTTGTGGGTCTATTCTTCCTGTTGCGCCGTGCTCAAAACGGGCCGGGTAGCCAAGCCATGAACTTCGGCAAATCCAAAGCTAGAGTTCAAATGGAACCTCAAACCCAAGTCACATTTAATGATGTGGCAGGGATTGACCAGGCAAAACTCGAACTCAATGAAGTCGTGGACTTCTTGAAGAATGCCGATCGCTTTACCGCAATTGGCGCAAAAATTCCCAAGGGTGTTCTGCTTGTCGGCCCTCCCGGAACCGGTAAAACCCTGCTGGCAAAAGCAGTTGCAGGTGAAGCAGGTGTACCGTTCTTCTCAATTTCGGGTTCTGAGTTCGTTGAGATGTTCGTCGGTGTGGGAGCTTCCCGCGTCCGCGATCTGTTTGAGCAAGCAAAAACCAACGCACCTTGTATCGTCTTTATTGATGAAATTGATGCGGTTGGTCGTCAGCGGGGCGCAGGTCTCGGTGGCGGAAACGATGAACGTGAGCAAACCCTGAACCAACTTCTTACCGAGATGGACGGGTTTGAAGGCAACACCGGAATCATCATCATCGCGGCAACGAACCGTCCTGATGTACTGGACGCTGCGCTCTTGCGTCCGGGTCGGTTTGACCGTCAAGTGGTGGTCGATCGTCCTGATTACGCAGGTCGTTTGGAAGTGCTCAACGTCCACGCTCGCGGCAAAACCCTGTCGAAAGATGTTGATCTTGAAAAGATCGCCCGTCGGACTCCTGGATTTACCGGAGCAGACTTGTCGAACTTGCTGAACGAAGCCGCGATCCTGGCGGCTCGTCGCAATCTGACCGAAGTTTCAATGGACGAAATTAACGATGCCATCGATCGCGTCCTCGCTGGACCTGAGAAGAAAGATCGCGTCATGAGCGAAAAGCGTAAAGAGCTGGTCGCTTACCATGAAGCAGGTCATGCATTAGTCGGTGCGTTAATGCCCGATTACGATCCAGTTCAAAAGATCAGCATCATTCCTCGCGGTCGTGCAGGCGGGTTAACTTGGTTCACACCGAGTGAAGACCGGATGGATTCCGGCTTATACTCCCGCTCTTACCTGCAAAACCAGATGGCAGTTGCGCTCGGTGGTCGGATTGCTGAAGAAATCGTCTTTGGTGAAGAAGAAGTGACTACAGGCGCATCGAATGACCTTCAGCAAGTGGCACGAGTGGCGAAGCAGATGGTGACACGCTTTGGAATGAGCGATCGTTTAGGCCCGGTAGCGCTCGGTCGTCAGCAAGGCAATATGTTTCTCGGTCGGGACATCGCCGCAGAACGCGACTTCTCGGAAGAAACTGCAGCCGCGATCGATGACGAAGTGCGGAACTTAGTCGAGCAAGCGTATCGTCGTGCTAAGGCGGTTCTGGTTCAAAATCGTCCGGTTCTTGACAAACTGGCTGAAATGCTAGTTGAGAAAGAAACGGTGGATTCAGACGAACTGCAAGAACTGCTCAGCACCAGTGATGTGAAGATTGCAGCGATCGCGTAAGCGCTGAATACTCGCCTAGTTTCTAACCCAATAGAATCTTTTTGAGGGATGTTCCACCGGGGCATCCCTCTATTTTATTTATTGGATGGCATCTTCACAAGCTACAGCACAAGCTGTACTTGGATCACCAAGCTCGATTTGAATTGTGGCGTGTTCGATGCCGAAATGATCATGCAACTCGCGGCAGAGTTCAGCTAAGAAGGCATCTCCCGGATGCCCAGCCGGGGTAATCAAATGAGCCGTTAGCGCCACCTCGGTTGTACTCATCGCCCAAATGTGCAAATCATGCACCTGAGCGACACCAGGACGCTCTGCAAGGTACGTTCGCACCGCAAGCGGTTCAATCTCTTCTGGAACTGCATCCAGCATGAGATTAAACGATTCTTGAAACAGTTGCCATGTCCCGATCACAATCACGATCGTAATTGCCAAACTGACGATCGGATCAAGCCACTGCCATCCAGTCATCAGAATTGCAATCCCAGTTAGCACCACGCCCAGCGAAACCAGCGCATCGGCGGCTAAATGCAAAAATGCGCCGCGAATATTCAGATCAGAGTTGCGTCCCGACACGAACATCAGCGCACTGCTCGTATTCACCGCAATCCCGATCGCTGCTACCAAAATAATCGTTCCACCTTCAACGGGTGCTGGAGTGTGAAATCGTTGGATCGCTTCTAAGCCAATGCCACCACAGGCAATGAGGAGAAACGTTGCATTGAGCAAAGCGGCTAAGATTGACGATCGGCGAAATCCAAACGTGCGTCGGGGAGTCGGTTGACGACGCGCTAAAATACTCGCCCCCCAAGCCAGTAATAATCCTAAAACGTCGCTGAGATTGTGTCCTGCATCCGCAAGCAGCGCTAGAGAGTTAGCTAAAAGTCCATACACCACTTCAGCAACGACAAAACCAGCATTCAGCGTGACACTGACAATAAAAGCGCGATTGTAAGAATTAGTCCGGTGGGTATGACCGTGACCGGGGGGCTGGTGGTGTCCGGGGGAATGCCTCTGGTGGGGTGCCATATCGAGTCGAATGCAGCTTCTCAATTCTAGGTTCAGATTGTAGTGACGCGATTAATCGCGTCACTACGAGAAATTCTGCAATGATCAATTGTGTGCAACCGTCCGATCGCCCTCAATTAATCAAGGGTGATCGTGCCGTTTCTACTTATTCCCACTCGATCGTTCCCGGTGGCTTCGAGGTGATGTCGTAAACCACACGGTTCACCCCCTTGACTTCGTTCACAATGCGGTTGGAAATGGTTTCAAGCAGATCGTAGGGAATTCGCGCCCAGTCTGCGGTCATGCCGTCTTCGCTCTTGACGCAGCGCAGCACGATCGGATAAGCATAAGTGCGTTGATCTCCCATCACTCCGACGCTTCGCACAGGCAGCAAGACGGCAAAAGCTTGCCATACATCGTGGTAAATGCCTGCGCGATTGATTTCCTGACGCACAATTAGATCGGCATCTCGCAGAATGTTCAGCTTTTCTTCGTTCACTTCACCCAAAATCCGAATCGCTAGACCAGGACCAGGGAAGGGCTGACGATTGACGATCTCTTCAGGCAGACCGATCGATCGACCAACCTTTCGTACTTCGTCTTTGAACAGTTTCCGCAACGGTTCGATCAGCTTGAATTGCAGATCTTTTGGCAGTCCACCGACATTGTGATGGCTCTTGATTTTGACTGCGACTCGTTCTCCAGTTTTTGGATCAACGTTAGTATCCGCAGATTCAATCACGTCCGGGTAAAGCGTCCCTTGAGCGAGATAATCGAACGGCCCTAACCGCTTCGATTCTGCTTCAAACACGCGGATGAATTCGTGCCCGATGCGTTTGCGTTTTTCTTCAGGATCGGTGATACCCTCGACCGCTGCCAAGAAACGATCGCGAGCGTTCACATAGGCAACATCAATATGAAACTGCTCATGAAACAGCTTCACTAAGCGTTCTGGCTCTAGCTTTCGCATGAAGCCTTGGTCGATAAACATACAGGTGAGTTGATCGCCGATCGCTCGATGCAGCAGAAATGCCAGCGTTGAGGAATCCACGCCGCCAGACAGCGCTAACAGCACTCGCTTATCCCCAACTTTGGCACGAATTTCGCGAATCGCTTCTTCGACAAACGCATCGGTTGTCCAAGTCGGCTCACATTCGCAGATGTGGTAAACAAAGTTACGAATTAAAGCTTGTCCGTATTGAGAATGCACCACTTCCGGGTGGAACTGTACGCCGTAGAGTTTACGATCGTGTTCGGCAATGGCAGCACACGGCGTATTCGCCGTGTGAGCGAGGATCTCAAATCCGGATGGAAGCTGCGTCACTGAGTCACCGTGGCTCATCCACATGATCGAGCCATCTTCGACATTGGTAAGCAAATCGGTCGGATCATCGATCGCGAGATTTGCTTTACCGTATTCGCCGCGATCGCTGCGTTCGACATTGCCGCCAAGCTGTTGCACCATCAGTTGCATTCCGTAGCAGACTCCCAGAACGGGAATGCCAAGCTGCCAAATTCCCGCATCACAATGCGGTGCGCCATTGTCATAAACCGAATTTGGGCCACCGGATAGGATAATGCCCTTGGGGTTGAGTTGGCGCAACTGTTCGATCGTGGTGCGATACGACAGAACTTCAGAATAGACTTGGGTTTCGCGGATACGTCGGGCAATCAGTTCTGAATATTGCGACCCAAAATCGAGAATCACGATCATTTGACGATCGAGCGCATCCAAATCTGAAGTAGATACGATCGGGGTATCCAGAACAGACGGGTCAGTGTGTGGAGTCACGGGAGTTTCCTGATGAAATGAACGAGAGTCAAACCAACGATAAACGGGCGTTTTGAAGAGCGGTAAAAAATGAATCGTTTTAGATATTCTGGCTATTCTAATCACATTAGCAAACGGACTCAAGCAGTTGGGTTGCTTTTCTGCTTTTTACCAAAATCTGCCGAGCACGATCGAACAAAATGCTACCGACCTCAACGGTTGCCTCACTGTGGGTAAAGATGTAATGCTGGGCACGATCGTCGATCGTTTGGGCGATCGAGGTATAAACTTCGATTTCTTTTCCTAAATTTCTTAAGTATTTCAATCCGTCTTCAGCCGTAGCGCTGGCAAGAATGGCTTGCAAATCTGCTGGATCGATTCCCACTTTTGCGGCATGAGCGGTGAGAATTTCTTGTCGAGCATCAGCAACATGGTGATGAGTGTGAAAGATACCGCCTGCAAGTTTCATTAATTTACCGTGATAGCCAAATAGGAGGATTGATTTCACTTGCTGAATTCCCGCCTCGACTAAGAGAGAACCGATCCAATTCGCAGTTTTGAGGGTGCGATCGCGATCGATGCCCAATTTTGCGGCAAGATCCAAACCATTCTCTCCAATGCAAAAAACGAGGGTGTCAAATCGCTTTGATTTTTCCTGAAGTTCTGCGCGAAATTGTTCGAGCTGATCGGGAGCGCTGAGCGGTTGAGCAATGCCCGAAGTTCCAAGCAGCGATAAGCCTTCAACCACACCAAAAGCTTCGTTTGAAGTTCGTTTTGCCAGTTGCCGACCTTCGGGCAAAATTAAGGTGACGCGCAGGGATTCTCCAGGCTGAAGCAATCGGTTTAGGTTTGTGAGAATTAGCTGTTGAGCATAAGCGTAGATGGCAGCTTGTTGATCCGATCGCTGTCCAATGCCTTCACCGCCGACGATCGTAATTCTCTCTAAATTATCGGAAACATCAAAGTCCCCCACGAGTGGGGGATTTAGGGGGCCTCCGAGATCTCCAATCGCAGCACTTGTCTCTAATTCCACCATTGCCCAAACAGGCGTATTGCGGGTGAGGTCAAGATTGTCACCCGGATCGCTGCGAGTGATTGCTAACGCAGAATTTTTACTTAATTTTGCAACCTGCTCGATCGCGATCTGAACAATTTGAGCCGGATTAATTAAATCAAGCTCAACCTGATCGATCGCGATTCCGTGTCGAAGATGGTGCAGAGCGGCGATCGCAGAGGCACAAGCAAAAACAGGTAAGGTATATCCAGATTTCATTTCTTCAGGGCTAACGTTAATCCATCGGCGATCGGTAATAAGCTGACCCAGACGCGATCGTCTTGCGCCACTTTGGCATTAAAGGCGCGAATGGTGTTGGTAATCTTATCGTGATCGGTTTCGTCTGCCACACGACCCGACCACAACACATTATCGATCGCAATTAATCCGCCAGGGCGCACCAGTTGAATCGCTCGATCGTAGTAGTTTGCATAGTTGCCTTTATCCGCATCAATGAAGGCAAAATCGAAAGTTTCTGTTTGATCTTGAAGCAGGCGATCGAGCGTGTCGATCGCGGGTGCGAGGTGCAATTCGATTTTGTCTGAAACATTTGCCATTGCCCAATAGCGGCGGGCGATTGTCGTATATTGCTCACTCACATCACAAGCAATCAGTTTTCCATTGGGGGGAAGTGCCATTGCCACACAAAGCGAACTGTATCCGGTAAAGACTCCGACTTCTAGAGCTTTTTTCGCTTGGATCGATCGCACCAGCAGCGCCATTAGCTGACCTTGATCAGGTGAAATCTGCATTCGGGCTTGAGGCAGTTGTGCAGTTTCTTCGCGAAGTTGCGCGAGAATGTCTGATTCTTGCAGCGAGTTTGAGAGAATATAGCGGTAGAGAGACTCATCGACACCAAACGCCTGCTTAAACATAGGAGCTATGACCGTGAAACGAGCGATACAAATTATCCTAGCGATTGTCCTTGCAGTTGGTTTAACTGCCTGCGGTGGGCGCTACTCGGTTCCGGGTGCAGTGTTGAAAAAAGCGATCGCAATTACAGTCGATCGTACTCAGCAAGAAATTAGTCAGCAGCTTAAACTCACTTCCGCTCCGAAAGTGACGATCGATCGCGTCAAAATCACAGATCAAACTCCGCTCAAAATCGAAGGATTTGATGGGTATCACGTTAAAGGCGAGTATGATTTCACCTTGAAGCAGTCGAAGCGCCAAGACAAACAAGTGGATAACATCTTCGATCTGTATTTGCAGCGTCAAATCGAAGGAAAAACTCAAATTTGGCGATTAGCCCAACAGAGCGGAGACGAATGGAACTTAACCGCGATCGGCCCCACTCGGAAGCGTGGCTAAATTGGGCAACTCAGATCGCCTGCTTTCTGTGTAAATCGTAGATTCTCTCGATAGTCTACTGGACAGTCAATCACTGCGGGAACGTCTTGTTCGAGCGCTTCTTTAAGAGTTGGAATCAAATCCGCCACCGATTCAACCCGATAGCCTTTCAGCCCCATACTTTCGGCAAATTTGACGAAATCTGGATTGCCGAACTTGATAAACGATGAGTGTCCAAACTGGTTCTCTTGCTTCCACTCGATCAAGCCATAGCCACCATCGTTAAAGATAATCGTCACGAAGGCAGTTCCTACTCTCAGCGCCGTTTCAAGCTCCTGACAGTTCATCATAAAACCACCATCTCCGGTGACTGCAACCACTTTACGATCGGGATGCACTAACTTCGCTGCGATCGCGCCCGGAATCGCAATTCCCATTGCCGCAAATCCATTCGAGATAATGCAGGTATTCGGGCGATGACAGTGATAATGCCGCGCCATCCACATCTTATGAGCGCCCACATCCGAGATCACAATGTCATCTGCGCCCATCACTTGCCGTAAATCGTAGATGAGCTTCTGCGGCTTGATCGGAAAGCCATCATCATTCGCATATTGAGCATAATCGCTGCGAATCTCAGGACGTAAGCCGAGCGCTTGTGGGTCGGGTTTGCCATCGCGATCGCAGCGATACAAAATCTCTTGCAGCGAATCGGAAATGTCACCGACAACTTCTGCGATCGGCATATAGCTACTATCGACTTCAGCAGGCGTACTGCCAATGTGAATCACCGGAATTCTGCCGCCTGGGTTCCACTTTTTCGGCGAGTATTCTACTAAGTCATAGCCGATCGCGATGACTAAATCGGCTTGATCAAATCCGCAGCTAATATAATCTCGCTGTTGTAACCCCACTGCCCAAAGCGCCAACGGATGCGGGTAAGGAATGACTCCTTTGCCCATAAACGTATTTGCAACCGGAATGTTTAATCGAGTCGCAAACTTAGTCAGCATTTCACTTGCATTGCTGCGAATTGCCCCATTTCCTACCAGAATTAATGGATTGGCTGCATCGTTGATGGCGTTAGCAGCTTTCTCGATACTGCGGAACGAAGCAAAGGTCTTCTCAATGTTGTCAGAGATGAGCGGCTTTCCATCTACAGGCATCGCCGCAATGTTTTCCGGTAAGTCGATGTGAACCGCTCCGGGCTTTTCAGTTTGAGCAATCTTGAAGGCTTTGCGAACAATCTCAGCCGTGTTACTGGGTCGCACGATTTGTGTGTTCCACTTGGTAACAGGCGCAAACATCGCGACCAGATCAAGGTATTGATGCGATTCGATGTGCATTCGATCGGTGCCCACCTGTCCCGTAATGGCGACTAACGGAGCGCGATCGAGATTGGCATCTGCAACTCCAGTCATCAAATTCGTGGCACCAGGCCCTAACGTGGAAAGACAAACCCCCGCCCTTCCGGTGAGCCGTCCGTAGACATCTGCCATAAATGCTGCACCTTGCTCATGTCGCGTGGTGATAAACCGGATTGATGAGTTTTGCAGCGCTTCTAGCACATGAAGATTTTCTTCTCCGGGTAGACCGAAGATATACTCAACGCCTTCTGCTTCCAAACACCGGACTAATAGTTCTGCCGTGTTCATGCTCGTCCTCCAAAGTAAAGGGCTAAGAATTCGCTTCGTATAGTGATAGCCCAGATTTAATGATCTAAAAGACTTTCTATCTATTGCACCCAGATAGTTTTGATGTTGACAAACTCGTGGATGCCTTCGCGCCCTAGTTCTCGCCCAAACCCCGATCGCTTGATGCCACCAAACGGTAGCTTCACATCGGATTTCACCATCGCATTGATAAACACTGAGCCAGATTCAATTTCTTCGATTAACCGTTCGCGCTCCGTTTCGTCTTGCGTCCAAGCACTCGCACCTAATCCAAACGGTGAATCATTCGCACGAGCGATCGCACTGTCTAAATCTGGCACCCGAAACACCAGCGCAACCGGCCCAAAAAACTCGTCATACTCAGCAATACAGCCTTTGGGAATGTCAGTCAGAATCGTGGGGGCATAAAAGTTTCCGGGTCGATCACGCAACGGTTCCCCACCGATTAGCACTTTTGCGCCCTGCTGAATCGAGGTCTGAACTTGCTGATCGAGATCTTGCAGAATGCCTGGGGTTGCTAAGGGGCCAATTTCGGTTTCCGGCAACATTGGATCGCCGACTTTCAGCGCTTTGTACTGCTCAACTAGACGATCGAGGAATTGATCGGCGATCGCGTCTGCCACGATAAAGCGCTTTGCTGCGATGCAAGATTGACCACTGTTGAGCATTCGAGCCGCGACCGCTGTTTTGACTGCTTGGTCTAAATCTGCGCTCGGCATCACAATAAACGGATCACTGCCGCCAAGCTCTAGAACGACTTTTTTGATGTGCTTGCCCGCGATCGCCGCAAGACTCGCTCCAGCGGGTTCACTTCCGGTTAGGGTTGCTGCTTTAACGCGATCGTCTTCGACAATCATCGCCACTTTATCCGCGCCCACCAGTAACGTTTGGAATGCGCCAGCTGGAAAGCCAGCGCGAACGAACACTTCCTCGATCGCAACGGCACATTGCGGCACATTCGAGGCGTGTTTGAGCAGTCCCACATTTCCCGCCATCAAAGCCGGAGCCGCAAATCGAAACACTTGCCAAAACGGAAAATTCCATGGCATCACCGCTAAAATTGCGCCCAGCGGTTGATAGCGCACAAAGCTAGACGCAGCTTGAGTTTGAATCGGCACATCGGCTAAGAATTCGGCAGCCTGTTCTGCATAGAAGCGACAAACCGACGCAGACTTCTCGACTTCTGCGATCGCGGCTTTCAGCGGCTTACCCATTTCTAGGGTGATTAATTCACCGAAGCGATCGCGCTCTCTTTCCAAAATATTTGCTGCTTCGGAAAGCCAGCGTGAACGCTGATCCAGCGTAACGGAACGATACTGCAAAAACCGGGAGTGCGCCGTCTCAATTTTCTGCTGAATTTCTACAGTCGAGAGCGCTTCAAACGTTTTTACCACTTCTCCAGTTGTGGGGTTTACGGTTGCGATCGCCATAGCCCTTCCTCCCTAATTTTTAGGAATCTACAGAATGCGATCACACGGATTGAAGCTTAATTTAATCATTTCTTTATAATTAGAGTCTAAACCGTGTAGATCGCTACTTTGTTTTAGCAAATATCTCTATTACAATTCTCCCAACAATTGTGTAAAACGATCAGTAAACTATGATTAAATTTGCAATTGTTCGCGATCGTTAAAGTATTAACGTGCTGCTCAAGCTGTAGAGAAAGATTAACCCTGATGACGAGATCGGCAAATATTTCAGAAAGGTTAAGTTTTTTCGGTAAGCTCAGATACAAAAAATGCTTGCTATATCATAAGAGGTACGCGACCGAAGCAACATATGGTAGCAATTGAGCCGCATCTCTTGCATTCGCAACTAGCCAGAGAAGTCGTCCGCTAGGATGAAAGTCGCCTACATTAGCCCAATTGTCAACACGGATCAAATTAAGAGCGATGTCTGCCGCTCTTGAAAATGCTCTACCTTAGTCTCGCAGTGAGTTGGAAGTTGTAGAACGGGTCGGACATAGCCTTAATATGAACTCATTAGATATGGATTTACGCACTCCCTCAAGTAGACCGATCGTGCTTGTCGTGGATGATAGTGTTGATAACCTCGTTTTGTTAGAGTATCAGCTTACCAGCATGACCGAGTGTGCCGTCGTCACTGCTGAAACAGGCGAAGCTGCGGTTCACCTCGCACAGCACAGCCAGCCAAGCTTAATTCTGCTAGATATATTGCTGCCTGACATCAATGGAATTGAGGTGATTCAGCGATTGAGGCAATCTCCCAGTACGGCTGGAATTCCGATCGTTGCTCTCACTGCACTTGCCAGAACCGAAGACCGCGATCGCATTCTTGACTCTGGCTGCGATGATTATCTGGCTAAACCCTACGATTTAGATGACCTACAAGCCATAGTTAATCGTCATCTACCTCAGTGTTGTCGTCTCTAAGGCGGCGGGAGTGAGATTCGCGCACTTGGGGAGCTTTTTCCAGCACTACGATCGTCCCGCTGCGTCCTGTGTCAAACGTAGCATCGCTGAGAATATCAATCACCTTGACATCGACGACTTCTTCGATAAGGACTGTCAATTGTGGGTGCAGCGCTTTGTCTAGATCGTCATGCACCTTCTCTGCAAGTTCTTCTTGTCCCGTTTCAAGTAGTAATCTTTCAGGCTTAGTAATTGCGTCTTCTAGCACGATAATCACTTTGCCGTCTGCGATATGGCAACTGACGCGACTCGGTTGGTGTCCGAGTTGAGTCCGATAAAAGGCTTGTACGCGCTGCGAAAGCGTCCGCTCCAGTTGTCCACGGGTCGGTAAAGCAGTAGAGGTCATAATAGTAAATTAATTAAGAATCAAGTCCGGTCATAGGATTTCAGATACGGTTATTATTGCGGTCTTGATTCTGTGACCAATCTCCCTAGAGAAAGGTTTTCTCCTGCATTGTTCTCAGCGTAACGGAAGTAACATTTTTATGATTAACGCACTTCAATTAAGCCATTGACGATCGTGAGTACAATCGATAAACCAATCAATATCCATAAGATAAAACCAGGCAAAAATGTGAGCAATCCGACACCGCGCAAAATCCACACGATCGCGGTGAGGGCGAGGACAACAATATAAACAATTGCTCTGGAGTTGCTGGGTTGATTCATAAGGTAATCGATGCTTCTCACAATTAGTCTCTATCACTATAGGCAGACTTTCTCAGATCTTCATCAGTTGAATACAATTGTTTTACGGAATGCTTGCTATTGTGTCGGTTGATCAGATCGTGTGAATGAGGAGTGTTTAGACATGATGACCTTGGTACGCGAGTCTGCTTTGATGCAAGGTGAAATCTTGCTGAAAACAAAGCCGCATTCTGCTTGGGGAGGGGCTGTTACTGCACAGATGTATTTACCGATCGCGCCTGATTTCGTATGGCAACAGGTGACAGATTATCCCCGTTGGACGCAGTATTTTCCAGATGTGACATGCAGCGAAGTGCGGCAAGTGATTTCACAGCGAACTAAGCGAATCTATCAAGCTGCAAGTAAAGCATTTTTGATCTTTACGGCACAGGTAGAAATCACGCTGAATGTTCTCGAAACTCATCAACAACGAGTTCAGTTTTTTCTCGAATCTGGGAGTTTCAGTGATTTTTATGCGGATTTGCAGCTACAGCCCTACGAACAAGGAACGATTCTGTCCTATTCGGTGCAAGCAACTCCGACAATTCCAGTTCCCAGTTTTTTGATTGAGCAAGCCATTCGGCTCGATTTGCCTGTGAATTTGCGACAGATGCGATCGGTGATTTGTGCAGGGCGGTAAGCCTCAGATTTAAAGATTGAACCTCCGAATCGTCAAACTCGGAGGTTTTTGAGTGATCTAGCTTTCGTAAGCGTCCATCGGTAAGCAGGAACAGACTAGATTGCGATCGCCATACGCATTGTCAATTCGCCCTACTGCTGGATAGAACTTGTTCGCACGAGTCCAAGCGGTCGGGAAGATTGCCTCAGCACGGGAATAGGGGCGATCCCAATCAGCCGTCAGATCAGCAACGGTGTGCGGTGCATTCTTGAGGAGATTATTGGCGCGATCGACCTTTCCGGTTTCGATCTCTCGGATCTCTTCACGAATCGCAATCATGGCATCACAGAGGCGATCGAGTTCTGCTTGGGATTCGCTCTCGGTGGGTTCGACCATGACGGTTCCAGCAACGGGCCAAGAGACGGTCGGCGGATGGAATCCGTAATCGATTAACCGTTTGGCAATGTCATCGACTTCGATTTCTGCGCTCTTTTTGAACTCCCGCAGATCGAGAATGCACTCATGCGCCACTAAGCCATTTTTGCCTTTGTACAACACCGGATAATGTCCTTCGAGGCGTTTGGCAATATAGTTGGCGTTGAGAATCGCAATCTCGGTGGCTTCGGTCAAGCCGCGCCCGCCCATCATCGCAATGTACATCCACGAAATTGGCAGAATACTCGCACTGCCCCAAGGAGCCGCCGATACCGCTCCGATTCCTTGGTCTGTGCTGGTGGGAACGATCGAGTGATTCGGCAAGAAGGGCACAAGATGGGAAGCAACGCCGATCGGCCCCACTCCAGGCCCGCCACCCCCATGCGGAATGCAGAAGGTTTTATGCAGATTCAAATGACAGACATCCGCACCAAAATCACCGGGACGGCATAATCCCACCTGTGCATTCATGTTCGCGCCGTCCATATAAACTTGTCCGCCGTTTTCATGCACGATCGTACAAATCTCCCGAATGCCTTCTTCAAACACACCATGCGTTGAAGGATACGTCACCATCAAGGCAGCAAGGTTTTCGCGATGCTGTTCGGCTTTGGTTCTGAGATCGTTTAAATCGATATTGCCTTCGCTGTCACAGGCGATCGCCACTACTTTCATGCCTGCCATGACTGCACTCGCCGGATTCGTTCCATGTGCCGATTGTGGAATCAGACAGATATTGCGATGCGTATCCCCACGACTTTGATGATATTGCCGAATTACCAAGAGTCCAGCGTATTCACCTTGAGATCCCGCATTCGGTTGCAGCGAAATATCTGCAAATCCGGTGATTTCAGAGAGCCAGGATTCAAGCTGTTTGAAGAGTTCCTGATAGCCTTGTGTCTGGTCGATCGGTGCAAACGGATGCAGTTGTCCGAATTCTGCCCAGGTAATCGGCACCATTTCTGCGGTTGCATTCAGTTTCATTGTGCAAGAACCAAGCGGAATCATCGCAGAAGTGAGTGATAAATCTCGCGACTGCAAGCGATACATATAGCGGAGCAATTCGGTTTCCGATCGATAAGCCGAAAACGTCGGATGCATCAGATAGTCTGAGCCTCGCACGAATTGAGTGGGAATCCGAGCGGCGGGAATTTCGGGTAGAGCTGCGCGATCGCTAAAACTCCTCAGAATATCGATTAAATCGGTTTGCGAAACGGTTTCATCGATCGAAACTCCGATCGTGTCTGCATCGATCTTGCGTAAGTTAATGCCTTGCTTCAAAGCCTGCGCCAAGATCTGATCCGCCTTACCCGGAACTTCGATGCGTAAGGTATCAAAGTAAGGCTCGGTTCCGAGTTTGAAGCCTGCGTGTTGAAGGGCGATCGCCAACTGTACGGTCAGGCGATGAACGCGAGCAGCGATCTGTTTCAATCCAGACGCGCCATGATAAACGGCATACATTCCCGCAATCACTGCGAGTAACACTTGCGCGGTACAAATATTGCTCGTCGCTTTGTCGCGTCGGATATGTTGTTCGCGAGTTTGCAGCGCCAGTCTTAATGCAGGTTGACCATTGCGATCTTTTGACACTCCGACTAATCTTCCGGGGAGCTGGCGCTTGTAAGCTTCTTTGGTCGCAAAGTAAGCAGCATGAGGGCCTCCGTAACCCAGAGGAACACCGAAACGCTGAGTATTTCCGATCGCAATATCCGCGCCAAATTCTCCAGGTGGTTTCAGCAGCGTCAAACTAAGCAAATCCGCCGCCACCGTGACCAATGCACCCGCTTGATGAGCGCGATCGACAAACTCGGAATAGTCATAAATTGCGCCATCGGTTGCTGGATATTGCAGCAATGCCCCAAAGATTGGCGTATCAAATTCAAACGTGCGGTGGTCTCCCACAATCACCTGAATCCCAAGCGGAATCGCGCGAGTTTGAATGACTTCGATCGTTTGCGGATGACACGCGCTCGACACCCAGAAGGTTTTTGCACTGTTTTTGACCAGTCCAAAACTCATTGCCATCGCTTCGGCGGCTGCCGTTCCTTCATCCAGCAACGAGGCATTAGCGATTTCCAGTCTAGTCAAATCCATCACCATCGTCTGGAAGTTGAGCAGCGCTTCGAGACGACCTTGAGCGATTTCGGGCTGATAGGGCGTGTACTGCGTGTACCAGCCGGGATTCTCTAAAATGTTGCGCTGAATCACCGGAGGCGTGATGCAATTCGAGTAGCCCATGCCGATAAACGATCGCATCACCTGATTTTTGACGGCGATCGCTTTGAGTTCTTTCAGCATTTCATACTCGCTTCGCCCCGATTCGATCTGGAGCGGACGTTTGATTCTAATGCTTTGAGGAACAGCTTTATCGATTAGATCTGCGATCGAGTTCAAGCCCAACACCTGAAGCATCGCTTGAATTTCCGCACCCCGCACCCCGATATGGCGATCAACAAATCGATCTGTGTAAGTTAATTCAGTTTGTGCGGGAGTGCGATCAGAAGACTCAGAAGCATCAAAATCAACGGAAGCACGATCGTAGTCAAAAGGCGCAGTCACTGTGGGTTCAGACATAGAAGGTGAGCGGTTTAGGGTAACAAAGTGGAGCTTCTAGAATTCGGCTTTGAAACTAAAAACGTGGAGCGTCAATACCATGAACGTTAAAGATATCAAAATTAGTTAGAAACATTCTGCAATAATTAACCCGCTAGCGAAACTAGCGGGTGTAAAGCTATCGTGAATTTACGGAGTAGATTTCGGAAATTACGGAGAGAATCTCAACTTCCCTCGACCATACTGCGATATTCATCGGCAGACAGCGCATCTTCTAGCTCCGAAACATCGCTTGCACTCACTTTGATCAGCCAACCTGCCTCGTAGGGATCATCAACTAATTTCTCCGGTGCGTCCATCATCTCGGTGTTGACTTCCAGCACCGTACCGCTTACCGGAGCTTTCAAATCTTCTACCGCTTTGACGGATTCGATCGTGCCGAATCTTTCGCCTTTTTCAACCGTGTCCCCTGGTTCCGGCAATTCCAGAAACACAATATCGCCAAGCTCATCGATCGCGAACGCCGTAATCCCGATCGTAACGGTGTAGTCGTCAACTTTGGCGTATTCGTGGGAGTCCGTATATTTCAGAGTGTCAGGATATTCAAATGCCATGGGCGATCAAGGGTCAAATTGCACTTCTTATTCTATTTCGTTGCGCGGTAGAACGGACGCTTGACGACGATCGCGCCATAGTTTTTCCCGCGAATGCCAATTTCGAGCAGCTGTCCTGGTTTTGATAATTCAGTCGGGACGTAACCCAGCGCGATCGCTTGTCCGACGGTCGGCGCTAAGGTTCCACTAGTGACGATTCCCACGGCTTCTCCGTCTGAAAAAATCGGGTAATCGTGACGGGCAATATTTCGCCCTTGCATTTGTAAGCCGACGAGCCGTTTTTTGACCCCGTTTTGCTTTTGGGCTTCGAGGATCGATCGCCCAATAAAATCGCCCTTCGTATCAAAATGTACCAGCCATCCCAACCCCGCTTCGAGTGGAGTCGTCGAATCGTTGATGTCCTGCCCGTAAAGCGCCATTGCTGCTTCTAATCGCAACGTATCCCGCGCTCCCAATCCGCAAGGCGTGACACCCGTTTCCAGCAGCGATCGCCAGAGATCGATCGCACCCTGCGGATCAAGCATCATCTCAAATCCGTCTTCTCCGGTGTATCCCGTCCGTGCAATAAAGGCACGATGACCCAGAATGGATGTTTCTAGATGTCCAAACGGTTTGACGTGCGAGAGATCTTGATCCACGATCACGTTCAAATGCTCAACCGCTTTCTTTCCTTGCACCGCAATCAGCGCTTGAGCATCAGAAAGATCCTGAAACTCAACATCGGTTAGATTCGCTAACAACCAATCGCGATCTTTCTGAGTGGTTGCTGCATTCACAATTACAACCCAGCGATCGTCCCCTTGAAAATAAAAAATCAGATCATCGATAATGCCGCCCTGTGGATTCAGCAGCACCGTGTATTGGGCTTGCCCCGGCTGTAGGCGGCTTAAATCCGAGGGAACAAGCTTCTGAATTTGGGGCAGCACACTTTTACCCGTGAGCGTGAACTTGCCCATGTGCGAAATGTCGAACATTCCCGCATTCGATCGCACCGCATGATGCTCCTGGGTAATTCCGCTAAATTGCACAGGCATTTCCCAACCCGAAAATCCGGTCATGCGGGCATTTAGCTCGATCGCTAACTCATACAAAGGGGTGCGGCGCAGAGAATTCAAGGGAGGTCTCGCAGAACTTTACATCACTCTAAAGTTACCATTTCTCTCAATTTTCGATTAGCGGATGTATCGCAGATTGCAAACCGATAAAAAATTTTCCTCGATCGATCCCCAATTGCAATTCTCTGACCGAAACCCCTTGTCAACTTTGCCATCCAGACAGACACTAAGGATGGGAGTCGAAGTGGAACTGCGAGGTTAATCTGTGAAGAAGGTATTAGCAATTATCCTGGGAGGGGGTGCTGGAACCCGTTTATATCCGTTGACCAAACAACGGGCAAAACCAGCCGTCCCATTAGCCGGAAAGTATCGATTAATTGATATTCCCGTTAGTAACTGTATCAATTCCGAAATTTTTAAGATCTACGTTCTGACTCAATTCAATTCCGCTTCTCTTAATCGCCACTTGAGCCGCGCCTATAACTTCTCTAGCTTTAGCGAAGGATTTGTTGAGGTTCTTGCTGCTCAACAAACTGCCGAAAACCCGAACTGGTTCCAGGGGACTGCTGATGCTGTACGCCAGTATATTTGGCTGTTTCAAGAATGGGATATCGAAGAATATTTGATCCTTTCTGGTGATCATTTGTACCGAATGGATTACCGCGAATTCGTGCAGCGCCATCGCGATACGGGTGCAGATATTACCCTGTCGGTTGTGCCGATCGATGAAGCTCGCGCCTCGGACTTTGGCTTGATGAAGATTGATCAGAATGGACGAGTGATCGACTTTAGCGAAAAGCCCAAAGGCGATGCTCTCAAAGCAATGCAGGTGGATACAACAGTGCTGGGTCTAACGCCCGAAGAAGCCCGTCAAAGCCCCTACATTGCTTCAATGGGGATCTACGTTTTCAAGAGAGAAGTGCTCGAACAACTGCTGAAAGAAGCTCCTAGCCAAACAGACTTTGGCAAAGAGATTATTCCGGGTTCTGCTCAGAACTACAACGTTCAAGCCTATCTGTTTAACGACTACTGGGAAGACATTGGGACGATCGAAGCGTTCTATGAGTCCAATTTGGCACTTACGCAGCAACCCCGCCCACCCTTTAGCTTCTACGACGAAACCGCACCGATCTACACTCGTCAGCGCTTTTTACCGCCGAGCAAGTTTCTCGATTCGCACGTCACCGAATCGATCATCGGTGAGGGCTGCATCTTAAAGAACTGTCGGGTGCATCATTCGGTATTGGGAGTGCGATCGAGAATCGAAGCCAATTCGGTAATCGAGGACTCGTTAATTATGGGGGCTGACTTCTATGAAGGTCAGGCTGAGCGCCAGTCGGGACTCGATTGCAGCAGTCCCGGAGTCCCACTTGGGATTGGATCGGACACGATTATCCGTCGAGCGATTATCGACAAAAACGCTCACATCGGCTGCAATGTGCAGATCGTGAATAAAGATCGAGTTCAAGAAGCCGATCGCGAGAATCTCGGTTTCTACATTCGCAGTGGAATTGTTGTGACATTAAAAGGTGCGGTGATTCCCGACGGAACCATCATCTAGGGTTCGCTTAATTCTACTCATTGGCTTACCAGGGAGCGGGAAATCAACTTACGCCCGCTCCCTGCGTTCGTGCATGATTTCAACCGATACTATCCGCGCTCAACTGTTCGGAGACGAAGCCGTTCAGGGAAGTTGGCTCAAAATTTGGCTAGAGGTGCGATCGCAGTTTCAGCAAGCCGTCAGCGCGATTCGATCCGGTGAAATTGAGTTCGCCATCTACGATGCCACGAATGCCGTGAGAAAACAGAGACGAGCCGCGATCGCGCTTGCTCGAAAATCCGGCTTCACTCATATCACTGGAGTTTGGATTAATCCACCGATCGAGGTCTGCTTAGAGCGCAATCGAATGCGCGATCGCCAAGTTCCCGATGCAGTGATTCATCGAATGGCGCGTCGATTATACGGCGCGCCCCCCGCACTCGACGAGGGGCTTGATGAACTCATCCTGCTTGAATCGGCTCAATTCAGAGACGACAGCGACATTTTCTTCTCTAAGGCTTGACTGCGCGTCAACGTCGATAATTTTTGCAGCACTTCTTGAGCCAGCATCACAAACGCCTTCGATCCCGCAGTTCCGGGATTGGTCAGTACCACAGGTGAAAAACTATCGATCGCTTTTGAAACATTTACATCCGACGGAATGCGCGTTTTGAATAACTTCGCTTCGCTAAAATCTTCGTTCAACCGCTTCATCACTTGCCCGTAATAGCGGCTGGTCAAGATATTTCCAGACAGCGAGAAGGCAATTCCAAGTAGATCTAAATCGACCTGAGTTAAATCTGTTTTGTGCATCTCTTTCAGCTTGTTAATTCGGCGCTCTAGAAGCTGAATTCCGATGAGCGAAAGTGGCTCAGGTCTTGCGGGAATTAAGTAGAAACGACTCGCAAGTAAGGCACTCCGAGTAATCAGGTTATATCCTGGAGCACAATCGAGCAAAATCAGGTCGTAATCGTTCGCGATCGGCGCAAGAACTTTCTGAATCAGGTTCTTTTCAAACACATTCCAAACGTGCTCAAAATCGGTTTCCTGCTTTTGTAGCGCTGTTTTGTGCAGCATCTGGGAAACCAGAAATTCATCATATAAATCAATATCACCTGGCAGCAGATCAAAGCCTTTTAGCTGACACACATATTTGTGAATCGCATCTGGAACGACTTGCGGCAGTTTTGGGTCTGAAGTGATTGCGCTTTGAATCAGGTGTCTTAAGGTGCGCTTATCGTTACGCAGTCTCGCGAAGTCTGCGGGCGGCATCAAGCTCAGAGTTGCGCTGATTTGAGTGTCCAGATCGACTAGAAGAACTCGCTTTTGGTGATACTTTGCCAAACAAGCTGCCAAGTTGACGGATAGAGTTGTTTTACCGACTCCGCCTTTCATGTTCGTCATCGCGATCGTATATGTCATGCTCGCCTCCGATGATGCGTCAAAATCGCTACCCTAACATTTGGGTCATCATACAGCGTTCTGATTTAAGTTGATCAAATCAAATTTCAAAGCACATTCATTCCAACAACCAAAATTCATCGCTTTCTGCGAACGCCGCTCAGCTTCAACACATCTTCGATCGTTGAGCAATAGTTCTCCATACCAAACGTAGCGGGACTAATCGGATTTTGGTGGATAAAGTGACGGTAGCGCAACGCAAACCGATCCCACTCGCCCATCTGAATCCGAAACAGAAAAATCACCAGATCCGCAAGTAGAAGCAACGGAAAGCCCAGCATCGGCTTGAGGCCCCGGTAGAAACAAAGCTCATCAAATACCTGATTGACCGTAATTTTCTGATTGCCCACTACAAAACTCTTTTCCTTCGGCGGGTGATCCACAAAATGCCGCACCACTTGAGCAATATCATGAGCGTGAATAAAGTGAAAACTGCCATCAGCACGGAAAAAGCGAATCAGCTTCGCCCACCTTGCCACCTCTGGAATTCCAGTTGTCACCGCCGAGTAAGGATAACACTCTCCACCGCCGATCACTAAGGTCGGGAACAGCTTGGTAATTTTAGGTGCGATCGCCAACCCGGCTAACTTCTCGTAACAGGTATACTTGGATTTCAGATAATCGTTGCCGATCGTAAATGCTTCAGGCAGCAGTTGATTGTTGCGATCGAGAATACTAGCGGTCGAAAAATATATCACTTGCTCGACGCGCTCTGGATCAAGCATCGAGAGCAATTGCAGATTGCTTTGCACATTGACTTCTTGAATCCCTTCTCCGCCCCAAGCTGTCGCCGCTAGTATCACACAATCGATCGTGCTTAGAAGTTCTCGATGTTGCTCAATCTCACGCAAATCTGACTCAATTACAGTAATGCCCGATCGCGCCGTCAGATCAATCTTGATCTTGCTAGCATCACGAACGAGCAGAAACAGTTCATGTCGAGTGTTTTGAATCAGGGCTTCGACAAGATAGTGACCAATGCAACCACTTGCACCTGTCACGAAGATTCGCTTGCTCATTGAGGAATTCAGGGATGAATGATGAAAGACAAAGTGCAGGAGGAAACCCTATGAATTAACAGAATAAACGGTTCTGCCCAATTCTGATCCGCTCAATGCCTTTCATCGTCGAAATTTCATCAACGTGCAGCAGCAAGAAGCTGATCCACTTGCTTCGCCGTTTCAAAAAAGTAGGCTGCATTTTCCTCCGGGGTATTGGGGAGAATGCCATGTCCGAGGTTCAAAATGTGACCACGGTTGCCTGCTTTGCGAATCGTGTCGAGAATGCGATCGCGGATAAATTCCTTTGATCCAAACAACACACCCGGATCAAGGTTGCCTTGCACTTTCATCTCTTTACCGAGCCGAGCGCGAGCATCCGCCATATCGACCGTCCAATCGATCGTCAAGATATCCGCTCCCGCTTTTGCCATGCGTTCTAGGAGTCCAGCGCTTCCTGTCACCAACAGAATGAGCGGCGTGTCCGGATGCACCTGTTTAATCTTGCGGAACACCTGCTGTTGATACGGCAACGCAAACGTATCGTAATCTTGGGGGCTAAGTTGTCCTGCCCAAGAATCGAACATTTGGATCACTTGTGCACCACAGTCGATTTGATAGCAAGCGTAAGTCGCGATCGCATCTGCCAGCTTCGACAACAATTGATGCAGAATCGCCGGATCAGAAAATGCCATATTTTTGATGATCGAATAGGTCTTCGATCCCTTGCCTTCGACAGCGTAAGCCGCTAATGTCCAAGGCGCACCGACAAACCCCAGAACCGTTGCTTCATTTTTGACTTCTTCGCGCAGAGACTTCAAAATCGTTTTGATAAACGGCATCGTTTCTTCGGGAACGAGCGGATGCAGTCGATCGATCTGCGCTTGAGTGCGAATCGGATCAGCAATGATCGGGCCTTTTCCCTCAGCGATGTCCATCTCGATTCCGAGACCGGGAAGCGGAGTCACAATGTCGGAAAACAGAATCACGCCATCGGGCTTGAAAGCTCTCCAAGGTTGCAGCGACACTTCGATCGCGACCTCTGGAATTTCAGAGCGTTCGCGGAACGACGGATAGCGATCGCGCAGATCTCGATAGGCTTTCATGTAGCGACCAGCCTGTCGCATCATCCAAACTGGGGGACGATCTAACACTTCGCCCCGTGCTGCCCGTAACAAAAGTGGAAGTTGCGAAGAACCCGTCATGCAGAAGCCTCTTGATAAAACCTTTTGTTTTCTACATTTCTTAGCCTATCACTGGAGGGGATCTGGTATAGCCGCAATCCCAATGAATGTAACGGTTTTGAAATATTCCATCGCTCGAACGGCCGATGTTTGTAACCACGAAATAGCTCTAATAACAGAGTCACTTCTCAAGCTTTAGTCAGATTAATTTGACGTTTGAAGTTTATATTCTGAAGCTGTTCAAAGTTGATAAAAGGATAAAAACAATGACTAAATTTGCTGCAAAACTCGCATTAGCTTCTGCTTTGATTTTGGCTCCGATGTCGCTGCCTGCAATGAGCCAAACTGGAACCGGAACTGGAACCGGAACTGGAACCGACACGACCACTCAAGACGCAGGTTATCACCAAGAAGGACGCAACGGTTACTGGGGTCTGTTGGGCTTGCTCGGTTTGTTCGGTTTAATGGGACGCAAGAGCAGCCGCGATGAGCATTCTTCGACGGGTGCAACTGCATATCGTGATCCGGCAGATGTATCGGGAACCCGCGATCGCTACTAATCGGTTAGACAACTCAAAAGCTTAACGGCATGGAAGCAGAAAAGCCTTTCATGCCGTTTATTGGTGTTTAATACTACACAAACGGAAATTATTTCTTAAATTTGCTAAAAATAAAGCTCAATCTGCAAACTTAACCTCTTTTATTTAATTGAGTCGCTTTTTCTTGTAATCATTTGAGCATTCGCGATTCACCAATTCATTCATCAAGCTCAAGTGTTTCTTGAAGCTCATCATTTTCGTAACGCCTCAGAAACTCTTCGGTTGAAAGTTGGTATTGAGCTTCAAAAGCTTCAAGTCGTGTTTGAGTTCGTTGAATTCCAGCTTCAACCGACGAAAGTGATTCGGCGATCGTAGCTTCAATCAGCGATCGCAGATTGGGATACTGAGAGATGAGTTTCAGTTCAGTCATGAGGAGCGATCGTAAATAATGCTTCTTTAATTTTGCCGTAGTTTCTGAAGTGCAAGAAGCTCGGACAGTAGAATGAAATACCACTCGCTTAAGGTCTAATCGTGTAAATCGGCGTCCCAAACTCCGACATAAATACGATCGCGCTCGTTCCGCTCAATGACACCTTTGAGATTGCCTTGTTGAAATCGGTAGCGATTGCGTTCTCGCCGATAAACTTGCTTCAACCCGTTGATGACTTCCGATGTGGCGCGGCTACCTAGCATTCCATTGACGGTCACTTGCAGCGTTAAATCATCAACCGATTGAGCAAATGATGCTTCAGTTTGCCGAATCTGGCTTGTCGATCGGTCGTACAGATAGGCAAGCGTAATTCGATCGGGTACAACTTCATACAAAGCGCTGCGAGTATTTTGCCAATAGCCGCGCCCTGTTTGTGCAGGCTCTCCCAGAATTGCTCGCACTTCCTGTTCCGACGTGCCAACCGCGAAACCAGGAACACGACCCGTTGATTGAGTTTTTGTTTGAGAAGGTTCCGGGGTAGACGGCGCGACCGGAGTTGCTTCAGGGCTGGGAGATGGCGGAATCGAAGCGCTAGGTTTGGGTTGGGGTAGGTCGATTTGGACGGGGGACGGACTTGGGGCTTCAGACGGCGTAGGCGAAATCGAAGGGAGTGGACTCGGAGAATTCAGCGTTACGGCGGGTTCAGATATTTGGCGCGATCGCGGCGAGAGCAGTGCGATCGCCACTCCAGTTAAGGTGAGTCCGGTTAAAGCGGCAAGCAGCCAAGCTAGGCGCAATTTTGGCTTTGTCGTTGCGATCGGTTCTTCGGTTCTTGGGGCATACGCGATCGTTGCGGCAGTTGCAGTCGAAACTTTGGAAGCCTGCGTTACAGGAGCAGTGAAGGTTTGTGACGGCGTGACGGCATCCTGTGGCAGAAGGGATAACCATTCTTCAACGCTGGCAGAGCGCATGGCGGCGTTCATTGCCATCCCCCGCAGAATTGCCTGGTTCACACCCGGACTAACCGAGGGTTGGAGTTCTCGCGGTTCGGGCATTCGTTCGTGATCTCGTAGAATCGCTGCGATCGGAACGGTTGCTGTAACTAATGCGTATAGCGTTGCGGCTAAACCGTAAACATCGCTTGCAGGACTGCGTTTTTGCTGAGCGAAATATTGCTCGATCGGTGCATATCCGACTGACATCATTTGGGTATGCGTTTGCGTTGAATTCGGTGTGAATTCCCGTGCAATGCCAAAATCGATCAGAATGGCTTCTTGGGTACCTTCACGAATAATAATGTTTTCAGGTTTGATGTCTCGATGCAGCAATCCGTTGCGGTGTACCACTTGTAGCGCTGAGCCGATTTGCCGGATGTAGTGAGTTGCGATCGCTTCCGATAGCGGTCGATTCGGAAAAACGATCTCCTCCAGTGTTTTGCCCGGAATGTAATCCATCACCATGTACGAGCGATCGCTTTCGATGAAAAAATCACTCACGCGCACAATATTCGGATGCACACACAGCGCCAACCGCCGCGCTTCATCCTGGAATTTGCGCTCGAAATCGGCAAAATTTCGCTCGAATCGTAGGGACTCATTCAACGTTTTGATCACTACAGTTTGATGCAAAAAGTGATGAATCGCCTTATAAGTCACACCAAATCCACCCTGACCAATAATCGCTTGCAGGGTGTATTTACCGTTTGAGAGCGTTGTACCAACGAGAGAATCCATGCCAAATCAAGCCTGACCGCTTTATGATTGAACCGCATTTCGAGGCAGAGTGCATCGGAGTTGAGTGATAGTTTCTGCTGAGTTCATTGGCAGCTTGACCAATTCTAACCGACCCTTCATAAACTCCATGAGATTCTGATTCAGCAATAGACTAAATCCTAACGAGGGCGGTTCCAAATCGGGTGGCGCTTCTCGTTTGAGCAAGTCGATCGCTTCTTGCCAAACCTCAATCGGGCGTTCGTCTTCCAAATCGATATACACAAAATTCGCATCTGCGTGTGCCGAAAGTTTAATCGAGCCTTCCTGCATCGTCGAGATCGCGCTGCTAATCAAACTGGTTAACACTTGCAAAAGCGATTTGTGATCGGCAATAGCCCTGAGGTCAGGATCAGGTGAGGCTAAATAAAAGGGTAGATTCCGATTTTCCGATAATAGATGCGTTAAAGAATATACATTATCAAACACATCAGAAATAGAAACAGGTTGTAGGTCTAATTTGCCTGTTCCGTATTCAGTTTTAGAAATATGAATAACCTCATCGAGTAGCTTGACTAGCTTGAGTGCAGACTCATTTGCCTGGGCAATAAATTCGCGTTCTTCTTCAGGTGATTCACACAAGTCCGCAAGAATGAGCTGATGTGCGCCGATCATGCCGTTGAGGGGCGATCGCAATTCATGAGACGTTCGCGCCAGAAATCCCGCTTTGAATTGGCTGAGTTCGAGCAGCGATCGATACGCTAGTTCAAGCTCCTGATTATTCTGAGGAGCCTTTCGGGCCAACCATCCACCGACAAAACCGAGGCTCAATCCTGCAATTAAATAAATCCAGTTCATGCTTGCCACCGCTAATCCCGTCTACGAGTTTAGCGGTGGCAGTGAATTTCTAGGCGGTTTTGCCGACTACACCTTCAACCAGCCAGTTCATCGATTCAAGCTCGATCGCAGTTGCGCCGTAATCTTTACCTGCTGGAACGACTGTTTTTCCGGTGTTATCTTTCAGTCCACCTTTATAAATCACCAGTGAACCCGACTGCATTTTCGCGATCGCTGCATCTGCATCTTTTTTCGCAACATCAGACACCGCAGAACCAAAGGATGAGATCTTCACGAATCCATCCTTGTATCCGCCTCTAAGCAAATGCGGAATCCCACCATTCATCAGCGTCTTGCCTTCTTGAATCATCTTGGCATATTCGCTATACACCTTTGTCCAATCCCACTCCGCACCCGTCAGATAGCCCTTCGGTGCCAGCGATGCCTGGTTGGCGTGATAGCCCGACGTAAACACGCCCCGTTTTTCTGCGGTTTCCATCACTACTTTTGGACTGTCCACATGGCAGGTAATAACATCTGCGCCTTGGTCAACCAAGCTGTTTGTGGCTTCAGCTTCTTTGACCGGCAGCGACCAATCCCCCGTGAAAATCACCTGAGTTGTAATGTTCGGCTTGATGCTACGTGCGCCTAACGTAAAGCTGTTGATGTTGCGAAGCACTTGTGGAATCGGTTTTGCTGCCACAAAACCGAGCTTGCCTGTTTTGCTCATGTGCCCAGCGACTACGCCCGCAACGTATTGGGCTTCGTCGATGTAGCCGAAGTAGCTTCCCACATTTTTTGGGTGTTTATTGGCATCGTAGAGTCCGCCACAGTGGAAGAACTGCACTTCAGGGTAATCGGCGGCAAGTTTGAGAATGTGCGGATCGAAGTAGCCAAATGACGTTGGAAACAAGACCGTAGCTTTATCTTGCTCGATCATGTTCCGCATGGCTTCTTGGACTTCGGTAGTTTCAGGAACGCTGGCTTGATCGACCGTTTTAACATTTAGGGCTTTCAACCCTTCTTTGCCCTGAGAGTGCGCCTGATTATAGCCGAAGTCATCTTTAGGTCCGACGTAGATGAACCCCATGGCAAGCTCTTTTCCTGCCGCTGGACTTGTACCTGGGGTCGTTGTTGCGGTGTTTGTATTGTTAGCCGGCGTACATCCTGTCCAGAGTTTCGAGGTTGCGCCAAAGGCTCCGGTCGCCAGGAGTCCCCGCACAACCTGACGGCGGGAAACTCGTGAATGACGCTCATCATTCTTGCTCATCGTTGATTCCTTTTTCGGATACTAATAAACGCGATCGATTGAAGTCTGTTTCCTCCAATCAGATTGTATAGTCTGTCACAATCCTGCTTTTAGGGCGGTGATGAGCGCGATCGAGTCGGAGACTGCCCCAAAGACACCGCCCTGCATTTTGATCATCTTGAGCGCTGCAAGGTAGTTTCCATAATCGGTTGCGCCAGTACAATCAGACAGCAGCAAGCATTCGTAGCCGCGATCGTTGGCATCTCTCATCGTGGTGTGTACACAGACATCGGTTGTAATTCCGGTGAGAATCAAATTCTGAATATTCTTGCGTTTCAGAATCAAATCCAGATCGGTTGCATAAAACGATCCTTTTCCGGGTTTGTCGATGAGCACTTCTCCGGGCAAGGGTGCCAGTTCAGGAATGATTTCCCATCCAGGTTCGCCCCGCACCAGAATTCTTCCACAAGGCCCTGGATCACCAATACCAGCGCCGATCTGCTGCGATCGCCAGCGTTTATTCTCCGGTAGATCTGACAAATCCGGGCGGTGTCCTTCGCGGGTGTGAATAATCGTGTAGTTGAGCGATCGCAGGACCGTCAGCAGATTGCGGATCGGTTCGATCGGAGCGCGGGTCAGCGACAAATCATAGCCCATTTTGTCAACATACCCGCCCTTGCCACAGAAGTCCGTCTGCATATCAATCACAATCAGCGCCGTGTTTTCAGGACGCAGATCGCCATTAAACGGATAGGGATACGGATCAGCCTCAACGAACATCATGCTTAACCTCCGGTCACAGAGGTCGGGAGTTCTTCGCCACGGTACGATCGTGTCGGAGTCGCAAATCCGCAAGAGGTTCCATCGGTGTAAATCACTTCGTCTTCCCAAGGCAAGCGATAACTGCCATTGACTAAATCTTGCATATAAGTGTAAGGACAGTCTTGCGCTCCACCTTTTACCGCCACGTAGCCGCGATGCCCGAACTGATAGATATTATTTTCAACGCTCCAATGCTTCCGGGCTTCACGCACCAGATCCGGGCGTAACTCTGCGGTGATGATCTCATCCGGACGATGGCTACCCATCACCAGCGGCGCACCGTCGAAGTTCACAAACATACCTTCACCCATCGAGTCAAACGTGCCATCGGTGCCGCACATGCAGACTGAGGCAGTGTACATCAGATTGCAAAACGCGTTCGATTGATTGGTGACTTGCCAGGAGTGACGGATTGGAGCGGTGTAGCCTGCGGTACGAATCATGATTTCTGCACCTTTATAGGCACATTCACGCGCCATTTCCGGGAACATGCCATCGTGGCAAATGATGAGCGCGATCGTGCTGCCGTTCGGGCCTTCACACACAGGAATCCCCAAGTTTCCAGGCTCCCACGGTTCGACTGGAACCCAAGGATGCAGCTTGCGGTAATACAGTTTCAGTTCTCCGGTGTCGTCGATGATGATACCGCTATTATAGGGATTGCCGTGGGGGTTGTATTCCATAATCGAAAAGCATCCCCAGATGTGATTGTCCCGGCAAGCTTTCTGAAACGCTTGGACTTCTTTTCCGTCTAAGCGGCACATGATTTCTGAATTGGTGTCCATCGACAAGCCATGCAGCGAGTATTCAGGGAAGACCACCAGATCCATCGTCGGCATATTTCGTCGCGCTTTGCCGACCATCTGGCAAATGCGATCGGTCTGTGTCGCCAGATCATCGGGTGTCACCACGTTCGGAAGCTGCAACTGCACCAACCCCAAAACCACACCGTTTGGAGTCTTGTTTAAGCCACCTAGTCCACTCATCATCCTGCCCTCAAGATTGTTTGTGTGTCAGCTTTATCACACTTTTCTGAGGGCAATTCGTGCCTTACGATACGGTTAGAGACCTGCCAGTTCCTTTAAGCGCTGAACAAACGCAGGTTTACCAAACGCTGCAAGGCTTTCTTGGCGTAACCACTCTGCCGCACAGCGCTGATCCTCGCCTTTGAGCATTTCGATGCAGGCGATCGCCACTTCATCGGGGTCACGATGCGGAACTCGCCACCCTAAACGCCCATCTTGCAATGGATCTGCCGATCCATCTGCATCCCCTGAAAGCACAGGTACGCCGCACGCTAATGCTTCCAAATACACAATGCCAAAGCCTTCTTGAGACGGCATCACATACGCATCTGCAAGACAATAATGTTTCGGAAGTTCCTCAGCGGCAACGAATCCGGCAAACACAACGTGATCGCTCACGCCCAAGTCTTCCGCCAGTTTTGCTAATCGTGGCTGATCGTCTCCTCGCCCAATCACCAAATATTTCACATTGGGAAACACTCGGAGAATTTGTGGCAAAGCGCGAATTGTGACATCTACACCCTTATAGGGATCGCCCGACCACAAGCGGGCAACAGTCATTAAAACCTTGCAACTCTCAAGCTGGTATTTCCGCAACAATTCTGAGTCTTTTGCTTGAGGTTGAAACACGGAACCATCCACCGCACAAAAGAGGAAATCAACTTTATTAGGCTCAATTCCATTCGCTGCACAAGCTCGATCGCACGAATACCGACTAATTGCCCAAACGCGATCGGCATTCTGCAAAGCGCGTTGTTTTCCACTCGGTAACGGTTCCCAAACTTCCTTCCCGTAGGTCAACACAGTATAAGGAATTCCCAACGGTTTACAGAGCGTTTGAATTAAAGGAGCAAGGAGAATGTGACCGCAAAAAACTCGGTCCGGACGGTGCTTTAAAAGATGCGTGAATAGAGCAATCGCTAACTTTACTCGTCCCAACCTGGGCGATCGATCTTTGCAGTAATGAAACCGCGATCGATCTGATGCAAACGGATTTTCGACGGATGCGCGATCTCGTAGAAGAAAGATATCAGCGCTCAGCGTATCGATTTGCGAATAGGTTCGCAGAATATCTTTGACATAGGACTGAATTCCGCCTTCGCAAGAGAAGACTTCGAGAAAAACAAAAACATGATTCTGGGGCATAAGCAGGAAAAAGGGCGAACCGCAGTCCGCCCAGAAGAGCATCAGATTACCCTTCCTTTAAATGCCCAAATCGTGAGCGCGATCACACAATTTCAGGAACTAAAGAAGTTTCTGTGCGTCCTCTAGTCGCTCGGTCGAACGCGCTTCAGCATTTCTACCAGAATAATGTGCGCTTCTTTTGCGTCTTTTAGAGTGCGATCGAACGTCACTCGCACCGGAACCGTTTCTTCGTTCACCTGTGCCAAAAGATCCATGCCTTTTTCATCAATGGACTTCATTTCAGCAGTCGTTGCATCCTTGACCTTGCCAAAATATTGCGCGTAAACCAGCACCGCATCGCCATGATCTTTGTTCATATGGCTACAAATGCGATCGCTCACCGCAGGCGAAAAGGCTTCACTGACGGATTCAGACATAACTCCCTCCTATGCACTGATTCGATGATACCGTACTGCGAAATGAGGAGTCTTGTTCGCTAGCAGGCGGCTTTTCTGCATGTTCTACGAAGCCGATCTCACGCCTTCGGCAGATGAATCGGTGTTTCGCAATCTGGTTTCGTCTTGGGTGTAGTTCTGTCCTAACAACCGATGCAGCGAAAAACAGTGTGGTGTGTAGGAGTTTTGCTTGCTTGTGCAGCGCTATTGAGTCCCCAACCGAGTTTCTCGAAACCTGTTACTGAACCCGTTCCAGAATCACAGCCGATCGCACAACCTTTGAGATTAGAAATTCGGCTGAAACAACGGCGGGTGAATGTTTATCAGGGCGATCGTCGAGTCAAAACCTACCCGATCGCCGTCGGTCGTCCGGGATGGGAAACCCCGATCGGTACCTACACGGTGAAGCAAAAAATCCGCAATCCCGAATGGATTCATCCCTTAAATGGCTCAAAGGTTCCGGGCGGCGACCCAGAAAATCCACTCGGACAATACTGGATTGGATTTTGGACAGACGGAAAAAACTGGATCGGATTTCACGGGACTCCCAATCCAGAATCCGTCGGCACTGCGGCTTCTCATGGCTGTATTCGGATGTACAACCGCGATGTTGAAGAACTCTTCGGTAAAGTCGGTCTGGGGACAGAGGTAGTCGTCAAAAACTAAGCAATCTATGAAATTTCTTCTAGGGATAAATCGAACCACAGGCAGAGAGCCTTGATCCCTCATAGTGCCTAAACTGCAACCTATGGTTGTGAGTCCAACTTCGGATTTCGCTTCCGCCCATTCGGTGAGTTCCAATCAGTCAACCGAACTTGTCAACATCAAGCAAAAGGGAGAGTACCGATGAACGGAAAGATCAAGAAATTAGCGAGTACGATCGGCATTGCTGGCTTTGGATCATTGATGTCGCTGCCTGGGATGGCGCAATCTCCGCTAAATCCGAACCCCAGCATTTTTAACGAAGCTCCCTACAATCGGGCGGCTCAGTCTTCAACGACAACCCAAAACTCGACGGTACAAAATTCAACACAAAATTCAACAACGGGTGGCTCGACTTCGGGCGGTTCGACAACACAGCAACCGGTTTCACCGAGATCGAACCCTTCGTCGGTGCCCGTGGAAGCGAGTCCTAGTGAAGCAGGGGGTTCAACGCCTTCCTCTTCTCAAACAGCTCCTTCCACCGTCACACCGACTAACCGACCGGGTCAAGTCGCACCTGCTCCAGAAACCACTAGCCCAACTTCACCCACCACCACTCCGGGAGGTTCCTCTGGTGATGTAGTCGTACCAACTACACCCTCTGGCTCGACGGAGACCACTCCGACACCGACTCCTGACTCGACTCAAACGACACCGAGTACCACGACTCCTGACTCATCCACCACTCCGAGTTCTACTCCCTCTGAGAGTGATTCGGGAAGCAGCGGCACCTCTGGCGGTGTTCGCGCACTCTGGTAAAGCGGTATAGCCTTCAAAGAGGGGTGCGATTACACCCCTCTTTTTTGTGTCAATTGAGATGCGTTGCCCACTGTTTGACAACTTCTGCAGAGCCATACCAGCGTCCGGGCGATCGCGGTGAATGACTCACCCCTTCGTAAACCAAATTCTCCGCGCCTTCGAGATGAGCGGCTTCGATCGGCGTAATGCCATCGCCCCAAGTACCGCCCCGTCCTCCAGTGAGTTGATAGCTGCTGTAGGCAAGCCAACTACCCAACCGCCGCGCTCCAAAAATGGATTTACCCGCGACACAGACATATTTCACTTGCGGATAAAACGCACCGGGATAAGTAAAATTGACGAAATTTAGGTTCTTGAGCGTCCAGCGTTCGTAGCTCGTTTGCGGTGTACCGAGTGTCACCAGCGTTGAAACAAACTGATGCGCTTGCCAGACATAGGTGCGATCGCTGCTCATTCCATGCACATCATAGGCGTTCTCACCTAGATAAATGCGCGAAATCCACCCGCCTGCTGAGTGTCCAACCAGATTAATTTTCTCGGTAGCGTAAGTTTGCCGGACTTGTTGAACGGTACGATCGAGCGCTTCTAGAATCGGCAGTATCGATCGACCGCCCAAGGTTGGCAACCAATCTCGTTTTACTAAGGGAACCGTCACGGCTGAAATTCCGAGGTCAATTAACGTTTGCTGCATCTCGCGGTAATCGTTTGCGCCCGCAAGATACCCTGGTAAAATCACAGTCGGCAGTGCCATAAATTCATCAGTAGAAACGCTTCATGTAGGATCTTAAAGCATTTATTTGATTCCCCTATGTCCTTAGCTCCTTGGCGTTCTATTCTGGCGGGTGCGCTTCATCGCAATCGCTCTCTGCCTTATGCTCGGTATGTCCAACTTGCAACGGTTCGACCCGATGGCAGACCTGCAAATCGTACGATCGTCTTTCGCGGCTTCCTGGATGACACAAATCAGCTTAAATTTGTCAGCGACGATCGCAGCGAAAAGCCAAAGCACATCGAACATTGCCCTTGGGCTGAGGTCTGCTGGTACTTTCCAAACACCCGCGAACAGTTCCGCATTACGGGAAAGCTGAGCCTAATCGACCATACAAATCCAGACCAGCGACTGCAAACAGCACGACAACAAATATGGCAAGAGCTATCGGATAGCGCTAGAACTCAGTTTGCTTGGGCACATCCAGGACAGCTCCGCGCAGGAGACGAAACCTTTTCCCCTCCTGCACCCAGCCCAATTGATCCACTCCAGCAGTTTTGTCTACTTCTGCTGAATCCAACTGATGTGGATCATCTAGAATTACGCGGCAATCCACAGAATCGCTATCAGTATCACTTAAACTCAGAAGACTGGATTGTTGAAGCAGTCAACCCTTAACGGGACAATACTCCCTGGAAATTGAATTCCACCTGACGCACAATACTGCTAATCACACTAAAGGTTTGTCCAGTGCCGATCGGGAAATTCGGCGCGTCAGGTTCAATCACATACAGTCCAGGTGCGAGACGAGCGCGGAAAGTGCCCTGCGCGTCAGGTGTGACGCGGAAGAATTGATCGCGAGAAGTTGTGGAAATTTTTAATGCTCCTGTATAGGGACGAGTCGCGCAAGTGCTTGCAGGAGCTGTCACTGAGCAAATCGGTGTGAAAGAAACTCTGCCAGAAATTCCGCTCAACATGGTGTCGCCTGATTGCGGCATGGTGCGAATATCGGGAGGCGCAGGTAAATCAGGAAGTGGGCGGCGATAATCCCCCGGCATGGGGAATGGCTCGATCGGAATCCGTCGAGTCGGGCGAGCAGGAACTCTGGGAGTCCGGGTGGCAGGCGTGATCTGAGTTGGGCGAACAGGTCTTCTGGGAGTCCGAATAACAGGTCTTCTGGGAAGCGGGACGGGAGGAACCGCCGGAGGCGCAATCACCGAGCTAGGTGCAGCAGGGGATTCCGGTGCAGGAAGGGGTGCTTGAGCGATCAGCCAATCTTCTTTTGCTTGAGTGACGATCGGAAACAGCGCACTACTCAGAACAATCCCAGACATTCCACTAATGATCGCGCACAATCTTATTAAGCCAAACATTGCACCTTTCCTAGCTGAAGACATGGCTAATTTCTAGCACAGTACGATCGTGCGATCGAGTAGGATTCCCCTTTCTTGATGAAAGCTTCAAACGTGTATGGGAATATTTACGGAAACAAGCCACTTTCTCGATGGCTGAATTTAAGCAAAAAAAAGCCCCTTCAGCAAGGGACTTCTATCATTGAGTTGACTGTTAGTCTTTTTTCTTTTTCTTAGCGCGGCGGCGCTGCATTAGGGTTGCAAATCCGATCGCTGCCCCTGATCCAAGAATCGTCATCGGCTCTGGAATTGGCTCTGTGGGACCGCCACCCCCACCACCGCCAGTACCGCCACCGCCGCCAGTACCGCCGCCGCCAATGTCGATCGGGGGAGAGGAATCGCCGCTGTCGCTATCGCCGCTCAGCCCAAGGGCTAATCCTGCAATTCCGCCTGCAATCAGGAGCGGTGTTAAGAATCCACCGCCACCGCCGCCAGCGATCGGCGCAACAGGGGGAATTTGAGCCACCGGAGGTGTCCCAGCACCTGATACCACAGGAGGGGGTTCACCCCCTCCAACGGGACAGGCAGTATCTCGCAGCCTCACAATAAAGTCATCATAGTCGCGGTCTTGTGCTGGACGGTTTCGCACAATTCTTGACCCCGTATCATCCCATCCAATCTGCATTCCTCCAGTTTGGCATAACTCCGTGATATTGCCTGTGAACCGAACGTGCTGTTCGGCGTTGGGATTTAAGCGATCGGTGGAATAGAGAATACCTGTAGGTCTGCCATTGAATGAAGACTCTAGGTAGAAAACGTAATCGTTATTCGGTTGGAATGTGTACTTCCCTCTGGGCTGGGGAACCGCATTTCCGGGAGTTCCGCTGAAGTCTTGCTGACTGCCGACATCATCAATTTTGGTAGACGGTCGGAAAATTGTTTCGGGATTATCCGAGGGTTTGGTTTCTATCAGCAGGGGCGTTTTCTCATTCGTGGTCAAGTTGATCACGCCGAACGTGGATTGATATGCGCCGTGAGACTCGACAAAATCGGTTTCTAAAGTTGCATTTCGATTGACTCGGATACCTTGGTTGCCGATCGACAGATCCGCAGCCCGTGCAGGCAGCACTAAACTGCTGGTTAACCATCCTAATGAGAGCGTAAATGCGATCGTGGTAAGACGATTTCTACGCCGATCCGGATTTTCAGGTGGAGTACAGCGGAATAAAGGCTGCCTCCTCACACACTGCCTTGAAGTAGGACTTTGTTCTGACACCATCTAAAGCTGACTCTATGAAAGGACTATGATTAACGCCCTGGAAGCGCTCGCTGCAATTCTCGCTGCAAGCTAAATCTGCCAAGGAGTCATGAGGAGCGCGACTTTAACTTCCGCTCAGTGTAAAAACGTTTGTGTAATAACAGCATCACCCTTGCGGAGGAGCGAAATTTTGGCGGGAATTATGTCGCTAGAAACATCCAAGTCAATCTGAGTAGCTAAATAGAGCTGGGCATCTCAAAGAGATGGGCCATTTGACCCATGCAATTCGTTTTAATTGCAGCCGATTGCTTTTGTGCAGCACTCCAACTCTGTAAGCGGCAATCGATCTGATTAGATCAGCTTCACCGCTGTTGTAAATGTTGGTCGAAGTATGCGGCTAATCAGCAATCCTGCATTTGATTACTCCTCACGCGGCTAATCTTTACACCCTGCATTTTCCGCGCTTACTGGAGCCCCAATGATTTCCTAAATTAGAACTGATACATCTCTCTTAACCTCTATCGAAGGGTAGGCATCCATTAGGGCTTAATCAGAAGTTTAGGCTTCCTCGCCAGCATGGTATGAACTGCGAACTAGCGGAGCCGATCGCACGTGAGAAAATCCCATGTCTTGTGCAATCTTGCCTAAACGCTCAAATTCGTCAGGATGCCAATATTTCTGCACTGGGAGATGCTCTAGCGATGGACGCATATACTGCCCGATCGTGACGCGATCGCAGCCGACCGTTCTTAGATCTTGCAGCGTTTCGATCACTTCTGCTTCCGTTTCTCCATGTCCCAACATCAAGCCAGATTTTGTCGGGATCGTGGGATCGAGTTCTTTCACTGTTTGCAAGACTCGGAGAGTGCGATCGTACTTAGCACCGCGTCGCACCGGAGCCTGTAGCCGCTTGATCGTTTCGATGTTGTGATTGTAGCAAGCGGGCTTTTCGGCCACGATCGTCGCGATTCGCTGCTGCTGTAAGGTTTCAGGTGAAGTGCCGTCTTGCCGTCCACCCCAGAAATCCGGAGTCAAGACCTCGATTTGAGTTTGTGGATTGATCACGCAAATCTGCCGCATCGTTTCCGCAAACCAACCCGCGCCTTGATCGGCTAAATCATCTCGCGCTACTGAGGTCAGCACGACATATCGCAATTCCAGAAGTTGTACCGATTCCGCAACTTTTCGGGGTTCCTCCGCATCGAGTGGCATCGGTGCGTGTCCTTTATCCACCTGGCAGAACGCGCACGATCGCGTACAGGTAGGCCCCATCAGTAAAAACGTGGCAGTCTTTTGGGCATAGCATTCTCCCCGATTGGGGCAGCGCCCTTCCTCACAAATCGTGTGAATCTGCCGCTGTTTAATAATTTGCTGCACCGTCGAAATTTCACTGGCATTCCCGATCGAACGGCGTAGCCAATCAGGCAGGGCAGAGACGATCGCACGACGCTCAGAAATTGCAGATCGATTCGTTTGGGGTGACATAAACAAGGGAATGCTAAGGGTCAGTTCGTTCTAAAGTTGGCGCAAGCCAGCAGCAAAAAATATGAAGTTTTTTGACCTATCGCCATTATAAGGGAGCAATTCAGCGGAGTCGGGTACTAAAGCCGTCCGTATTTCATCAAATCGAGTAACATTTAGCACGGAGTTTGCAGGATTGCGACCCTGCTTCTTTCTGTAATGATTCGATTAGGAGTGCAGTGAGGTTTCTATTGCATCGTTTTCCGGCGAATCTTCCCCGATTCAATTGCGATTTTCTAGATCACCCTAGAGGAGTTCAGTTGTGGCAAGTCACAAAGTCATAGTCATCGATGATAGCGCCGTGATTCGGAACATGGTGCGAGATATGTTGCCGAAAGGTAATTTTGAAGTGTTGGAAGCCAAGGATGGTTTGCAAGGAATTAACTTAATCCGGCAGGAGCGTCCGACGCTGATCATGCTGGATTTCTTGCTCCCTCGAATGAGCGGTTGGGAAGTTTATCAGCAAATCCAGGGTACCGCTGAACTGCAAACAATTCCTTTGGTGCTGATGTCCGGGCGCAAAGAAGAAGTAGCAGAGAAGCTACAAGAGCCGTTTGAGTATTTTGAGTTTGTGCAGAAGCCGTTTGACCAGAAGGGTCTAATTGAGGCAATCAAGGCTGCAATGGCAAAGGCGAAACGCCGTCCAGCGCCGTTGCCTTCGCCGCAAGCGCCTCCAGTTGCGACCGCGTCTGAAGCGGCTCAAATTGAAGCGCTGAATCAGAAAGTTGCAAAAATGCAGGCTGAGATTGATGGCTTGAAGAAGCAGATGGGTCAGCTCTTAACCTTTGTGAAGCAGAAGTTGAAGTAATCCCACATCTCTAAATACTCGCTACAGATTGGGGAACTGAGATAAGACAGTTCGCGATCGAGCAAACGATTTGAAGCGCTACAGCAGCAGAAACACCCTGCTACCGTAGCGCTTTTGCTTAGCTAAACTCTCTCTGGTTGACGTTACTGATCTGGAGTGTCCTTTCTGCGCCATCCGGGTTTGACAACTTGGCGGGCACGAGCGATCGCCAGACAATCGTTCGGTAAATCTTCGGTGATTGTTGAGCCTGCGGCAGTGGTGACATCTTCACCGATCGTAATGGGGGCAACCAAACAATTGTTGGAGCCAATTTTTGTACGATCGCCGATCGTGGTTGGGTATTTTTTCACGCCATCGTAGTTGACGGTAATCGTGCCTGCTCCGATATTGACGCGCTTGCCGATCGTGGCATTGCCCAAATACGACAAATGCGCTGCATTCGTTCGTTCGCCTAATTTCGAGTTTTTTAGTTCAACGAAATTTCCGACTCGGCAGCCTTCGCCGATTTCAACGGGCGATCGCAGATGCGAGTAGGGGCCAATCTGGGCGTTCGCGTGAATTACACTGCCCCTAACAACGGAAAACAACACGGTAACGTTTTCCCCGATCTGGCTGTCTTCGATTAAGCTGCCTGGACCGATCTGGCTCCCTGCTCGGATCACAGTATTCCCACGTAGGTGAGTTTGCGGCTCGATCGTTACATTCGCCTCAAGCTCGACCGTATCATCGATCGTCACGCTGGCTGGATCGATGATCGTCACGCCTTCCCTCATCCAGCGATCGCGAATCCGCGTTTGCAAAATCGAGTAAGCCTGAGCCAGTTGAGCGCGATCGTTAATTCCCAAAACTTCCCGATAATCCGCGATATCCACTACTGTAACTTTATCGAAATGGTTCACTGCATCAGTGATGTAATACTCCTTCTGCTGATTATTCGGGGTCAGTTTTGGAAGCACTTGAACGAGATCTTTCCAGCGAAAACAGTAAGCCCCCGCATTGATCCGGCGATTTTGTTTTTGCTTGATCGTGCAGTCGCGATCCTCAACAATCTCAGTCAGAATTTGATTCTCGTCACAAAACACGCGCCCATATCCCGTTGGATCAGGAACGTGAGCGGCAAGAAGCGTTGCGGCATTGCCTTTTGATCGATGAGTTTCGAGCAGCAAGGTCAGCGTTTCAGAACGCAAAAGCGGCAAATCGCCGTTTAACACAATCAAATCGTCATCGAATCCCTCAAGAAATGGGATCAACTGTTGAATGGCGTGTCCTGTTCCCAACTGCTCAGGTTGTTCAACAAACTCGATCGACTCCGGATACTCAGTGAGCGACTGACGGACTAACCCTGATTGGTAGCCCACAATCACCAATCGACGTGATGGCGCGATCGCGCTTGCGCTGCCTAAAACTCGCTCAAGGAGCGATCGGCTTCCCAAGCGGTGCAACACCTTGGGTAAATCCGATTTCATCCGCGTTCCACGACCTGCCGCCAGAATTGCAACCGCTACCATAGGTTTTTCAATCTCTCAATACGAGAGGGAGTATACCTTGAGTCGGTTTCATCGTTCACCCCTCGATCGAATCTGCTGAAGCACTTTATCGAATACATATAATCGCTTTAGGTTTTTTTCCTCGGCTCTGCGTCGGAATTCAAAGTTTCTCCAAAAATCCAGAGATTCAATCAAAGTCTCGATCGAACAGCGTTATGATCAAAAATCCCGGATACCCCATTCGTAATTCGTGATTGAGTCGTCTCAGATTGCCCTACCCTAGCCATGCGGTTCCGTCTTTAGCTCAATCGCACGACTAAAAATTACGAAACTCCGATCGACGAATTAAAGGAACAAGCACTGTGACGCATTCAAATTTTCTTGCTCAGTCCGATCCCGCTCTTGCTGAAATGCTGCAACAAGAACTGCAACGCCAGCGAGATCACCTAGAACTGATTGCCAGCGAAAACTTCACCTCTCCTGCGGTGATGGAGGCTCAAGGATCAGTCTTGACCAATAAGTACGCCGAAGGTCTCCCTTCAAAACGCTATTACGGTGGCTGTGAATTTGTCGATCGCGCTGAACAACTCGCAATCGATCGGGCAAAAGAACTGTTCGGAGCCGCACACGCAAACGTGCAACCCCACTCTGGTGCACAAGCAAACTTTGCCGTGTTTCTGACGCTACTCCAGCCCGGAGACACGATCATGGGCATGGATTTATCGCACGGTGGACACCTGACCCACGGATCGCCTGTAAACGTCTCTGGTAAGTGGTTTAACGTTAAACATTACGGCGTGAGTCAAACCACTGAGCGCTTAGACTATGACCAGATTCGGGAACTGGCGCTGGAACATCGCCCGAAACTGCTGATTTGTGGCTATTCAGCGTATCCGCGTGTGATTGAGTTCGAGAAATTTAGAGCGATTGCTGATGAAGTCGGAGCCTACTTGTTAGCCGACATCGCTCATATTGCAGGATTAGTCGCAACGGGACATCATCCAAGTCCAATCCCCTATTGTGATGTCGTCACGACCACCACCCATAAAACTCTACGCGGGCCTAGAGGCGGATTAATTCTCACTCGCGATGCCGAACTCGGTAAGCAGTTAGATAAAGCGGTCTTCCCCGGTAGCCAAGGCGGCCCCTTGGAGCATGTGATTGCGGGTAAAGCAGCCGCCTTTGGAGAAGCACTGAAGCCGGAATTTAAGACCTATTCAGGTCAAGTGATTGAGAACGCAAGAGCAATGGCAACTCAGCTTCAAAATCGCGGCTTCAAGCTAGTTTCTGATGGTACTGACAACCATTTGATGCTGGTGGATTTGCGATCGATCAACATGACCGGAAAAGTGGCAGATCAGCTCGTCAGTGGCGTGAACATTACCGCGAACAAGAACACCGTTCCATTTGATCCCGCTTCTCCGTTTGTCACGAGCGGTCTGAGACTGGGTTCGCCCGCGATGACCACACGCGGCATGGGCACAGCAGAATTCACGGAGATTGCGAATATCATCGCCGATCGCTTACTCAACCCCGAAGACGAAAGCGTTGCTCAAGATTGTCGTCGTCGCGTTGCCGCACTGTGCGATCGCTTCCCGCTTTACCCCCATCTCAGTGCCCAAGTTCCGGCGTTAGTGTAAAGCCTCGGTAATTTCCCTGATTCGTTTTCAAGACACAGACTATTGCTGTAAGGGCATCCACTGATGGATGCCTTTATTTCTGGGAATGGCATAGAACTAACTTCAGACAGATGATGATTTTGACAATAAATTTCTGAATGAAACAGAAAATATGGTTCATAATTCTTTGCTAAGGATTCTTGAATCTGTAGTAAACTCTGCCTGAAGCTTTTGTCCTTCCTACCTGCGATTTCTAATGCCGTTTTTTGCCGCATTTCTGATTTCATTCCTGGTTGTTCTTGTTGCAACCCCAATCATTAACCGTTTTGGTAAGCGCGTAGGATTGGTAGATCAGCCAAATCACCGCAAAGTTCATCAACGACCGATGGTTCGTCTCGGCGGCGTAGCGATGTTTCTGGGAGTGGTGATTGCTCTATTAATCGTTTGGTGGATAGGTGGCTTTGGACTGCTCAAACCGACGAAAGAATCAGAAGTTTGGGGCTTGGCGATCGGCGGGATTGCCTTCTTTTTGATTGGACTGGCGGATGATTTGTTCAATCTGTCTCCCAAAACTCGGTTGATTTTGCAGGTTGTAGTTGCGGGATTAGCTTGGGAGTCGGGGGTGCAGATTGATTTCTTAACCAATCCGATCGCAGGACTGGTTTCACTTCCAGAATGGGCAAGTTTGCCAATTACCGTCATCTGGCTCGTCGGCATGGCAAATGCAATTAACTGGATTGATGGACTCGATGGACTCGCAGCAGGCGTTTCAGGAATTGCTGCCTTTGTAATGTTCTGGACTTGCTTATTTATGCAGCAGCCCCAAGCAGCGCTGTTTGCGGCAGCACTTGCAGGAGCGACCTTCGGATTTTTGCGCTACAACTTCAACCCGGCTCAGATCTTCATGGGTGATGGAGGTGCGTATTTTATCGGCTTTATGCTGGCGGGGGTGGGTGTGATTGGCTTGGTGAAGAGCGTCACTACCGTTGCCGTGCTGCTTCCGTATGTGATTTTGGCAGTGCCCATTTTGGATATGTCGGCCGTAATTTTAGATCGCATTCGTCGCGGTAAATCCCCGTTTGTTGCCGATAAACGCCATCTGCATCACCGATTGCTGAAGGCTGGATTGTCGCAGCGTTTAGCCGTGCTGTTTATCTATTCGCTGACTCTATGGGCAGGAAGTTTGGCGATGGCAGTCTCCGGGATGCCGAGTGGAGTTGGATATGCGATCGCCGCGACTATCATCTTGAGCGTAACCAGTTGGCAAGTGTGGCGGACAGCAAGATGAATGCAGAAATTATCAGCGTTGGCACCGAACTGCTGTTAGGGAATATTCTCAACTCAAACGCTCAGTTTCTCGCTCAACAGTTCGCTGAACTCGGAATTCCTCATTATTTTCAAACGGTGGTTGGGGATAACCCGGAGCGTTTAAAGCAAGCGATTCAAATTGCCAGCGATCGTGCCAATTTGCTAGTGTTCACAGGGGGATTAGGTCCCACCCCGGACGATTTGACGACCGAAACGATCGCAGACTTCTTCTCAACGCCGCTGATTGAAAAAGCCGAGATTGTTGAAGACATTGCCGCAAAATTCGCTCAGCGTGGTCGCATGATGACCGACAACAACCGCAAGCAAGCGCTGATTCCCGAAGGTGCGGAAATTTTGCACAACCCGATCGGGAGCGCTCCCGGTATGATTTGGCGGCCGCGATCGCATCTAACGATCCTCACTTTTCCGGGTGTGCCTACTGAGATGAAGCGGATGTGGCATGAAATTGCAGTTCCGTATCTCAGACAGCAAGGCTGGGGAAAAGCAATTATTGTCAGCCGCACTTTGCGCTTTTGGGGAATTTCAGAATCGGCTCTGGCTGAGAAAGTTGGTACATTTTTCGATTTGCAGAATCCGACCGTTGCACCTTACGCCAACTACGGCGAAGTTAAGCTCCGAATTTCAGCTAAATCAGCCTCAGAGCAAGTAGCTCAAGAGTTAATTGCGCCTGTTGAACAGCAACTGCGGCAGATTGCGGACATTGATTGTTACGGAGCCGATGAAGAGTCGCTGGCATCAGTGGTGGGTGAACTTCTAAAAGAGCGACAAGCGACTCTGAGCGTCGCCGAATCTTGTACTGGAGGCGGTTTAGGGCAAATGCTCACCCGCGTTTCTGGAAGTTCTGCTTACTTTTGGGGCGGTGTGATTTCCTACGATAATTCAGTCAAAGAACGGCTTTTAGGCGTTGACCCAAAGGAGATCGCTACTCAAGGAGCGGTGAGCGCGATCGTGGCAGAACAAATGGCAGCCGGAGTGCGATCGCGTTTGGGAACAACCTGGGGAATTAGCATTACAGGGGTGGCTGGGCCCGGAGGCGGCAGCGACGAAAAACCCGTTGGACTGGTCTATATTGGCTTAGCGAACTCAGAAGGCACAACCAGTCAGCGCTATCTGTTTGGCGATCGTGGACGTGATTGGGTGCGTCAAGTCAGTGCTTGCAGTGCGCTCGACCAGCTTCGACGGATACTATTAAGCGGCGCTTAAGCTTTGTCGCTTGATTTTAATCTATCTTTCGGTATGATGAATGAATACTGATCTCCTAACTTGGGAGTCATGGTTTGGAAAAACTCCTTGCTAAAATCAGAGAGTGCTTAGGTACTTCTGACTTTAGTACCCTTAAACCCAATCAAAGGAGCCGTCTGACCGATGGATTATATTGAAAAGGTATTGGAAAAGCTCAAAGAATGGGCGCGACGTGTGATTGAGACTCTGATGGGTCCTGATGAAGAGCCAGAAGCGGAACTTATTCCAATTCCAGTTCCAGTGCGCGATCGCCACCGTTAGTCCTACACCCATGACGGGGTAAACAGCTTGAGCAGTATTTTGGTTCTCCACGGACCAAACCTTAATCTCCTGGGTAAAAGAGAGCCTGGGATTTACGGTGTGGTTACGTTGGAAGAAATTAATCAGCGCCTGAAGCAAGAAGCGCGATCGCTACAGGTTGAACTTACAGCGCTGCAATCGAATCATGAAGGTGTTCTAGTGGACGCGATTCAAGCGGCGCTTGGAGAACACCAAGGAATTTTAATTAATCCAGGTGCGTATACTCATACGAGCATGGCAATTCGGGATGCGATCGCTGCGGTCGATCTTCCGACGGTTGAGATCCACCTGAGCAATATTCATAAGCGAGAAGAATTTCGGCATCATTCCTATATTGCGCCCGTTGCGATCGGACAGATCTGTGGATTTGGAGCCGATAGCTACCGTTTGGGGTTACATGCGCTTGTACACTATTTGAGACAAGCTTAGTATGACTTTATGGAAGGCGCGGTACAGTTGGCGGTCAATGGAACATTGATGCGCGGCTTAGAACTAAATCAGAATTTATTGGCGCTTAATGCCCAGTTTTTGCGTGAGGATCAGACGGAACCGAGCTATCGGATTTGGTCGATTCACGATCGTCATCCGGCGATGCTGAAAGTGAAAGAAGGCGGAGTTGCGATCGCGGTTGAAGTGTGGGCGGTTCCGGCAAGTGGATTAGCAACTTTATTGGTGCAAGAGCCGCCTGGATTGTGTATTGGAAAAGTTCGGCTCGCAGACGGTACAGAGGTTTTAGGAGTTTTGGGTGAGCCGTTTTTGTGCGAAGGTCAGGTCGAAATCACGCAGTACGGTGGTTGGAGAGCGTATATCGAGAGTCAGTAAATGAACAACGCAAACGAATTTGTCGAAATCATGGCTGAAGCGGTTGGTTTGCCGATTCCAGCGGAGTACCGTGAGAGCGTGGTTGCCAATGTGGAACGCATTCACACGGTCGCGCAGTTGGTGCTAGAGTTTCCGTTACCCGAAGAAATCGAAGCCGCCCCGGTATTTGAACCATGAACATTCCTGACGCGACTCAAACCGCGATCGTCGTCCGCAGCCGAGAAGTCACCGCTAAATCGGTGACAGCCGCCGCCCTTGCTCAAATTGCAGAACACAACCAAACTTACAACTGCTTCACGACGGTTTTATCCGAGTCGGCGTTAGAAGCTGCCGATCGCATCGATCAAAAAATTGCTGCAGGAGAAGATCCAGGTGCGTTAGCAGGTGTTCCTTTTGCGGTGAAAGATCTGTTCGATGTCGCCGGAATTCCAACTTTCGCAGGCTCGAAAATTAATGCAGAGAAACCTCCAGCCACTCAAGATGCCGCGTTAATCAAACGCCTGAAGGGAGCGGGAGCCGTCTTGGTTGGAGCGCTCAACATGGATGAATTTGCTTACGGCTTCACCACCGAGAACGCGCATTACGGAGCAACTCGCAATCCGCACGATCTTGGTCGTAGCGCAGGCGGATCATCAGGAGGATCAGCCGCCGCGATCGCCGCCGGATTAGTTCCCTTTAGCTTGGGGTCTGATACGAACGGTTCGATCCGGGTTCCTGCGTCGTTTTGTGGCATCTTTGGGCTGAAACCAACGTATGGACGGCTATCGAGAGCGGGAGCCTATCCGTTTGTGGGCAGTTTGGATCATGTCGGCCCGTTTGCCCGATCGGTGCGAGATCTTGCCCTCCTGTTTGACGTGATGCAGGGGCATGATCCGAGCGATCCGGTTTGTACAGCGCGATCGCCGGAGTTCTGCTTGCCGGAGCTTTCTAAAGGTAGTGAGAGATTGAGGATTGCGATCGCGGATGACTATTTTGCCAGAGGCGGCGAACCAGAGGTGTTTGCTGCTGTCGAACAAGTTGCACAAGCGCTAGGCGTGACTCGTCGTATAACCTTACCCGCATCAGGGCAAGCGCGAGCCGCAGCCTTTGTGATTACGGCAACGGAAGGAGCAAATTTACATTTTGAGGAGCTACGCACCCGACCGCAGGATTTTGACTTTGCCGTGCGCGATCGGCTGCTTGCAGGGGCATTAGTGCCGGGACACTGGTACGTACAAGCGCAGCGATTTCGGCAGTGGTTTCGCGATCAAGTTCGCGAAATTTTTCAAGAAGTGGATATTATTTTGGCTCCGGCGACTCCCTGCGCTGCACCCCGCATCGGGCAGCAAACGATGACCTTAGACGGGCAGGAAATGTTAGTGCGTCCGAATTTGGGGATGTTTACTCAGCCGTTGTCGTTTATTGGGTTGCCGATCGTTTCGGTTCCGGTCAAGCGATCGGGACTACCGCTCGGTGTCCAAATCATCGCGGCTCCATATCAAGAAGCGCTAGTGCTGCGGGTTGCGGCAGAGTTAGAGGCGAAGGGAATCGTTGAGGCTCCGGTCGTCGATCGTTAACTCTTTCAACAATCTTGATCAGAGAATTCAGCGAACAGGTATCTATGGATCTTGTGAATTGTTTCGATTTAGCAAGATTCAGGAGAAAAACGTTGCTTTACTCAACACTACTTGCCACAATGCCCCGAACCGTCGAATGGACACCTGCGGTTGGCTTGGTCATGACGCTGTGCTGTTTGTTTTCGGTTGCGATCGGACGCTTCGCGATCAAAAATCGCGGCGTGGGTCCGAAATTGCCGCTCGATTCTCCCGCTTTGTTTGAAGGGTTTGGAGTTCCTGAACTGCTTGGAACCATGAGCTTTGGTCATGTCCTTGGTGCAGGTGTGATTCTTGGACTTAGTAACGCTGGCGTTTTGTAGATAGAGGAGGACCGTGTATGCAAAAGCTGTGTATACACGGTTTATATACCTTGTGAAACTTCATTCCAGAGTGCAGTGGTTTGCCTCAAACTTAAGTACGTGCCGTTGCCCAAAATTAGGTGATCTAAAATCGGGATGCCAAGGAATCGAGCGCCTTCGAGTAATTGACGGGTCAGGGCGATGTCTTCGGTACTAGGTTCAGTGTTTCCAGACGGATGATTATGCGCGACGATCGCTCTCGTTCCCCCTTGCCGAATCACTTCTCGAAAAATTTCGCGGGGGTGGGCTAACGTCTCGGTTGCAGTGCCGATCGTAATTACCTGTGTTGCAATCAGCTGATTTTTCACGTCTAGAATCAAAACTGCAAATCGCTCTGTGGTTTGCCACATCAATTCGTGGCTGAGCGCAGCAGCAGCAACATTTGGATCATCAATCACAGTTTTTTCCGGTGGGCGGGATTGATACACTCGTTTGCCAAGCTCGATCGCCGCTAAAATTGTCGTCGCCTTTGCCGTTCCCACTCCTGGAACTTTTGTCAGTTCTGCAATACTCACCTCACGTAGCGCACTCAGAGGATCGCGCTCATGCTGACTTAGTTCCTTGAGGATGTACTGCCCCAATCCAACGGCTGAGAGCTTTCCTGAACCCGTGCTGAGCAAGATAGCTAAAAGCTCTGCCGTTGAAAGTGTTCTTGCACCTTGGGCGATCAGACGTTCGCGCGGACGTTCACTCTCTGGAAGATCAGCAATGCGGAGCGAATAAGTCATAAAGTGGGAAAAAGTGTTCGTTTCTCAATTAATCCCTTCTAGCAAATGCAGCGCAACACCGCAGAACGCGCGATAATTTGCTCAGAAAAAATCATAAATTGGATATGTGGAACGCAAGGTTAATTTCCGGTGTGGTTTGTGGAAGTGTCGCGATCGTCACCTATGCTCAAGCCGCGAATGCAGCCCGATCGCAAGACTATTCCCCAGCACAATTTATCTCTGTGCTGAATGGACTGGGCTATGCGGTGCAGTTGGATGCTCCGATCACTGATCCACGGGTTCAGCAGGCGATTCGAGACTTTCAAGTCCAGTACGCTTTACCTGTGGATGGAACGTTAAACAATCCCACGCAAGACAAAGCAGCGGAGATTGTACGATCGCTGCAATCTGGCTTAAATCGTGTCGTAAAACCCTCTCCCCAACTTCCGGGAAGTCAGTTCTACGGCAGGCAAACTGAAGCGGCAGTCAAACAATTTCAGCAGCAAAATCGCTTACCTATCACGGGAACTGCAACGCTAGAAACACGGCGGCGATTAAATGCCATTCTCAACGATGAAGATCCTCTCACCCCTCCGACCACTCCCTCAACACCTACGACTCCTACGATTCCTGCTGAACGATCGCAGTTGAGCATCTACACTGAGCCTCAAACCAAAGCAATTTTGGCTGGGTTTGGGTATGACATTAATCCGCAAGCACCGCTCGGTGATCCCGCAACGGTGCGGGCAATCCGGGATCTTCAGAGACTGTATGGGCTTTCTGAAACGGGTGCGATTAATCGCGACACTGAAGAGCAGTTGTCTAGAGTCATGCGAAATCTACGCAACAATCTGAAGCTGATTTTGAGAAGTAACTTTGCGATCGCTCAATATTACGATGCTGCGACTCGTGCCGCAGTTGAACAATTTCAGTCTCGTTACAGCTTGAGAGTAAACGGAATTGCTAGCTTAGCCGTCCGCAGCCGAATTGATGCCGAGGCACGCAGAATCAGGAGCCGGTCATAAACTTTCTAGATATTCCAGCAGGTCTGCCATCTCTTGGGGACTGGGCTGGAACTTGGGCATTGGAGGCGTTTGTCCGCTGATCACCTGCTCGATCAAGCGAGTACGCGACTTGCGACTAGAGACATTTTTCAAACTCGGCCCCACTTTGCCATCTGCCATGATTCCGTGACAACCTGCACAGTTAATTTGAAAGATGGCATGACCCTGGATGGCATCCCCTGGAATCGAGAGAACTTCCTGCACATAGGGATCAGTTCGATGAAGTTGGTTTGCACCCAGAAGCGACAGCACGATCGCAAAACACACGACGAGCAAGATCGTGAGTAATTTTTGGGGCGACCCTTCAGATTTGACAAGCTGCTGGTTCAAAAGAGGATTCTATAAAAGGACTGTAAAATTTGTTCACTCATATACTAAACAGACTTTAACAAATTTCAGCTCCTCCTGCCGCAGCAAATTCTGTAATCTTGCCAAAAAAATCTTGTGATTCGGTTGATGTACAAGGGTTGCTCTATGTGGAGCGGACAAGAACGGCTAAGATAATAGATAACGAGACCTTCATGATTTAAGTTTCAAAATCTTACGAACCGAGGAGATTCAAACATGGTTGAGCCAATTTTGCTGGGTATTGTGTTGGGACTTGTGCCCGTTACCTTGGTGGGTCTGTTTGTTGCTGCTTACACGCAATATCGTCGCGGCAATCAACTGAACCTCTAATTTCATTGTGTTACTCGTACCCTGCCCTGGAAAGTATTTTCTAGGGCAACTTTTTTTAGACGGCATTGTCATACGATCGACAAATGGGCTGAGTAGATTGCAGGAAAGTATTTTTTAGAGGAGTGTCTAAGATGCTGGACTTGCCGCTTAAGTCTCTTGTCGCCCAAGCGCTGCATACGCTCTATCACAACGTCGATTGGATGGGCTGGAATCTGTTTCTTGCCGTCATTCCGCTAGTCCTGAGTGTATTGTTATTTCGGCAGGTGCAGGTTGGCAATTCGACCCTAACTTTGCCGGGTGGTGCGATCGAGCGTCGGCATCGCTCTCCCCTGTGGTGGTTTGGGGTTGCGGTATTCATTGCCTTTCTGCCGAATGCGCCTTATATTCTCACGGATATTATTCATTTTGTCAGGTGGGTGCGGGCGGGTTCGTCGATCTGGACGGTTGCACTGGTTTATGTGCCGCTCTTCTTTTTGTTTCTTTTCGCGGGGTTCGAGGCGTATGTGATGTCGCTGCTGAATGCGGGGTACTACCTGAAGCAGCGAGGACTGAGACGATATATTTTCCCGGTTGAACTATCGATTCATTTACTGAGCGCGATCGGGATTTATCTAGGACGATTTCTGCGGTTTAATAGCTGGAACCTGCTGACGAATTGGCATGATGTTGTCGATAGCGTATTTGATGCTATGTTTGCAAAGGAACCATTGATGACAATGGTGTTAACATTCATCATTCTCACGGCGCTTTATGCGTTGCTGAAACCTGCTCATTTTGCATTGTCAGACTACTGGAAACTTCGTCCGAAGCGGGAGCGACGGGATTTCGTAATTCCTCACTCTTGAAGCGTAGTTAAACGCAGTGATGGAATACTGCGATGATGAGCATTCGGGCGATTGCTTTAGTGGGTTTGGGAGTGTTAGGATTTGTGGGGTTGCCAGTTCGAGCGGAAGTATTGACAAAGACAGTACAGCAACGAGAGGTGAAAGCTGAATTGTCATATGAACAGACTTCAACCGATGGCTTTCCCCAAGTCAAGAATGTGCGATTGAAGATTCAGCGATCGGGACAGACTGTATTTGATCAAGCGCCAAAGATTTCTGAGTACGATCGTCCGATGGTTTCGTTTGGGATGAATGAGCGCGATCGTGGGTTTGTCGTGCAGGATTTGAATGGTGATAAAGACCCCGAAGTGATTGCAGATATGTATACAGGTGGGGCGCATTGCTGTGAGTATTCATTGATTTATCAGTACGATTCTGCTCAGAAGCAGTATGTGGAATCGCAAGCATATTGGGGCAATTTGGGCTATCAACTGCGCGATCTTGATCAGGATGGCAAAACGGAATTTTATAGTGCGGACGATCGTTTTGCTTATGCGTTTACGAGCTATGCAGCTTCGGCGTTTCCGGTTCAGATTTGGCGATTTGACAATGGAAAAATGGTCGATGTGACGCGGCAATATCCGAAGCTGATTTACAGCGATGCTTACAAACTGTGGCAGGGTTATCAGCAAGTAAGAACAGAGAAGGACGCTGAGGTCAAAGGGATTCTGGCGGCTTATTTGGCGGATAAGTATTTGCTTGGGCAGCAAGAGGATGGCTGGAATCGGGTGAGGGCGGCGTATCGGGAGAGCGATCGAGAGAAGTTTTTCAGCGATCTGCGGGAGTTTTTTAAGAAAACGGATTACGAGAAGTAAGCGGCATTGAAGAAAGGTTAGTTCGCTGGGTGTTGGCTTCGTTGCGATCGGCTTCTGCCCCCTAAATCCCCCACGAGTGGGGGACTTTGAACTGAGGCGGAATTTGTCGTATCGAGTAATTGGGATGAAGTTAGGGATTAACGAGACTCACTCGCTGAACTTTCTGCTTGAATATGCTCCGCCAGCCTGATTTTCGTTGATCGATCGATTGAGGCGACTTGTTCCAAAGCGTTTCGTAGAAGAAGAACGACATTCCCGCATAACCTTGATCTCGAACGGCTTTGACTTGTCGTTGGAGTTCATCGATCGGGCGCGGGGTGCTGGACAATCCACTTAAAATACCGATCGCGGTTGGGATGTGATCGCGGGCAGCACGTAAGGTTTTCCAAGTGTTGGGATTGATGCGATCGTCGAATTTCTGCCCCTGAAAATAGATTTGCGGGACCACTTCTTCGATCAGTCCTGCTTGTCGCCACTTGTCCCAATCGACTAGAAAGTTTTCGTAGGCGTAAGGCAGATCGAGTGGTGAAAGCGAGATCAGAACGTTGTTTTTCCGAGCTTTGACGGTTTGAAACAGTTTAGCTAAGAAAGCCTGGAGTTTGTTCGATCGCCATCTCGACCATTCTGGATCTTGAGCATTATCAGGCGGGGCTTTTCCGTTGTGTTCTTGCTTGTAAAGATTCACAGTGTAATCGTCATAGCCGAATGCAACGGGTAAGCCAAAGTGATCATCAAACTGAATGCCATCGACATCGTAGTTATCAACAACTTCGGTCACTAGATTGAGAATGAATTGTTGAACTTCTGGTTTAAAGGGATTAAACCAGACGGGAATCTGAACACGATCGAGCGCAGCGGCTTCGTAATCGGTTGATCCGTCGCGCTTTTGTGTCCACCAGTCGCGATGTTTTTGCGCCAGTTCCGAATCTTTAGGAGCCATGAATCCGAACTCAAACCAGGGAATGACAGCCATTCCTTTCTGGTGCGCTTCGGTGATCATTTCTTTGAGCATATCCCGGTTTTGCAGCCCTGCTGCGACTGGGCGCGGGTCGATCGCAAGTCCAACATCTCGCTTCATCACTTGGCTTGGATAAAGCGTATAGCCCCAGTTCCAAACGGTTGGATAGAGTGTATTGAAGTTCAATAGCGCAAGTTCGTTGACTGCATTGCTCAACTTACTCTGATCGAACAACACATCACTATCAATGTTGGTTAACCAAACGCCGCGAATTTCTCTTGCTTGTCGTTCAGGGTTTGGAAGATAGCGATCGCTGATCAAGCCTTTGGTGTCGGATCGAGCTTGGCAGAGGAACGCTGCAATTTCGCCACGGGTTGCAGTTCGATTGGGGTTGAGGCGTTGAGCATTGGGAAAGTTGACTGCGATCTTGCGCTCGGTTGTGGCTGCGATCGCGCTTTTCGCATAGTTCGGAATGTCTTGAAGATCTGAAAATGTTTTGTTTGTTAGCTCAATTTCATTGGTCGGTTTAAGCTTTAATCCGTTGGCTAGTGCGGTTAAGGCTTGTACTCTAGGAATTTCTAGATTGGGTCGAAAGGTTCCGTCTTCAAAGCCGGAGAAAAAGTTCGATCGATACGCTTTTTGAATGGCATCTTGCGCCCAGAAATTTGCGGGTACATCTCGGAATTGAATCGGTGCGCGGGTGGGAGCACTCATTTGGTCTGGAAAAGCATTCACGACCATTGCAGCAAACTGCGATCTCGTCACTGAATCATCCGGTCGAAACTGATTGTTCGGAAATCCACGAATGATTGATTTTTGCGACAGAGATTCAATGCACGATCGCGCCCAATGGTTTTGAATGTCGGTTAATTTTGTCTGAGAAAAAGCTGAAGGTGCGATCGTTAACACAACAATTAACAATCCAAGAATCCAAGCGCGTCGCATAACTCACCTCGTAATGCCCGTCAAATACCATCGCATTTGTGCAGCGCGATCGAGCGGTTTTTTTGCATTTTGTTATGGATTATTGGATGCAAATTCGATCGAGAATGTTCAAAAAATCTTGAACAATAATTTCTGTATTCCCAGCGGTTAGAACTGGAACATGAACGAAGATACAGTGTTGATTTAGGCTTTCTAAATGTTTAAGAACACAGTAATACAGATAATTGCACACAAAATTGCCAGCATCGTGGCTGATTTCGGTAGCGATCGTCGATTCCATCAAGTGCTTCAAATCAAGGCGCGATCGTAGAATTTCACTCTGAAACTTACCATTTGATTCAAGTGATAAACATCGTCGAGATTCTGCCATTCCGCAACAGATCGTAACGTCGGGTTGAATCTCATTAATTTTCTCGATCGTTTGCTTCGGTGCAAGTTCAAAATCAACCGGAAGCTGTCTGAGAAAATGGCAATTTGGATGAAAGCTTCCGCGATCTAGAATGACCTGAATCAAATCATCTGAAGCATTCGATCGCTGATGCTTCATCCAGGTTGTAAATGAAGTCAATAGGATTTTCATCTAGAATTTAGAGACCAGACTAGAGGATTGAAAGATGCCGACGATCGCTGTTGTCGATTATGACATGGGGAATTTGCACTCTGCTTGTAAAGGATTAGACAACGCAGGTGCAACCACGCTCATTACGGATTCTGCCAAAGAAATTGAGCAAGCCGATGCGGTAGTGCTTCCTGGTGTAGGTTCCTTCGATCCAGCCGTTCAGCATTTACGATCGCGGGATCTCGTACAACCGATCAAAGCTGCGATCGACAGTGGTAAACCGTTTTTAGGCATTTGTTTAGGATTGCAAATTCTATTTGAATCGAGCGAAGAAGGTAAAGAACCCGGATTAGGCATTGTTCCTGGAACCGTAAAACGCTTTCATCCTGAACCTGGATTAACGATTCCGCACATGGGCTGGAACCAGCTTCAATTCACACAACCAGATTGTTCTCTGTGGCAGAACTTAGGCGCAGATCCTTGGGTGTATTTTGTGCATTCTTACTATGTTGAACCGAGCGATCCAAGTGTGCGTGCAGCAACAATCACGCATGGAACACAGACGGTTACAGCCACGATCGCTCGTGAGAATCTGATGGCTGTTCAATTTCACCCAGAAAAATCTTCAACGGCTGGATTACAGCTTCTATCGAACTTTGTTCAGTTGGTGAATCAACGTCAGCTATTAAAGCTATGAGCTTACGAATCTACGGCAATCGACCTCTAAAAACTCTTCCAGGTCAAGACACTCGCCCGACTTTAGCAAGAGTGCGCGAGGCAGTGTTCAACATCTGGCAAGGGTCGATCGAGGGGTGTTGCTGGCTAGATCTTTGTACAGGTAGCGGCTCAATGGGAGCCGAAGCTTTGTGTCGAGGAGCTTCACTGGTGATTGGGATCGAACAATCTGCGCCCGCTTGCCGCATCATTGAGCAAAATTGGAAACAAGTTGCTCAATCGGAGCAGTCTTATCAAGTGTTGCGTGGAGATGTGGTCAAACGGTTAGCGAATCTATCTGGGCAACAGTTCGATCGCATCTATTTCGATCCGCCTTACGATAGTCAATTGTATGTTTCGGTACTGAGCGCGATCGCAACACTCAATCTACTTGCTCAAGACGGTGAACTGGCAGTCGAACATCGTCCGGGTGCTACCTTTGACATTCCTTTAACGATTGTTCGTCAAAAACGATACGGTAACACTGCACTCACGTTCTATCAAACATCATGACTTGGAAATCTCCGTTTATTGCTTTTCTAGCGCTGACTGTTGCCGCGCCTGCAATGGCGCTTCCACCCCCGGAAGACCAACCCGAAGAAGTAGCACGGACAGAAATCATCACAGAAGCACGATCGCCGATTGATAACAAGCCATTAAACGCTGCGGAATATGCCGCGCTGCAAACTCAACTTCAGGAAGGTCAGCCTGTAAATCCACGCGATCAAGTTTCGCCGCAAGTGAGAAGAACGATCGGACTTCTGCGCCTGCGAAGATTCATCAAAACTGTCTTCCCCTTTATCCCAATCCGGTAGCATATCTATTCTGGCTTTGCTGGATTTGCCGAATGAATTGTTCCTGAGTGCGGGCAGGTTCTTTGCAGCTTAAACCCTGACAAACGAGCGCGATCGCATCCTCCGGTAATGTCTCCATCACTCTGAATGCGGTTGTGGGTAGATACTGCGTCTCTAAGGTTGCAATTCGATCGACTGTACTCCGAATTAAGGTTTGATTACGGAACCAATCGAGTGCAGTAAACAAGGTTGGACAAGCCGAGGGCGATTGTTCCATTACACTGGCAAACGCTTGTAAGGTTTGTTCGGCACGATCGAAGTAATCTAAGTTCTCAGTTAGCAACGATAAGCGGACTAAGTTCGCGATCGCAATTCCATTGGCAGAAGGGGTAGCATTGTCTACATAGCTTCTTTCTCGAATCAGTAAGTCTCGACTGGCATCTTTAGCAGTGTTGTAATAACCGCTTAATCCATCGCTCCAAAGATACTGATCAAACTCCGCTTGAATCCGAATGGCTTCAGCTAACCAATCAATTTGATTTTCCGGCGCTTCGGATTGAATGCTCCGGGTGACTTGATGCAAATCTAACAATGCTTTGATGAATAATGCGAAATCTTCGGACTGTGCGAGAACCTCAACTGAGCCATTGTAGTTAATTCGATGAAAGCGATCGTTGATCCATTGATTCTGCAAGATGAATGTTGCAGCTTGAGTGGCTAATTCTAATGCTTCTAAATCGCGGAATACTGCGTACGATCGCGCCAATCCCGAAATCATTAAGCTATTCCAAGCAACAATCATTTTTGTGTCGGTGACGGCTGGAATTCGACCTGACCACGCAATGGATTTCGCTTCTTCAGCGTCTCGCGCAGGCGGAAAGGTTTCACCGATGCAAGCGCCATATCGAAGTTCAAATAACTTATAGAATGCAGTCTCTACAGTGTCCGAGAGCTGACCGGGATGCTGACGCTGAAGCACGATTTTCCCTTCAAAGTTGCCTCTAGGCTTGATCGTGAATTGTTCTGAAAGGGCGGTCAATTCTTCAGAAGAGAGCGATCGCTGTAATTCGTCATAGCTCCAAACATAGAATGCTCCTTCTTCGGGTTCTGCATCTTCGGGAGTGACAAAACTATCTGCATCTTGTGCCGCGTAGAAATATCCTTCCGGTGCAGTCATCTCACGTTTGAGCCATTGAACGGTTTTAACGATCGCTCTTTCAAAGGCTGGCTCTTGTACTCCCGATGCCCAGAGATTTGCAAGATACTCAGCAATCTGCCCGTTGTCATACAGCATCTTTTCAAAGTGCGGAACTGTCCAAGTCGGATCAACCGTGTAGCGATGAAAACCGCCCGCAACCTGATCAAAAATGCCACCGAGCGCAAGGTCTAATCCGCGCCGTGTAGTCGCTTCGCGAGCATTGTATCGCTCAAACCCAAACCGCACCGCATGAAGCGCCGCATCTGCATAGGGAATCATCGGAAATCGCGTTCCCGGCATCTGGGCTGAAACAATTCCGGTACTGTATTCCAACCCATCTTTTAACAATGCTTCACTCAGTGTTTGAGTCGGAAGCAGCACCGAGTTCTGTAAGTTCGTCAAAATCTCGGCTTTTACGGCATCCAATCGAGCACGATCGTCATCATACAATCGCCGCAAAGTCTGCAACACATGCAGAAATCCGGGTCTACCGTACTTTGCATCAGCTGGAAAGTAAGTTCCACCATAAAACGGTGCAAGATCATCCGGTGTCAGAAAGATGTTTAAGGGCCAGCCCCCTTGCCCCGTCATCATCTGAAGCGCCTGCATATAAATGCTATCAATATCCGGACGTTCCTCGCGATCGACCTTAATCGGCAAATAGTTCTGATTGAGATACTCGGCGATCGTCGGGTCTGAAAACGCTTCTCCCTCCATCACCGTACACCAGTGACAAGAAGAGTAACCGATTGATAAAAAGATAATCTTATTGTCGCGGCGGGCTTGCTCGATCGCGTCATCGCCCCACGCCCACCACCCGATTGGATTATAAGCATGTTTCCGCAAATAAAGACTCTGAGCTTGAATTAAACGATTTGGCATAGGAAAAGAAAAAGTTCATACTGATTCCATTCACCTTAGCGACCTTGAAGCCGTTTCTCAACTGCTCAGAGTCTTCAGCCTGCTAGAACGAGAACACCGTCCGAATCACACCCACCACAACATCTTCATTATTGGTATTGAAGTCAGGATTCGTCACCCAAATGACTCCCGGTGTAATCGAAATGTTGTCATTGATGCGATGGCGGTAAAACGCTTCTAAGTGCAAGGAGTTACTGCGATCGCGAAACCCTAGATCACTGCGCGTTAATTTCGGCTCTTGTCCCACAAACAATCCGCCCAAATTACCCTTCTTAAACAAATCAGGAAACGCCAGCGTCACCGCCCAGTTCCAGACATCCCCTCTACCTTGCCCGATGTAATTGTGATTCGCATAGCCAACCCAACCGCCTAGTGCAAAGTTCGGAGAAACCTGGAAGGTTCCAGAAATCCCATACGCATTAATGCTAACCGGACCACCAAAGTTACTATTAGCTAAATTACTACCCGTCGCACTGAGGTTAAACGGATCATCCGGTTGAAGATCTGCCCCAAACGGAGCATACGCATTAATGTAAGTAAAACCAATGCGAGAACTAGGACTTAGGTTCAAGATAACTTGCGCCAAGGCCCCATATTGACCATTGAATAAACCACTCTTATTCGCTGGATTTGCAGCATTGGGCACTAGATAACCTAAATTCACCTCAGCCGCTGTTCCAATCCGATGCCGAATTCCAAACCCTGCACCAAACGAATAGTTATAAATAGGATTCCGCAGCCCAAACAGAGAAACAGCACCCCCGTCAAAATAAGGATTAAGCTGAGACGACGCATCTAAATCAACAAATCCGTTTCCTGTCCCTGCAAGAAACGCATCGGTATTCTCGCCTAAAGGAAATCGATAGCGCAGCAGTGCAAGTCCAACCTGTCCGCCGCTATCTCCATCAAACTCAACCCGTCCCATATTCGTGCCCAACACACCTAAACCGCGAATCCCTGTCGGGCTGGTTGGGTCTTGGGCAGTTTGACCCAGCGGTGTTACATTGTTCGCCTGAAGCCGCGTTGTGAGCAAATCTCGACCCGTAAAGCTGGTATTGAGGTTTAATCGTACCCGATAAGATAACGTGGGATTGCGTTCAGCCCTGGTACTCGTGATCGCATTATCGCCTGCCAAAACGCTGATTGCAGCGACGATCGCTTCACCTTGCAGCTTCGTTGTGACTGAGAATTGCTGGCGTTCTAAAGTCGTTGTGCGAGCTTCCAAAGCATCCACACGTCCCCGAATGGTTGCAAGCTCTACCGCAAATTGTTCTTGTAATTTTTGCAGTGTGGCAAGATCTTCTTTTTTAACTAAATCCGCTGTAGAAGCGGCAATCAGTTCATTGACTCGATTGAGACAAGCATTCAATCCTGCTGCAAACTCAAAGCGGGTTAATGCCCGATTGCCGCGATAAGTACGATCGGGATACCCTGCAATACAACCATACCGCTCAACTAGAGATTGGAGTGCCTGAAATGCCCAATCTGTCGGGCGCACATCCGAAAGCTGTGAGACAGAAGTGACTTGATCTAAACTATTTTGAATTTGTGGATTTGCAGGAACAATCTCAGGTTCAGCCGCACGAACGCTCAAAGGTGCAAGCAGTAAAGAACTCGCCGCGATCGTCACCAAACAGGTAAATGAAGCGAATTTCATTCGTCATTCCTCACTATATTCATAGATGCAGACCTCGCATTGCTACGAAGCCAAAACACTGAAGCTCAAAAATTACTAAAGCTGAAGCTCACGTCCTGAGAAGCGGGAGTTATGAATCGTTCAAATCCTTAGCTAGAGCCACACTACTGGTCTCTGTTCTTAGCTCTCGACTGTCTAAAGACTGAGAAATCAAAGATTTAATCAATTGCAACAATTGATCGTTTCAGCATTCGTCGTAACGTTGCGTTTCTGCACGGTCTGGCAATACGCTAAGCTGAAGTAAAGTACCCGATCGGGTGAATTTAACCGGGGGTTTTCTTATGGCTCTTCTGCGTTTTGTTCTGCTCTGTGCGATCGTTGGGTTTGGTGTAATCTTCGCGCTCTCGAACTGGGGCGTGTCGATGTCGCTTGTATTCCTCGGGGTTCCGTCGCCTAGTTTGCCGTTACCCATCTGGATCGGCGGTGCGATCGGACTAGGTGCTGCGACAACGCTGATTGTTACGGCGCTGTTTGGACTCACTGGATTTACGGCGCGGCGCTCTGAGCGCAAAGGCACCCGACCTCAATCGACCGGCTTTGCCTACACGGAAACGCCGCGTAACACTGCACCCCGCACCCCTGATGCGGACGATTGGTTTAGCGACGATGGCGACGATTGGGCAACTGAACCCAAAAATCGATCAGAGCGAGACTTTGAAACCAGACAGGAACCCACCTCGACCACGCGATCGGGTTCGACGTATTCCTACACCTATCGCGAAGCACCAGAACCGAAAAAGCCGGATGTCGTGGACGCAGACTACCGTGTGATTCGCCCCCCGGTACGAAAGTTAGATGAGGATGAACAGTAATGCTAAACGGGGTGAGTGTGTTTCTGATTGGCATGATGGGGGTTGGCAAAACCACGATCGGACAACTGCTGGCAAAACAGCTCGATTATGAGTTTCTTGATGTCGATCAGTTTATTGAGCAGGCAACCGGACAGACGGTGAGTGCGATTTTTGCCGAGTCAGGAGAAGCAATTTTTCGCCAACTCGAAACGGCTACCTTGGCGCAAGTTTCGGCACGGTTGCGGCGAGTCGTGGCAACAGGCGGCGGAATTGTGCTGGCACAGGAAAATTGGAGCTATCTGAAGCATGGGGTGATTATCTGGCTCGATGTTCCAATAGAACAGTTGCGGGAACGGCTCAGCCAAGATACAACGCGACCTTTGCTGCAGAACCAGGATCTCACGGCTCGATTAACGCAGCTTGCGGATGAACGTCGATCTCGCTATGCCCAGGCGGATATTCACATTCAGGTCATGCCGGATGAAACTCCAGAGCAGGTTACAGCACGGGTGATTGCGGCGATCGCTCAAGCCTGTGAGCAGAAACGCCAAATCGATCAATCGGTGCAACGGTTGAATCAGGAAATGCCGTTTCACATGAACTCGTAGGCGATTTTAGGGTAGGCGATTTTAGAAAGGTGTTAGCGTCGAGCCAAACGGGACATTAGCCAACTGTGCAAACCTAACATGACGATCGCTAACGGCAACATCAATGCAGGAATGATTCCAATCCCTGCTTGATTTGCAACCCAACCGACTCCTGTAGGAATCGTCGCCGCTCCGACACTGCCCATACTGGCAAGTAAACCGATCGCCGTTGGAACCATTGCTCGATCGACTCGTTGCGGTGTCAACCAAATCATTGCGGGAAAGATGATTGCCAGCCCAAATCCTAAAACGGGCAGAATAAGCCATGCGCTCGGTATTTGCCACCAAATCAGCAAGCCCACAATCAGCAATAGCAGTGAAAACACGATCGTGCGATTTGCACCCAATCGATTCATCAATTGACCAAAGCTCAAGCGCCCGATCGTCAGCCCCACCCAATAGCCCGACACGCTGTATCCTGCAATCTGTGTCGAAATGCCTCGACCGACGTGTTGCACAGTATAGGCCCAGTTCCCGATCGAGACCTCAGTTCCCACATAGATTAATAACAACAATGCAGAAACAATCACGATCGGATTTCTGAGCGCGGCGGCAAAGTTCGATCGAGCGGTCGTCTCACCAGTAAAGCGCTGCTGTAAAGGGGAATATTGGTGTAGAACTGCCCAAAGCATTCCTACAATTGACACGCTCACAATCCCTGCAATCACAGCGTAAATTTGTCGCCAATGCACTCCAAACGTGAGAAATGCGGTTGCGATCGCAGGCCCCGAAAGTGCGCCAATTCCATAAAACGCATGAAGCAATCCCATCAAATTAGCATTCTGTTGCTCATGTGCAATAAACGTATTACCGCCTGCATCAATCAATCCAATCCCAAACCCTAACAGTGATCCTGTTGCAATCATGACAATCCATTGCGTCGTGGAAGCATAAAGGCTTAATGCACTGGTCAGTAAGAGCAAGCCGAGCAGAATTGTCTTTGCTAAACCGAATCGATGGGTTAGAAAACTGCTAGCTGTGGCTGCGATCGCATACCCTGACACCTGGCTAATAAACAAAAATGTCACTGTTGCAGGTGTGAGACTGTAAGTTTCGAGAATTGATGGCAGAATCACACCTAATCCACCTTCTGCAATCCCGATCGCAACAAACGAATAAAAGATGAGCGCAACACCAATCCACAATCGATCGTTCAATCGTGAACGCGGTTTCGATCGCACAGTCTAACTCCGCTTGAATCCTTTCGTTGGCTTCTTATCCGCTTTTTCTTTGGCTTTCGTTTTGCTCACTTCTGCCAAAGCTTCTTGAAATAGATTGTGCAGATGTATTGGCACACTGGCGATGTCCGGTAGTTCTGGCTCTAGGGGTTTATGATGCTCCTGCAACAGTGGGTCAAGGTCTGTTTGCAGGTTGAAATCTGGACGATCGAGGAACGATCGCAACACAGTCTCCAATTGAGTTGGATACTGTTCTGCAAGTTGATGCCACACAAACGGATTCACTTCAGCATCTGTTAGATACTTCCGCACTAATCTATCCGCACCTTTGACCGACTGCCAATCTTCCGCTTTCAGCAGCGCTTCAAACTGAGTGTAGGTTGTCAGTAACATTTGTCCCCAGCGTGGATGCGCCAGAATCGTCACTTCTTCTGCTTTTTTCAAATCCGGCGGTAGCTCGATCTGGGGTGTCACCATTTTTGCGGCTGCTTTGTTTTGCATCATTTTTGCCGCCGCTTCTTCGTCGAGTCCCATTGCTTCCGCCATTTCGGTGAGTTCTTCATCGCTCACGCCTGCTTCTTGCGCCATTTCTGCAAGAGATTTATTCGGATCAAGTCCTGCTTCATCCATTCGACGCTGGGTGAGAAAGTCCTGAAATTCTGCAATCTTTTTACCCAGATGATAACCCGATAACGTCATCTGATCGGTGCCGAAAAAATCGAGAAAATCTTGGTGATAGCGCTCAACCGATTTCCAGGCTTCTTCGAGTAATTCTGGAGCATCCCCGTACAAATCAGATTTATAATTCTGTCTAAAGTTACCGATCGCAACCGCTAACTTGGGTTTCCCTAAGTTCCCTAACTGCACATACGGGCTAAAGATTGTCCAGTAATCCTCAACAGGTGCAATTCGCGTGACGAGCATTTCCCCAAGCTTTAATCGCGACATTGCTTCTAGTGTTTCTGAATCATTCGGCTTCACAATGTATAGTTTTGTGGTTAGCCAATTCATCAGTTTGAAGCCGTCGGGTAAGATTTCTTGAATGGCAAACAGTCCTGAAAAATTACGCTTCCAGTTCAGAATCAGTTGTCGATCGTCTTCTGACAATTCTGGTTCGCTTTCAATGAATAGCTCTAACGGGGTTTTCGTTCCAACTTGTCCGTGAGTCAGAAATATATCAACGATCGTATCTCGGTGCTTACTCTCTTTTGACTGCGATTGCGCTAACTTCTCTGCGACGAACTTTTCAAAAGCCGTTGCTAATTCCCCTTCCGCATCGTAAACAAAATCCGTTAGCGATTGCTTCAGTTCTTTTGATCGCGCCAGAATTGCATCTACCATAAGTCACCTCGATCGTCCTTGGATACCTTAAGCCTTTGCTTTAGCCATCCCAAAGCATCCTGGGATAGATTTTGTTACAACAGCCTTAAACAATTAAAAAGCGATCGAAACCTGACTTCGATCGCTTCTGGTACAAACTCTTCAGTTGTCCTGCTCTCAAGCTAACTTGCTAAACCTTGAGGAACAGAATTTTGCAAAGTCGCTTTACTACTTAATAAAGCCTCTTCCTCACTCTCAAAAATCTCAAAAACAGAATCCATCATCGTCACTTCAAAAACTAGCTTCGCCTCCGGATGAACATTACACAGCTTGAAGCTACCTTTTGCCTTATCCGCATCCCGCATCCCTGCAACTAATGAAGTTAAGCCAGAGCTATCAATGAAATTCACCTGTCCTAAATTCACAACAACATGATTTCCCTGTTTAGCAATGCAGTCCTGTAGTTTGGTGCGAAATTTCCATGCTGTCGTAATATCTAGCCGTCCACTCGGACTGAACACGACGATCGTCGTGCCGTCTGGGGTATTGAAAGTCTTCTGCTCCATGTAAACCATGACTTGCCTCATGCAGTCTTTTGGTGATCACCTGTCTAAATTATGCCCAAAGATAGAGGAAGATAACGATTTCTTAAGATTTTAAGATCAAAAAAGGGAAGCGTCTGTTGAATGCTTCCCCCGAAGTGCAAGGCTTAACAAATGGATGTCAATGGTTCATCACCATTGGGCTTAGTGTGCCCCGTTTGTTGACCAATTGATCCAATCTTGTGGTTTTAGGAAAATCTCGTACAGCCGCGCCTCTGGACTGCCTGTTTCTGGCTCATAGCCATACTCCCAACGCACCAACGGCGGCAACGACATCAGAATCGATTCAGTCCGCCCATTCGTTTGCAGCCCAAAGATCGTGCCGCGATCGTACACCAGGTTAAATTCCACGTAGCGCCCCCGCCGATAAAGCTGGAACTGACGCTGACGATCGCCGTACTCAGTATCTTGACGACGCTCCACGATCGGCAGATAAGCAGGCAAGAACGCATCACCGCAGGATTGCACAAACGCAAATAAGTCTTCCCAGGTGCGATTTTGCACTGCTCCCACTTCCTTACTCCGCAACGCCGCAGAGGTATCACTCTGAGATCCGGGATAAGAGATGGGATACAAATCGCCGCGTATATCCTGGTAATCAAAGAAGATGCCGCCCACCCCACGAGTTTCTTTACGGTGCTTGAGATAGAAATACTCGTCGCACCAAAGTTTGAACGTGGGATAGTATTCGGGATGATGACGATCGCACGCTTCCTTCAAGGTTTGATGGAAATGAATCACATCTTCTTCAAACGGGTAATACGGCGTTAAATCGATTCCACCACCAAACCACCAGACGGGGCCTGCTTCAAAATAGCGGTAGTTTAAATGCACCGTTGGGATGTAAGGGTTGCGGGGATGCAGCACCATCGAAGTTCCAGTCGCATAGAAGCTATGACCTGCTGCTTCCGGTCGCTGCACCAAAATCGAAGGTGGCAAATCCTTGCCCCAGACTTCTGAGAAATTCACACCGCCTTGCTCAAACACTCGACCTTCGCGAATCACCCGCGATCGACCGCCGCCGCCTTCTTCTCTTGTCCAGCTATCTTCGCGAAACTGCGATGCTCCGTCTGCGGCTTCTAGTCCTTCACAAACTTGATCTTGAAAAGATTTTAACCATTGGCTGACCCGCTCTCTAGAATCACTGGGAGGAAGCGGTTGTGTCGTTTCGGTGGGGTTAGAGGTAAAGAAGGCAGTCATAAACGTCGATTCCTGGAACGAGTCTTCTTACTATGCAGTGGGGGAGTTTAAAGTTTCCGACTAGCTTCAAGCATTAGAATTGCCGAAACCAGTCGGTTCATTTAGACTATCGCGAAAAGGCAGCTAGAAGGTGACTTGCTCGGCTGTCAAGCCCAGGATGGTGCATCCTGAGCGGAAAAGCACGATCGTAAATGTTTATAACGGGCTGTAACGACTGGTGTAATCTGGTTAGCCGTCTCAAGAAAGATGACAATTGCAGCACAAATCTAGCTAAGATCGAACACCCCGGATCAGGGTGCGGGTCAAACCGATTCCCTTACTTAGGAGACGTAATGATGCTGAACTTTCCTTGGAGATTGTTTAATCGCAGGCGGCGACGGGTGCAATCCACTCTGGCTCGAACCTATCAAGCGATTAGTTCAGCCTCTGTGGACGATTTGTGGAAGAAAGTGATTGATTTGGCAGATGTCTCTTGGCATCCGTTAATCTCCAAAACGAATGTGCCGCGTGGACAGGTGGCAAAACCAGGATTGATTTACGAAGCAGTGACGCGCCTCGGCCCCTTTCCAATTCGGATTTTTGTGGAGCGAGTTGAGCCGAGAGAGTTGCTCAGCATCAGAATTATGGCGATTCCAGGCATCGAAGAACGAATTCGATATGAAGTGAAATCGATGGTTTCGGGAACCAGTATCGCTTATTCGGTAACGCTGCAAGGCTGGTTGTCGCCGTTAATCTGGTCGATCACCAAGCCTTACGCGGCGCGAGTGGCAGAGGATCTCGCACATGCAGCCGAACAGCCGATCGACTCCAAATCCACTCAAGCTAGCTGTTTCGATTTCTAACAAGCGATCGTCTCTGAGCGGTAAGATCAAACGGATAACCCAAGCGATCGCTCTCTACCCTCTATGTTAGATACCCTCTGTGCAGAATCTGTTTTAGAAGTCCTTAAGCCTGTTCAAGATCCCGAACTACAAAAAAGTTTGGTCGCACTGAACATGATTCGGAATGTGTCGATTTCCGGCGGCAAGGTGTGCTTCACCCTGGTTCTAACGACTCCTGCTTGCCCACTGCGCCAGTTCATCGTCGAAGACTGTGAACGCGCCGTCAAGACACTCCCTGGCGTGGAATCGGTGGAGGTGGAAGTCACGGCAGAAACGCCGCAGCAGAAAGGATTGCCCGATCGGACTGGAATTGATGGCGTGAAAAACATCATTGCGATTTCGAGCGGTAAAGGGGGAGTTGGTAAAAGCTCGATCGCTGTGAATGTGGCAGTGGCACTCGCCCAAGCTGGCGCAAAAGTGGGTTTGATCGATGCTGACATCTACGGGCCTAATGCTCCAATGATGTTGGGTCTGGAAGGATCAGGCGTTGCGGTGCGCCAAACGGCTCAAGGCGAGATCTTAGAACCTGCTTTCAATCACGGCGTTAAGCTCGTCTCAATGGGATTTCTAATCGACAAAGACCAGCCTGTGATCTGGCGAGGCCCGATGCTGAACGGTGTGATTCGCCAATTTCTCTATCAGGTGCAATGGGGTGATTTGGATTATCTCATCGTCGATATGCCTCCCGGTACCGGAGATGCCCAATTGACGCTGGCACAAGCCGTTCCAATGGCAGGAGCAGTCATCGTCACCACGCCTCAATCGGTCGCATTGCTTGATTCTCGACGCGGCTTAAAGATGTTCCAGCAGCTAAACGTGCCGGTGTTAGGCATTGTCGAGAATATGAGCTACTTTATTCCCCCGGATATGCCCGATCGTCAGTACGACATTTTCGGATCGGCAGGCGGCGAAAAAACCGCAGCAGAATTAAACGTGCCGCTCTTGGGCTGTGTGCCGTTAGAAATTCCGTTGCGTGAGGGGGGCGATCGAGGAGTGCCGATCGTCGTGGGTGAACCCGATTCTGCCTCGGCAAAAGCGCTAACTCGGATTGCTCAGCAAATTGCTGCTAAAGTATCCGTGGCAGCCCTCGCTTAACGCCTTTCTCAAATCTATGTTTCGCAAAAAATCTCCTTCCCCCCTCAGACCGTGGCTCCAACCCTGGCAAGGAATGGACTGGTACTTGTTTGGGGCAGTCATCGTGCTGACGCTCTTGGGTAGTGTGATGTTGTTCAGCGTTCAACTGACGCACACTGAGCGCGAAGACTGGATCTATCACATCTGCATCGGTGGGCTGGGAACGTTTCTGATTCTGGCGCTGGCACGAATGCGCTACGATGTCCTGCTGCGGTGGAAGTGGTGGATTTATGGTGTGACCAATGCCTCGCTGCTGCTCGTGATGGTCATGGGGCTAGAGGCAAAGGGAGCACAGCGCTGGCTAGGATTTTTCGGGTTTGGAATTCAGCCGTCAGAGTTTGCCAAGCTTGGGATCATTGTTGTGCTAGCGGGAATGCTGCATCAGCGATCGGCATCGACAATCGCGATGATGATGAAGATTCTTTGGGTTGCAGCTTTGCCTTGGGCACTGGTGTTTTTGCAGCCGAACTTAGGGACATCTCTAGTGTTTGGGGCAATTACGATCGGGATGTTGTATTGGGGCAATGCCAATCCCGGCTGGTTGCTGCTGCTGCTGTCTCCGGTCGTATCCGCGATTTTATTTACCACGCTAATCAGCAAGGGAGCGTTCGGCATCTCGGCGATCGGGTTGTGGATTGCGACGATCGGACTGATCGCTTGGAGAACGCTGCCTTGGCGCACTTATGGAACGCTGGTTCCAGTGGTGATTAATTTAGTTGCAGGTGGACTGGGACAGATGCTGTGGCAATTTGTGCTGCACGATTATCAGAAGGCGCGAATTCTGATGTTTATTGACCCTGACCAAGATCCGCTGGGAGCGGGGTATCACTTGATTCAATCACGGATTGCGATCGGGGCGGGAGAACTCACAGGACGCGGATTATTTCGCGGCACTCAGACACAGCTCGACTTTATTCCTGAGCAGAATACAGACTTTATTTTTACTGCGGTTGGTGAAGAACTAGGATTTATCGGCGCAATCTTTGTGCTTGCCGCTTATTTGCTGATTTGCTACCGATTGCTGATTATTGCCCAAAACGCCAAAGATGAATTTGGCGCACTGATCACAGTGGGTGTATTTTCGATGATTCTGTTTCAGATGGCAGTCAATATTGGCATGACGATTAATCTGTCGCCTGTGACTGGAATTCCTTTGCCGTGGCTGAGTCACGGCAATGCGGCACTGTTGATGAATTTCATCGCGATCGGCCTGGTTCAGTCTGTGGCAAACGCCCGCCAAAAGCCGAAATTCTAAACGATTGGAAAGGTGCGATCGCGCTATCGATCACAATCGATAACAGAGTGTTCAACACCGCCTGTAAACTGATAGGGAAGCTATCTTGCAGCAATTATGTTTTTACCAGGTTCAGCCGTCCGTGTGACGAATGTGAATGATACTTACTACGGGTTCCAAGGACTCGTACAGCGTATCACTGATGGAAAAGTTGCAGTTTTATTTGAGGGTGGCAACTGGGACAAGTTGATCACGTTCAGAATGTCTGAGCTTGAAATTGTCGAAACTGCCAAGAAAAAGGCAGCAAAATAAGCACGTTCAGGGTTTGAATGCGGTAGATTGTGGGATGGAGACGTTTTCACGAAACGTCTGTACGACATTGCAACGGTGCGATCGTCGGCTTGATCGTCGGTATGAATTTGCTTATGCGCCTCCCACTTCCCCAGTTTTCTGCTCAGAATCGCCCTGCCAATCACATTGCCGAGGTGATCGAAACAGCGACGACAGAATTTCTTTCACAATGCCTGGAACCGGAAGATTTGTCGTTTCCGGTGATGCCGCCGTTTGGAAGCTGGGTCAAAGCGATCGACGAAGAATCAGGAAACTTAATCTATGCAGTCGTTTACCACGCGACGACTAGCCCGATCGATACCGTGCATCGGGCTAGAGCATTAGGAATGTCGCTGCTAGAACTGCGCGAACAACAGCCGCAAATTTTCGCGATGCTGAGAACAGAATTTCGATCGGCGATCGTTGGCTATCGTGCGGGCGGAAATAAAAAGAATGGCTCGACAGGTGGAACGCTTTATCAACATTTACCGCCCCGTCCGCCCCAAATTCATCAAGCCGTTTACGCTTGTGACGCAGGAGAAATTGTTGAATTTAGCGAGCAGCTTGATTTTTTGAGAACCTTACTGCAAGTGGGGAGTGCTCCGGTTGATGCGCTGACGGCGGCTGCAATTCGGGAAATTTATCAACTGAGGAAAGCCGATCGTGCTTGGTTGGTGCAGGCGGGTCGAATGCTAAGCTTGCTGCTGAAAGATGACTACGACCGACTACGGGTGATCCTGAGTCAAATTCATCTCTAGGTGGATTTCGTGCTCAATTTGACCTGGTAATTGTTAGATCGCATTGAGTGGCGCTGCTTCATGTTGTTTTTAACCGCTGGCTTGTTTCAAGAACCAATCGTTTCTTTTGTGATTCTGCTAGCGGTCATTTTGGTTGTACCGATCGTATTCGAGCGGTTAAAGCTACCGGGATTGGTAGGATTGCTGGCATCGGGAGTCGCACTCGGCTCGAATGGATTGGGGATCATTCAAAATGACTCTGAGACCATGAATTTGCTCTCAGACATTGGACTGGTGTATCTGATGTTTGTGGCAGGTTTGGAAATTGATATTGACCAATTTACTCGGACGCGAAATCGCTCGATCGGCTTTGGAACTTATACGTTTTTAGTGCCATTGATTACTGGAACGATCGTCGGGCGAATGTTTGGGTTTGATTGGAATCCCGCGATTTTGATCGGATCGCTGTTCGCCTCTCACACGCTTTTGGCCTATCCGATCGTCAGTCGCTTAGGAGTTGTGGGAAATGAAGCCGTTACGGTGACGATCGGCGCAACAATCTTTACTGACGTTGGGGCGCTGTTAGTCTTAGCGATTTGTGTCGGGGTTCATGCAGGCGATTTTACACTCATCAAGCTGATCACGCTGTTGGGATCGCTGGTCGTTTATACGATCGTGGTTCTCTTCGGGTTTGATCGAGCGGGAAGAGAATTTTTTCGACGATCGGGAGACGATGAAGGCAATCAATTCCTGTTCGTTCTATTAGCGGTGTTTCTGGCTTCGGTTGGAGCACAGTTAATCGGGGTTGAAAAAATCGTGGGTGCGTTTCTCTCCGGGCTTGCAGTAAATCGCGTTGTCGGAAACAGCCCTGTCAAAGAGAAAGTTGTATTTGTCGGCAGCGTTTTGTTTATTCCCATCTTCTTTGTGGATATGGGGTTGTTAATTCGGATTCCGGCGTTTATTCAGAGCTTGATTGATCCAAAGTTGTTGGGATTGACCGTTGCGATCGTTCTCGGTCTCATTGCCAGTAAATTTGGGGCGGCGGTGCTGGCAAAACTGACCTATCGCTATAGTTGGCAAGAAATGATGGTGATGGGATCGCTTTCCCTGCCTCAAGTGGCCGCAACGTTGGCTGCAACGCTGGTCGGCTATCGGGCAGGATTGCTCACCGAGAGCGTTCTCAATAGCGTGATCGTGTTGATGATAGTGACTTCGACATTAGGGCCGATCTTAACGGCGCGATTTGCGAATGAACTTCGACCCGAAACTCCCGCCACGATCGCACCGACGATTCCCGATTCGACCTGGACACACCAAACCACGATCGTTGTCCCAATCTATAATCCCAATACCGAAGCGAATCTCCTTGAACTTGCAGCTCTCATTGCCCGCTCCCACGCGGGTCAATTAATTCCGTTAGCGATCGCCCTGTCCCAAGCCCATTTAAACTCACCGGCGATGCAAGAACGCATTGATGACAGCGAATCTCGGTTAGTGCGTGCAACAGAACTGACCGAAGGATTTGGGGTTAAAGTGACCCCCCTGCTGCGAATTGATGACAACGTTGCTCAAGGAATCGCTCGCACCAGTCGAGAATATCGCGCTGACCTGATTGTGATGGGTTGGGGACGCAAAAGCGCGATTAGAGAGCGGTTGTTTAGAAATGTCGTCAACAGTGTTTTATACGCGGCTTCTTGCCCGGTTGCCGTTGCGCGATTAGTGAAATCTCCAAGCGAATTTCAGCAAATTTTGCTCCCTGTCGAAAATCTTACCCCGCGATCGATCTCAACCTTACAGCTCGCTCATAATATCGCCACCGCGACAGGAGGACAAATTACAATCCTGCATGTGTGTGATCGAGCGACCTCTTCCAGTAAGATTGCTTGGATCAAATCACAAATCACGCTCCTCGCTGCAAAGCTGCCACCCCTTAAGACCGATATTCAAATCGTCCCAGATGATGATGTGGTTCGGACGATCGCAATGGCAGCGAAATCTTCTGACTTACTGGTTTTGCGGTCGCCGGAGCGCTTGCTTAGTGCAGGAGGACTGGCGCTAAATAGTCGCACGGCTCAGATCTTGCCGCAGATTCAATGCTCGATCGTGCTGGTAGGTGAACCGCAATCGGTCGATCGTTCGGTTCTATTGTCGTCCTCTTCATAAATGAATACTTAACATACGCAAAGTTTTTGAGATTTGCTTGCTTTACGCAGATAACCGTGTGAAATTTGTCACATAAAGGCGGCTGCAAAATTCAGCCGAGACATCCGCGAGATTAGGTGTAAGACTCCTCTCGCAATTTCTCCACGTTGACCGGAAAATGGAAGTCAACAAGGGTGCAGATGTAATGACAAGTGATCAAGAGACAGGATCGGAGGCTCCAAGCCGAATACTACTGATTGAAGACAATGAGGCAAACCGAAGTCTGCTTGAAGATTATCTAATCTATCAAGGCTACAGCGTATTGGCTTTGGGTGTGGGCACAGGGTTCAATCGAGCCTTAGAAACGTTTCAGCCTCAAGTCGTACTGCTCGATCTCAGGTTGCCCGATATTGACGGCTGCGAGATTCTAGAGCAGATGCAGCGCCATCCAGAGTGGTGCAGGGTTCCCGTGATTGTGGTGTCGGCTCGCGCCTTTATGACTGACCAACAAAATGCGCTCAGCCTTGGTGCACGGCGTTACTTGGTAAAGCCGATTCGCTTGGCTGAGTTGCTTCAGGCAATTCAAGCCGAACTAACCGAGTAAAGAAAACTATGATTCGTGAAGCTTTAACTTAGCGTCTGGATCTGATCGAGTCATAGTCTGGATGCGTATTAATGAATTGCTCGATCGTGAGACTTAGGCTCTTGACGGTATCACCAGACTCTTGAATTTGAATTTCGAGCGCGGAAAGTAATAGAGTTGCGGTTTGAAGTTGATTGAGCGCTCGTTCGATACTGGTGCGAGTTTGGCTCTCAAACTCTTGTAGATTCATAGCTTAGACAAGTCTGGTACTGAATATTTAGCACTATAGTCATTTCGGTTCGGTGATCGTCACCCCTGTCTGTGGAGATTGATTTAAGATTTAAATATCCGTCTTTTACATAAAGTTTTAAGTGACTGCTCCTCAAACTTTGTCGCTGATCGATGATCCAGAGCGCTTAGAAGCTCGGCTTAAGGAAATTCCCCAAGAGCCAGGGGTGTACTATATGCGCGATCGCACGGATCAAATTCTCTATATTGGCAAGTCGAAGCGCTTACGATCGCGCTTACGATCGTATTTCAACGGACATGATACTCGACCCCGAATTACGCTGATGATGCGTCAGGTGGTCGAAATTGAAGTGATTGTGACCGATACCGAAGCAGAGGCACTGGCGCTCGAAGCGAATCTGATTCGGCAGCATCAGCCGCACTTTAATGTGTTGCTGAAAGACGATAAGAAGTATCCCTATCTCTGTATTACTTGGTCGGAGCCGTATCCTCGGATTTTCATTACCCGTAAGCGGCGTATGGCAAAGGAGCGCGATCGTTATTACGGCCCGTATGTCGATAGCCGCACCCTTCGCACAACGCTACATTTAGTCAAGCGCATCTTTCCCTTGCGTCAGCGTCCACAGCCGTTATTTAAGGATCGTCCTTGTTTGAATTACGATATTGGGCGCTGTCCGGGGGTCTGTCAGACGATGATTTCGTCGGAGGACTATCGCAAGACGGTGCAAAAAGTGGCGATGATTTTCCAGGGACGGACGCGGGAATTAGAGGAATCGTTAGCCGCGCAGATGGAGAAAGCGGCTGAAGACCTCAACTTTGAACACGCTGCCCGACTGCGGGATCAGATTGCTGGACTGAAGAGCTTGAGCGCAGATCAAAAGGTAGCATTGCCGGACGATACGATTTCACGCGATGCGATCGCGCTTGCTGCCGATGAACATCATGCCTGTGTGCAGTTGTTCCAAATTCGTGCAGGTCGGTTGGTCGGACGCTTGGGATTTATCGCGGATGCTCAGTCAGGTGAGTATGGTGCAATTCTTCAGCGCGTTCTCGAAGAGCATTATCAGACGGTTGATCCGGTTGAAATTCCGGCAGAGATTCTGGTGCAGCATGAGTTACCGGATGGTGAAATGCTGGCGGAATTTCTCAGTCAGGCGAAAGGGCGGAAGGTGTCGATCGTCGCTCCCCAGCGTCAGACCAAAGCCGAATTGATCGAGATGGTCGAGCGCAATGCGGGAATTGAGTTAGCGCGGACGCAGAAGTTTGCCGATCTCAATGCCGAAGCGATGCAAGACCTCGCTGAGATTCTCGATTTGCCAGAGTTGCCGCGTCGGATTGAAGGCTACGACATTTCGCACATTCAGGGTTCGGATGCGGTTGCTTCTCAGGTTGTGTTTGTCGATGGATTGCCTGCAAAGCAGCATTATCGGCACTACAAGATTAAGAATCCAGACGTGCGATCGGGACGATCGGATGACTTTGCCAGTATGGCAGAAGTCATCTCCCGCCGATTCCGCAAGTATGCCGCCGCGAAAGCGAAAGGAGAACCGCTAGTTGCTGGAAAGTCTTCGGATTTTCCTGATGTGGTGATGATCGACGGGGGTAAAGGTCAGCTTTCTGCTGTGGTGAATGTGCTGCGCGAGATGAACTTGCTCGAAGATATCAAGGTTGTGAGCTTAGCAAAACAGCGCGAAGAGATTTTTCTGCCGGGTGAATCTTTCCCACTGGAAACCGATGCCGAACAGGCTGGAGTTCAATTGCTCCGCCGTTTACGCGATGAAGCACACCGATTTGCGGTTACGTTCCATCGTCAGCAGCGTACCACGCGGATGCGTCGATCGAGCTTAGATGAGATTCCCGGCTTAGGACATCACCGCCAAAAGCTACTCCTCGCAGAATTTCGGTCGATCGATTACATTCGTGAAGCGAGTCCAGAGCAGTTAGCGACAGTCCCCGGCATTGGAATGCAGATTGCGAAACAGATTTATCGCTATTTTCATCCGGGCGATGAGGATGCGATCGACAATATTCCAGAACCGACAAACTCTGAAGCTGTTTCTTAGTGCGGGAACGAGTCTCGCCTCCAAAAATGGGTAAGATTGCTTGAAAAGTTGTCTTTGCTTACAGATAATTGCTGGTAAATAAGCAGGCACGATCGCACTGAGTTGGGGAGACGCAGATGACAGAAGCATTACTGATTGGAATGGGGCAGTATGATGACCCCAGCTTTCCCTCACTCACAGCGCCTTCACAAGATACAGAAGCACTCCAAGAATTGCTGCGTAGACCAGACATTGGTGCAAGTCGGGCGTATGATGTGATGCAGCTTCAGCATCCGACGCTAAAACAACTGAGAGAAACGATCGAAACCTTTTGCACTCTACGTGATCCGGATGAAATTACTCTGATTTATATCTCCGGTCATGCGATCGTGAATGATCAAGGTGCATTGTTTTTTCCCTGCCGCAACACTCAGCAATCCCACCTAGAGGAAACTGCTTATCCATTGAGTGAACTCAAAGCTGAACTCGAAGCTTGTCGATCGCAAAAACAAGTCGTGATTCTCGATTGTTGTTTTAGCGGCACCTTTACTCAAGGCATGATTGCCGCTCAGGACTTTGATGCGATCGCTCAAGACTTCAGCAGCAATCGTCGCGCCTTGCTGACTTCCCCCGCCTCGATCGACTATTCCACCCAGCACAAAATCAAAGCGCGATCGACCTACACTCAGCTTTTACTCGATGCTTTGGAAACTGGAATGGCAGATGGAAGCGCCAATCGTCCGTTGGATGGTACGGTCGATGTGACTGAACTTCACGCTTATATCACTGCTCATCTGCAAGATACATCGCCTGCACTCACTCCAAACCTTTACAGCACAGCAGACGGCTATCGAATTGTGATTGTGTATGCACCGTATCTAGACTTCCGCAGACAGGTCAGAAGCTTAGCGGAACAGGGCGAAATTTCGCTAGTCGGACACAACATTCTGGAAGAACAACGCATCAGACAGGGAATTCCTCAGGACATCGCCAGCGCAATTCGAGAAGATGCACTCTTGCCGCATCGTCAGCAAATAGAGAAACAGCGACAGTACGATCGCATCCTCGAACAAGTTAGTCAGTCGCCGCTTAGCGATAATATGCGAGCAGAGCTATTGCAGCTTCGGCAAGTATTGGGACTGTCAGAAAATCCCTTTGCGCCTGCACCCCTACCCGCAACTGTGACGGAGCAGGAGGCGCAAAATACCGCACCAGAGACACTGCCTCCGGTTGAAATCGTTCCAGTTGAGCCGCAAGTTGAGACGGAGACTCAGCTTGAAACTTCAGGTAATCGATTGACTCAGTTTCTGAGAAATCGGCGGTTGCTGCGATCGTCGGATTCAGAGCTTGAGCCTGCGAACGATCGGATTTCGCAATATCTGCAAGAGCGCAACATTCCCCTGCCGTTGGTGCTTGGGCTCGGAAGTCTATTGGCTTTGGGGCTGTTTGGTGCCATTCTTTGGTCATTGTTCCAACCGTTTCCCGGATCGCGCCCTCAGATTGCCGATGCAGAAGGCTGGTTTAATGAAGGCATCCGTAAAGCCCAGGCGGGCGATCGCAATGCAGCGATCCAGGCTTACACTCAGGGGCTAAATCTCAGCCCGACTCCAGCGAATCGAGCGGCAAATCTCTACTACAATCGCGGCATCGAATACGCTAACAATGGCAACATCGAGCAAGCAATTTCTGATTACACTGAAGCGATTCGACTTGATCCAGCCTTAGCGGATGCGTATTTCAATCGGGCGAATCTTGTGGCTAAACGCGGCGATCGTTCAAGTGCAATCAAAGACTATGGCTCAGCCGTTCGACTGTATCAACAACAAAACAATCCAGAAGGACAGCGAGCCGCTCAGGATGGAATTCGGGCACTACGAGGGGTGAATCCGTAAACTGTGCCTGCATGACTAGGAGAAGATCGACTTCTGCGTAAGTGTGAATTTGTTTCATCAGGGACGATCGCGCCCTATTCGTGTTTCTACTGAGAACTAGGGGGATTTAGCGATCGAGTTAAGCGTTTTTTCGAGCGACCAGGGAAAACTTTACTTGTACGATGCAAGCAATCTCTCTGAGACACTAAAGACGATGATAAGGAATGCAACAAGACTTCTACCGCTCGGTACGGTGGGAGCGGCGATGGTGACTATGAGTTGGGCTACTTCAGCCAATGCGTTGGTGACCTTTGGGAATCAGGCCCCCATTACCAACACTAATGCTTCTGTCATTAACGATAACAACAACGATCCAAGTACCGGACAGCTTTCTCCCCAACGAAAGGCAGTGGGATTTACGACGGATAGTCGCAATTGGACGCTCAACGGAGTCACACTAGGATTGTTGAGCTATGATTCGGCAGATAATGCCATTATTGAAATCCGCTCAGACAGTGGTGGCAGCCCTGGAACTACCCTGTTGACGCTGAATCGTCCTGCTATCATTCCCGGAGGTGGAGGACGGAGATACTTTACGTTCACCCCATCTGGCAGCAATGTGTTAGCAGCAAATACCACCTACTGGTTGTATGTGAGCGGTAGTAGCTATAGCTGGTTTGAGAATGGTCCCGTCGATCCTATTACTGGTGAGGCTCAGGAAGATGCAAGCGGAAATGCCCTTCCTGGCCCTCTTCCGACTGCTCAAAATGGATCCGGATGGCAGTTTGTAGACTACAAGTTTACAGGTAATGGCTCTCTAAATTGGGGACCTGGTAATGGAGTCAGAAATGCTTTCAGCATCGATGCCAGTGAGATCACACCCGTTCCATTTGCGTTCTCGCCGATTCCTGGGCTGATTGTTTCGGGCATTATCGGTGGAGTGAAGCGGGCAAGAAGCAAATCCCACCAAGCGAAAAGCACCGCTGAAGCATAAATTGGCGTGAGTTCGACGGATTTTTCGCTTCGTTGATGCCCGTCGTGCCCCCCTAAATCCCCCAGAATGGGGAACTTTGAGAATCTAATCCTTCTTTGGTTTGAAGTTCCCCTCTCGTGGGGGATTTGGAGGGCTTGCAAGATCTGTAGCGATTAAAGATCAATTTGGTATGACTTGCGATCGTTTATCCGGACGATCGCGTTTTTTATTGGATATCAATAGAATGACCGCGATCAATTGATAGATTCTGTCAAATTCTTTGCACTAGAGATTCGCGGGTGTGGTAACTATAGATTGTCTTTCTATCTGCCCCCGCCAGTCGATGACCCAATCTCCTGACCCCAACAATCGCCCTGAAACTCCGACTCGTCGCCGCTTATGGCTGATGCTGCTCGGTCGCGTCGGACTCCCGATCGCGGCGCTTGGTGCGTTGGGCATTGCAGGGGGGATTTGGTACGGATCAAAATTTGTACAGCAAGATCTTGCCCCCTTAATTGAGCGAAATCTCAGTGAACTGCTCGATCGACCCGTGGAACTCGGCAAGGTTGAAAGTGCCTCGCTGACCGGATTGCGGTTTGGTAAAAGTGCAATCCCCGCAACCCCGAACGATCGCGATCGGGCTTCAGTGGAAGGTGTTGAAGTCGGATTTAATTTGCTGCAATTGCTGTTAACGCGCCGATTAAATTTGGATATAACGTTGCTGCAACCGGATGTTTATCTGGATCAGGAAAAAGACGGCGTTTGGGTCAAAACGCAGATCAAAGCGCAGGAACAAGAAGGATTGATCAAAACTGAACTCCAGAGAATTCGATTCAAAGATGCCAATATCGAACTCGATGCGTTTCCGAAACCGAACCAAAAGCGCATTCCAGTCACGTTACGACAGGGCGCGGGGGAAGCAAACTTTTTTGATAACAATCGGCAGATTGCTTACACGCTTGATGCTGAATCCACTAAAGAAGGCAAGCTCGATCTTCAAGGCGAAACCATTGTTAATAATGGTTTGAATTCTAATCTGAATATTCGAGGACAAGGATTTTTAGTTGCGGAAATCGATCGTTTAGTCAAACTGCCGATCAACTTAAAACAAGGTCGCACGAATGGAAACGTCAACGTTCAAATCAGACCGGATCAACGTGCAGTTGTCAGAGGAACCGCAAACTTTAAGGATGTTACGGTAGAAATTCCGCGATTACCTCAGACATTCGCAAAGTCATCGGGAAATTTACAGATCGATGGTACTTTAATTACGCTTGAGAAAGTTTCTTCGCAACTCGGAAAGATTCCCCTCACCGCTAACGGAACGATCGATACTGAAAAAGGCTTTAACCTCACGGCAAATGTCCGAGCGGTCAAAGTCGAAGATTTCTTCAGTACCTTCAAAGTTAATCTCCCGGTTGCAGCTACCGGAGAAGCGACCGCAAATGTTAGGGTTACAGGTGCAGCCCAAAGCCCGATTATTTCCGGCAGCGTTCGCAATACCAAAACGGCACGAGTCGATCGCATCAATTTGTCCCAAGTCAGCAGCGATTTTCGCCTCGATACAAAGACACTTAACTTAGCCTTATCGAATGTTCGCGCCGTGCCCGAAGTGGGTGGAACAGTTGTCGCCAGTGGCAATCTTAACCTCGATGCGCCTCAGTCGATCGCAGTGAACTATCAAGCCCGAAACATTCCAGGAGATACGATCGCAGCTCTCTACAACAATCGAACACTACCCGTCACCGTGGGGCGCGTCAATGCACGAGGACAAGTAATCGGACGGCTCGATCGCGTCCAAACGATCGCCCAATTCCAAGCGCCAGAAGCAACTTATCCAGGAACAGGTGAAGTTGTAGTGACAGGTCGAAACGTTGCGCTGAGAAACGCAGTGTTTCAAGTCGCAGGCGGAACCGTTACCGCTCAAGGGCAAACGATCGGCGATCGATTCCGTGGCACAGTTCAAGCTTCCAATGTTCAAGCTAGTCAATTCTCGTCACAAGTACAAGGAATCATTAACGGCAGTGCTCAGGTAGCCGGATCATTAAGCTCACCGCAACTGGAAAATATACAGGCAAGCGGACAAGCCAGACTGACGAACGGAAATAGTGTTGTGAACGCAAACTTCAATGCGATCGCAGGACGTTGGCAAGCCGATACACAAATCGCTGGAATTGCACTGAATCAATTCTCTCAACAACTACGCGGAGACTTGAGCGGTAATGTGAGATTGACAGGGGCGTTAAATGCTCTACGTCCAGAGACGGTTCGAGCCAATGGACAAGTGAGACTGTCTCAAGGAATCTCGTTGGTCATTACGCCCTTAGTCGCGCAGATTAACTGGGATGGTCAGAAACTCAACATTCCGCAGGCAACCTCTTCGGGCTTCCGAGCAAATGGCACAATTTTGGCAAACCTGAGCGGAACGCCACAAATCACTGGACTTAATTTAGCCATTCAAGCCAACGGATACGCGCTCTCGAATCTGCCGATTCCTCGTCCCCCTGTGACTCAGCTTTCCGGTGTCGTGGATCTCGTCGGACGCATTACCGGAACGCCCGATCGTCCAAGCGTCGTCAGTACCGTTTCGGTGCGGGGACTCTCGCTGAATGGCATCACCTTCGATCCAGTGCTAAATGGAACCCTAAATCTGCTACCACAAGGCTTTGATCTGAAAGTAGCAGGCGTCCAGGATCGAATTGCGCTCGATCTCGCGCCCAATTTCAGACCCCGATCGCTCAACGTCGAACGCGGAGAAGCCAGCCTGATTGGACAAACCAGGGGTAATATCTTCCAGGTTGTGGTGCGCCAATTCCCGATCGATGGATTTATTCTGCCCGGTGTCAATGTCTCTCGTTACGGTGGCATCGGTGGCACACTGGCTGGCAACATTGACATTGATCTCGATCGACTGCGAGTGATTGATGGGACTGCAACGGTGCAAAACTTCCGGCTTGGATCATTCCGCACAGATGTCGCTTCGACTAGCTTTGTGAATCGCAATAATGTCTTTGAATTTGGCGACACAGTGCTGACTAGGGGACAAAGCAAATACACTCTCTCAGGCAATGTCGATTTGCGATCGCAGCCCAAATTCAACGGCAAAATCGCGATCGCTCAAGGCAGAATCGAAGATGTCTTAGGCGGATTACAGTTCTTTGATCTGCAAGACTTTACCCGTGGAGCAAAACCACCGACCTACAACCGCGCCGATGCGCTGAACCCAGTTGCAGTCGGTAATCCCCAAGCTTTATTGTTTGATCAACTCCGTCGCTTTGCCGAAATCAATGCGTTACTGCGACTGAATAATCAAGCGATCGCCAACAATCGCATTCCTCAAACTGCTGATATTCGCGGTAACTTTGGCGGTGAAATTACGCTTAGTGCTTCCGCTGCTCAAGGCGTTCAAGCAAACTTCGATTTACGCGCACAGGATGTGGAATATCGTCCTTATCAATCCCAAATTCGATTGCGCGACGGCAAACTCCAACCGGTGAACGATCGTGTCCTCACCGCTCAGCAGGTGATCGCCCTTGGTAGCCTCAACAATGGTGTGGTTTCCCTCGAACCCCTCAGAATTCAATCTGGTGAATCCCAGATTAACCTGACTGGGCAGTTTGGCGGCGAAACTCAATTCGGACAGCTAGAAGTGCAGAACTTGCCGATCGCCGAAATCGATCGCTTTTACCCCCTCCCCCTTGGTATCGATGGCAAACTCAACACCACAGTCACGATTAGCGGTACACGCACGAATCCATCTGCCGTAGGACAAATCCGAGTCATTGATGGCTTTTTGAATGACAAAGCAATCAACTCCGCCACAGGCAACTTCACTTACACCAACTCGCGTCTCAATTTCGGCAGCAACATCGCCCTCTCAACCAACGAACCAATTACGATCGAAGGCAGCTTCCCCTACCAACTCCTGCCTGATAGTGTTCGCCCGGAGAGCAATCAAATTAGCTTGAATCTTGACGTGAAGAACGAAGGACTATCTGTGTTAAACGTGCTAGTGCCTCAACTCGCATGGCGCGGCGGACAAGGTGCAGTCAAGCTCAACATCGCAGGAACCCTACTGCGCCCAGAAGTCACAGGCTCGATCGTTCTTGCAGGTGCGACGATCGAATCCACTGCCTTACAAGAACCCCTAACCGACATCACAGGCACGATCTTGTTCAACCGCGATCGCATCTCAGTTGAGAGCCTCCAAGGACAGTTCAATCGCGGACAGGTAATCGCCAAAGGAACGCTACCAATTTTGGTCGCGGCGGACGCTGATCCAAACAATCCCCTGCAAATTACGCTCGATCGTCTAGCAATCAACCGCAAAGGCTTGTATCAAGGAGGCGTGACAGGCAACATTACAGTATTGGGAACTGCATTTGCACCCGAAATTGGCGGAGAGGTCGAACTCGCAGACGGACAAATTCAATTGCCCGATACAGAAGCCACAGGTGGAGCAACGTCTCCTGCTGCATCAGGTAGCACCAATTCCCAGACTCCTCAACTCAGCGCCAGCTTAAACGATCTGAAACTCGTCTTAGGCAATCGGGTGCAGATTGTCCGCGCACCGCTGATTAACTTTGTCGCTTCTGGTAGTCTGACTGTGAACGGCAGACTTGATGCGCTTCGCCCCGAAGGAACGATTCGCCTTAGAAGCGGACAGGTGAATCTATTTACAACCCAGTTTGTGCTGGAAAGGGGCTATCCGCAGACTGCAACCTTCGTGCGTGATCGAGGACTTGATCCGGTGCTAGATGTCCGCTTGATTGCTTCTGTTCCAGAAGTTACTGGAAGTCGGATTGCGACTCCCGGAACCGCAGAAGTGTCAGATAGCCCGGTTTCTGCTGCTTCGATCGCGAATCTAGGCTCACTCCGAACCGTGCGAATTCAGGCAAAAGCAACAGGCCCTGCAAGTCAACTGCTTCAAAACTTAGAACTCACTAGCAGTCCGAGCCGCAGCCGGAGTGAAATCGTTTCCCTAATCGGCGGTGGATTTGTCAACACGCTAGGACGGGGCGATAGTGCTTTAGGCATTGCTAACCTAGCGGGGTCGGCATTGCTCACCAACATTCAAGGATTTATTGGTAACGCGCTTGGTCTGAGTGATTTTCGTCTGTTTCCAACCCTGCTCGATCGGGGCCAGCAGCGCGGCTCAACGCTAGGATTAGCTGCAGAAGTTGGGGTCGATATCACTCGCAACCTATCTGCATCAGTGTTGCGAGTGTTAACGGCGGATCAACCAACTCAATTTGGAGTGCGCTACCGATTTAGTGATCGCTTATTGTTCCGGGGTTCAACGGATTTCTCCGGCGACACGCAAGGCGTATTTGAATACGAATTCCGGTTTTAGAGGAACGGCTGAACGCGATCAATCAGTTGCTGCGGTCGGATTACACCTTCGATCGTATCGACGGGCTTAGCCTCTTTGAACAGAACCATTGTAGGTAGCGCTGAAATTCCGTATTGACTAGCAATTTCGGGATATTTGTCTACGTCAATTTTGACAATTTTGAGCTTGTCTCTGAGGCTATCAGCAGTGAGATCAAGAAATCCAGACATCATTTGGCAAGGCCCGCACCAAGTCGCGTAAAAGTCTACCAAGATTGGCATTTCCGAGCCAGAAAGTAGCTCTTCAAAGCTGTTGAATTGCTGTTTCGTTGCCATTTTTACAGTTGCCTCCATATCGTGTTCTCTTACACTAGCGCGTCCCTGCAAAACCGTCTCAACTAGCCCGATGGAGAATTGTTAATGTCTGTGAATGATTGCTTACCAAACTGCGTATCCCCTGTAGGGTCGAACTTCTGGAGGTTTGAAGCCAAGTACGATTCGTTCTCTTGGGATTCCTGCGGCTTCTAAATCGACTGCAATACCCTCTTCTGTTCCGTCGCGTTGAATCCAGAGTTTGCCATCAATGATGTCGATATGAATGAGACAGCCGTGATGATACCAATCAGGTTCCCAGCCAACATTCATCAAGAGATAGCGAGCAGCGAGGCTGAGTCGAAGGCACCGCCGCGCTGTCCATAATGTCTCGCTCTTGCTCTAGGGTTCTGGTATCCATCGCTGAATCAACTTTCAACTTTAAGTATTCATACCGCTTTTTCACAAATATCACCGTAAACTGTAACGGTGAGCGATTTTTTTACTTGATATGACTAAGCAGCGAGTTCTTTCTGGCGTTCAAACCACCGGAAACCTTCATCTCGGTAATTATTTGGGCGCAATTCGCAACTGGGTCGAAGGACAAGACCAGTACGACAACTATTTCTTTCTTGCTGATCTCCATGCGATTACAGTGCCGCACGATCGCACCACGCTGGCAGAAAACACCTATGAAGTTGCTGCACTCTATCTCGCTTGTGGACTCGATTTAGAACACACGACCATTTTTGTACAATCTCATGTCCCCGCTCATGCAGAGTTTGCCTGGTTACTAAGCTGCATTACGCCGCTCAACTGGCTCGAAGACATGATCCAATTCAAAGAAAAACGGATCAAACAGGGTCAAGATGTCGGCACAGGCTTGCTCACCTATCCGGTGCTGATGGCATCGGATATTCTGCTGTACGAACCGGATAAAGTTCCGGTCGGAGAAGACCAAAAGCAGCATTTAGAACTAACGCGGGATTTGGTCGATCGCTTCAACTTCAAATTCACGACTCCCGATGCTCCGGTTCTCAAACGTCCCGATGCGCTGATTCGGGCTGACGGTGCGCGAGTCATGAGCTTGACCGATGGCACGAAAAAGATGTCGAAATCTGACCCGTCGGAACTGAGCCGCATTAATTTGCTTGACCCGTCCGATGTGATTCAAAACAAAATCAAGCGCTGTAAAACTGATCCGATTCGCGGCTTAACCTTTGGTGATCCCCAGCGTCCAGAATGTACCAATCTACTGACGCTTTATCTGCTGCTGTCGGGTAAAACAAAAGATGAAGTTGCTGCCGAATGTCAAGACATGGGCTGGGGACAGTTCAAACCGTTGCTCACCGAAACGACGATCGCAGCCCTCAAACCAATCCAGGAGAAATATCACGCCATTCGAGCCGACCAAGGTTATCTTGAATCCGTACTGCGATCGGGTCGCGAGAAGGCATCCGAAGTCGCAAACCAAACGTTAACCAAGGCGAAAAAAGCGATGGGATACACCCTACCTGGGTAGAAGATCAACTGTAACTTTACGAATCTCTTCTGAATTCACTGCTTTTTCTAAAGGTTTCGGCAAGTGACTTCAAAATTCTCAATCTCCCCCGATACGCTAAATCAAGAAGTCGCACCCTAACGATCGCTCATGACCTATCCGCAATTCTCGAATTTCCTTGGTCACGCCCCTCTATCTGCTCTTCGCACTGCCGCCAAAAAAGGCGAATTCCTCGTCACCGCAGAAGTTGCGCCCCCCAAGGGGACTGATCCGACTCATATGCTGCAAATGGCGCAGTTGCTCAGAGGACGGGTGCATGGTGTGAATATTACCGATGGCAGTCGGGCGGTGATGCGAATGTCGTCGCTGGTTTCGGCAGCGCTCTTGTTGCAGCAGGGAATCGAGCCGATTTATCAAGTCGCTTGCCGCGATCGTAATGCGATCGGTTTACAAGCCGATTTGCTCGGCGCTCATGCCTTGGGCATTCGGAATGTGCTAGCGCTCACAGGTGATCCGGTCAAAGCTGGCGATCATCCTGACGCAAAAGCAGTGTTCGAGCTTGAATCGGTGCGGTTGTTGCAGATGATCGGCAAGCTGAATGGCGGGTTGGACTGGAACGATCGAGCGCTAACCGATGGTGAAACTGATTTATTCGTGGGTGCGGCAGTTGATCCGCAGTGTGGCAGTTGGTCAGGTTTGCAAAAGCGGTTTGAGCGCAAGGTCGAAGCAGGCGCACAGTTTTTCCAAAGTCAGTTAATTACCGATTTCGATCGCTTGGAAAAATTTATGACCCAGATTGCCTCAAACTGCGGTAAGCCTGTGCTTGCAGGAATTTTCTTACTCAAATCTGCTAAAAATGCCAGATTTATCAATCGCGCCGTTCCGGGTGTAAATATTCCAGAGCATATTATCGATCGCTTAGAAAAAGCGGCTGATCCCCTCCGAGAAGGAATGCTGATTGCGGCGGAACAAGTGAAGCTGGCAAAAGAGTTGTGTGATGGTGTTCACATGATGGCAGTCAAACGCGAAGACTTGATCCCAGAAATTCTTGATTTGGCGGGGATCAAAGCGATCGAGAAACCCCGGGTTGAAGTGGTTAACGTATAGGTCGCAGATTTTGGGGATCGTCGCTACGATCGAGCTATAAAAATCCTCATTGATTTGTGAAAGCTATAGATTTGTGAAAGCCTAGCGTTTTAACCCTCACCCTAAATTCCTCTCTTCAGAGAGAGGGACTAAGATTCTTGCTCCCTTCTCCCTGAGGAGAAGGGTTTGGGGATGAGGGCAAGAGCAAACTCATCACTCATTCAGAATTGTCATAGACTTCAGAATTGTCATCGACGATCGCCCCTAGATATTGCCATGACCGATTCCCCATTTTTGCGAAATCCCTATGTGCCTGGTAAACCTGTGTCGCCGCTCGCCTTTATCGGGCGCGGCAATGAGATCGAAACTGCATTCGATCAAATTCTCATTCGGGGACATCTGGCAGTTTGGGGCGGGTCTGGGATCGGCAAAACCTCGTTTCTCCAAATGATCGCGGCTCCGCAGACTTGGGCATTTCGGGGACACGATCCGTCAAAAGCGGTGATTGTGCTGCTCAGTTGCTTGGGAGTTACGCCATTTACAGCGGCAAATTTCTGGCGAGAAGTTTTTCTCATTCTGAAAGATGCCCTGACCGATGAACCGGAAATTCAAACCGAAGTCGATCGACACCTGGAGCGGCTGACGGCAAGTAAAGATGCGCTGCGATCGATTCTGCGGCTGTTGGGCAAGAAAGAGAAATTTTTGCTGCTGTTGATTGATGATTATGATGTCGCGCTTCAGCCGACTGAGGACTACAGCGAACAAGATGCGGCTGACTTCCTCAATGATTGTCGCAATCTTGCCTCCCACTCAAAAGAAAGCCAGCATCTTGCCAGCATTGTCACTTCACTGCGTCGCCTGAATGAAGCCGGGATCAAACTCAAACCAAATGAATCCCCCTGGTATAACCATTACCTCTTTCAGCCGCTCAAACCGTTTAGTGAAACTGAGGCAGCCGCACTTTTAGGCGGACTGCCGCTCACGCCCGCGATCAAAGAAGGCATTCGAGACATTGCCGATGGCAGTCCAACGCTTCTGCAAGTTGCGGGCTACCTTTTATTCCGAGAATTTCGCGCCAATCGCCTGCCCGATCCCAATGCTTTTGTTGCGGAATTTCGTCGCGCCACCGAACACTACTTCGAGGACAACTGGAACTTCTCCAGTGAAATCGAGCAAAGCTTGATGATGCTGCTCGCTCTGACTCACCTCAAAGGGCGGTTACTGAAGAAACGTTATGACTTGGGTGATACGGATGTAATCTTTAGTCAAAAAGAGCGAGAATTAAGGGATCTCGAAGAACGCGGGATCGTCCTCTGTCAATTTCAAGAAGGCAAAAAGTATTATCGCTTTGCGTCCTCGCTGATGGAATGGTGGGTGATCAAGGAGATCGAAAACAGTGACGAAGAAGCACTGCAAGCGAGACAGCGCACCTTTCTCAATCTGATGAGCCGTCGGCAAGCGGAAACGGTCACAAACGCAATTCGCTGGCTGTGGCAAAACAAAGACGAGGTGCCGACTATTCTGACCTGGTTAGGAAAAATTACTGCTGCCCTATCCACCGGATTGATCTTGTGATAATCAAAAGCGGGTTAAGCGAATTGCTGCTATGAGCTACTTAATCGAGCAACGCAGAAATCCATACATTATCGGTCGTCCGATCGCCGAACCCAACTGCTTTTTTGGGCGCGATCGTTTATTTGAGTTCATCACAGACAATTTGCTTCAGGGAGCGCAGGTGATTTTGCTGCACGGACAGCGACGCATCGGCAAGTCGTCGGTCTTAGCGCAAATTCCACGATCGGTTAACCTGCCGCAGTTTGCGTTTGTTCCCTTGTCGCTCGAAGGAGATAGCCGCAAATCGATCGGTGAAGTGGTTTATGAGTTAGCGCGGGATGCGGTGCAGCAGTTTGATTGTCTTAAGGAGCACATGGAAATCCCGACGATCGAGGAGTTTCAGCGTGATCCGAGTCTATTTTTGCGGCAGTTTATCCCGAATCTGCGACGAGAGTTAGCCGTTGAGAATGTGGTGCTGCTCTTAGACGAATTTGACGCGCTTTACAATCGAACGGTTGATCAAGCGGCAGGAAATCTGTTTCACTTTCTGCAAGCGGGAGTGTATGACTATCCGCATCTTTATTTAATTCCGGTGGTTGGGCGGCAATTAGATGATTTACCCGCGATGCTGAGTTTGTTTCGAGAAGCACCCAACCAGGAAGTGGGATTGCTCGATCGTCAAAGTGCAGAACAATTGGTCACAGTTCCAGCAAAAGGGATTTTGGAGTATGACTTAGAGGCGATCGATGCCATTTTAGAGCTATCTGCAGGACATCCCTACTTTACTCAGGTGATCTGCTTCACGCTGTTTACTCATGCCCGGAGTGAGAATTGCTGGCGAGTCACGCGCTCGGATGTCAGAGCAAATGTCGATCGGGCAATCGAGCTTGGAGAAGGCGGCTTGGGCTGGTTTTGGGAAGGGATTCCCCTACCGGAACGAGTTGTATTTTCTGCGGCGGCGGAAGTGCCTCGCGCTCGTCAATTGCAGTACCCAGAACTCTCAAGCTTAGATTTTAGCGAAGCTGAGTCGCTAGAACTGTTGCGCGAATGCGGAGTTGAACTCACGGAGCCGATTCGCAATGGAGTGATCAATCTGGTCGATTGGCGATTTCTTCGGACGACTGGAAGCCGCTCTGGGATCGGAGTCCGTCGCACTTCGATGCCACCTAGCGTTGCAACCTATCGCGTGTCGATCGAACTGGTGCGTCGTTGGCTGGTGCAACGTCATCCGATCCGCCGTGAACTACGCGAACTAGAGGATTTGGATGTCAAAGCAAAAACCTTGTACGAAACGGCAAAAGCGGCGCGTCGTCGGGGCACAACGCCAAGGATTGTTAGCTTGTTAAATGAATCGCTCAGACACAATCCGAATCACTTTGAAGCATTGTTTGAGCTTGCAGATAGCTTGATAGAGCTGCGAGAGTTTCCCCAGGCTTTAAAACATTACCGCAGAGCTTACCTAGTCGATGCAGTACGGGTGCAAGATAACTATGTTGAAGCGTTGTATGACTATGCTGAAGAACTGCACAACTTAGGTGAAAACGATGAAGCGATCGCGCAGCTCGAAGAAGCGTATGCGATTGAACCGAACAATGCTCAGGTAAAGCGCTTACTCGATCAGATTCGACGGGAAGAGCAGTTCGTTGAACGCCTGAAAGTGCTTCCGATTACGAGCATGAATGGCAGCTACATTTCCTCGATCGCGGCGCTTTCTTCGGATCGATCGGATCTCAGTTCATTGCAGCAGAACTTCAAGCAGCTCCGCGCTCAAGTGAGTGCAGAAGCTCCAAAAGAAGTGAGACATCGCGCTCTAGAGCATTTGAATGATTTGCAGGAGGAGCTATTTACCCAGAAGAAAGTGAATGGTTTAACCTTGCTGTATATGTATCAATGGTTCCGTAATCACTTACCCAAGTCACTGGTGCAAGCGGTAACTGATTTTGTGGATTCAGTCAGTGCAGCAATCTCCCACCAGAATGAGAATGAGAAGCAGTAAGTTCGGGAGAGACTTTGAATGTTCCACCGAGCAGTCCTGAGTGTATCGTCGAGCAGTTTGAAGATGCAGAGCGCTTATCATTCAAACTGCTGTCAAATTTTAGTTATCGGATGCTTTGAGGTTGCGAATCAAGTCAAAGAGATCGCCATCGATCGAGCTTTCTGAGATTGGATCGATGTTTGTTACCACATCGATCGTGCCATCTCGGAAAACTTTGAGATTGATTAAAGAGGACGAAGGAGACAAAATTCGAGGGGGAGGAGCGGCTAGGATGCGATCGCTAGATTTTGAGCGCACGACGACTGTACTTCCAACCTGCTTGGGTGCCTGTCCGGGTTGGACGGGAAAGGGAACTTCTGTAACATCTAGATGTCGAGGTTTGAATGTTGTGGCGAGTGGCAGAGTGAGATAATCCGCGTTAAAGGTTAGAACCGCTTCTACTTCGAGGTCTTCAAAGTCAATGAGATTCGTTGCAACTTGTGTCGGGCTTGCCATCATCACTGTGTAAACCGTGAATTCTCGAATCCATTCATTTGAGCCTGGTTTAATAATTCCGATTGAGTTTCGTAAAGATAGTTTCCCTTGCTGAACTCCGATCGACCAGCTTGAGAAACGATACTTCACTTGTGCTTTCCAGTTGACCTGTACTCCTTCTAAATTGTCTGTTGTAATCACACCCGTTAAAACTCCATCCTCAGTGCCGGAAAAACTGTGTTCAGATCGATCGATATCCCAAGTTACAGTCGTTGAGTCTACAAAGGCGTGTCGCTGGGCAAGAATTGAAGTTGTTAAGGCTAAGGTCGGATTGAGGACTTCGATATGTTCTGAACCGCAACCGGAGAGTAAAGATGCTAAAGTCGCAGAAAAGTTCTGTTCGCGAATTTGTAGACGATCGTCGGTGCGAGCATAGAACTTAGCTGTAAATCTTGCAATTCCGGTGATTTGTTCAGGCTGACGGCGTTCTAACGCTTGTCTCCAAATCTGAGTCCCAATCTCGGAGAGTTCTAGCAGAAAGGTTGCGGTGCCTGCGCTTGAATTGGTGGAAACTTGTAGGGGCGATCGTAACTGTTGAGCATCAATATCTAGGAAGGGTTGGAGTTGCTGTAAGTTAATCGGCAGGAATTTCCAGATTCGAGCGCCATAGCCTGCTTGAGTTAGGGCATCTGTCCACTTTAATCGATGGGTTTCTAAAAGTTCTGCTGAATCTTTGGTGTACAGACTAACGGTTAATAGCGCTGTGCCGACTGTGGCTTGTCCAGGTTGACCTTGTTGCACCATCAATCGGAAGGATTGAAGCTCTGGTGCAACGGTTGTAAAAAAAGCACGCCGGACTGGAACTCTAACTTTCTGAACTTTAAGCGCATCGATGATATCGGGACGGAGAATGACGCGATCGACCATTGTTGCTCGATCGACCATTGTTGGCAAATTCGCAGTAAGCATTGGGGGAGCAATGATGCGATCGACGGGATTGATTCGCTGATCGATTAAGATTGGTTTTGGCAAAGGTTTAATGTAGCGTGGATCAAGTTGAACAAATCGCTCCGGTAATTTGACCTCAATGGTGTCTGCTTGTGGATCAGCCCAGAGCAAGAAATTTCCAACTTGGATGGGATCACCGAGCATTGGAACAGGTGGAACTTGCCGATAGACTTGCTGAGCCGCCACTGTCCATTCTGGCTTCGCTTGAATCGCTAAATTAGACTTTGCCAGATTTGCTGTTGTTAAGTCGGTCAATGTCGATCGATCAATGATTCCTTCGCGGAACCGCTCTTTGATCAGTCCCGATGAAATCGGAGAGGTGACCACTTCAGTAATCGGTTTGCTCAAAACAGGAGAAATTCTATCGACAGCAATTCGATCAAGCATCGGGGATTGGCGATCGCCTTCAAGTGTCGGAACAGTATCCGAAGACGTTAGGTTTTCTGAAAGATAAGCAATCCAGTCTGATTCTGTAAGTGAGCCGTTCTTCAACATAGGTCTATCCAAAAGTAGTGTGTTTTATTTCAGAGGTCGGTAGAGTCCGAACAATTCATCACCTGTAATGCCTACTAAACATCCCTGACTAGCCCAAGATTGCTTTAAAATCCACTCCAATTGAGTTCTGAGAGAAGGTGAAGTAACAGAAACCCATCGAGTACGATCGCCGCGTTGAAGCCTCAAGCGAACAATGGCTTCCGCTTCTCGCTCTGCGCCAATCATTCGGGCTGACGTGAAAAAAAGTTCCGCTGCTTCTACAAGGCGCTGTCGCCACTGCGATCGTGGTTCAAGATGAAGCAAACTCTGGCGAATTAACCGTGTGAATTGAACACCCTGCGGATCAGTGCCTTTAACCCACATCGGGACATCCAGAGCAATGGCTCCTGGCTGAGAGGGCATCACCCGGATCACAGTCCCCAATTCTGCTGCATTAACTGCGCGGCTCGATTCAGGTTGCCGCTGTCCCTCCCGTGGCGCGATCGCAGTTGCTTCGATGAAACGATCGGACTCTACTTCACGAGAGCTTGTGGTTTCCTGAATCAATCGAGGTTGTCCTTGTAGCCGATGGAATGTAATTCCCTCACCACCTCGAACCGTCATAAGAAACTCAAGTTCCTGGTCAGAGGCACTTAGCGTTTTTTGGTCGATGGAAATACCGAGATCAGCCCACGCCCAAACTCTAATCCGGTAAGTATCATCGGGTGTTGTATGTTGGAGCAGCAGTTTCCACGCTCCTGCACTGATAGATGAGCGATCGCAATCTATCTGTAAAAAATCCTCACCCGATGTGACCTGAATGCCTGAAATGCTGGAGGAAAGTTCGATCGTCTCTTGCCCAGGTCGGTAAAGTGCGATTTTAGGTAGCGCTTGCTGAGGCGGGAATTGCAACCGGATAGTTAAATGACGATCGAGGTGCGTTACGTTGAAGCTGTAATAACTGAGCTGTTTGTCCTCAATCACCATAGAATTCGCGTCGATCGCACATTGCTGTCCTCCACTGGCTTCGACGATCGTATCGCGCAGTAAAGTGGGTAAAGCATTCTCATCTTTTGCAAGACGACAGCATAGATTAGGAGAGTAATGTACCCGTTGTACTAGAAACGATAGCAACTGGGCACCCGTTGAAATTAGATAGAGTTGTCCTAACTGTGCGAGTCGTCGTAATGCGAAAAGGTCATCTGTGGTGACTCGTGTTCCTGCTCCGACGAGTAGGACTGCAACGCGCTTCTGCTGAAGTGAGCCGAACTGAGTCCAATTCTGCATCAATTGGAGCAATGCACGACTTAGATCGACTGGATATTGAAGGAGTGGAGTAATATCCTTTGTGCTTTCAGCAATTTTGCCACCTCCAATGGTCACAAGCCCTTCTGATGAGTTTGTCCGACTGCTTTCTGATTCGGTTCGATTTGCCATCACAATCTGATGTGATTGATCTGCTGTAACGACTGTGATGCTTGCTTCCAGAGATTGAACGATCGCAGGCGGAAGTGCGCGATCGCTTTCCGGCTTAGATGATCCAATATCCTCTCTCATCCACCAAGCTTCGATCTGCTGTTGGGTTGCAGGTTTTGGCTTGGGTTTAGTATTGTTGTCAATCTTCTGCCACCAGTCATAGTCTACACTTTGGCGATCTTGGTTTCTTCCTGCCCAATAATCTCCTGAATCTTTAGGCTTAGTTTGAGTGTTTGTATTTGGATCGACACTCACGAATACGCTGGTCTGGTCAGTCTCGATCGCTGCATTGCTAATTACTAAAGCAAAATCCTGCTGCGGAATATCAATCTTTCCAGCCAAGCAATTCGTTGTAATTTCCAGTGCAGTGACTGTGACCTGTAACGTGCCTGTTGCAGTTCCGGGTGCTAGAAAAATATTTTGTAGATTATCCCAACCTTCGCGATCGTGACTTCCATCGCTGTAAGACCATCCATTTTGGAATTGATTGCCTCGATAGGTTTTGCTGTTTGCTTCTAAGCGTAAAGCTAACTTATTGACGATCGCAGAAGCAGTGCTTGTTCCAGTTCCCAATGCTCCTGGTGGATCAGTCCAGCATAGAGTTACTTTCACTGGAAGATTCGGATTTGCAACTCGAATCTTCCAGTTCTCATTGTCGCCGCGCCGCTTCAGTCGGATAGATTGATCAACATAGATGTGTTGAACATCTGGACGCAGTACATTCTCTAAGTTCAGTCTGCCCCAGCCTTGCTGCATATTGGGGATAAATCCGCCTGCTTTCAAAGGTTCAGCACCATTAACTAACATCGCTTTTAGCAGCGCAGGCGATGGATCTTGATTGTAGTGATGTTGTCGCCACCATTGAATCAAAAGGGCACACGCTCCAGCCGTTTTAGGACTTGCCGCAGACGTGCCGCTTCCCCAAGTTAACTGTGAACTAATATATTCACGATCGCCCGGATTAGAATCATAGTTTGCAGAAGCTGTCCATTCTCCGGGTGCGACAAGATGAGGCGCAATGCGACCATCCCCACAATTACCGTGACTGCTGCCTCGTGGGCCTTGATAAAGCTGATCGATATTGTCGCTTTGTTCTTTGCCGATCGCGGGACGATGGTTTTCTGAATTTCCTGTGACAATGATATTTTTTGCAGCTTTCGGGCGTGTCAAACCATTGATACCAGAGTTACCCGCCGAAAAACAGATTGTTAAAGGCTTTGCGATCGCGCCATCTGGATCAGCATTGCGAACTAAACGATCGTAGGTTGCCTCTTGTGAACCATAGTCCATTGGATTTTTAGTTCCCGCCCCCCAGGAGTTATTCTGGACGCTTCCGATTTGACCGGATGGGCTTTTCTCGGTGACGGTTTCGCGGCAGAGTGCGATCGGTGTGGATTGGTTATCTTGAATCAGTAATTCCGCTCCGGGAGCCATGCCTAATCCATAGATAAATTGGTTGCTATCTTTTTCTTGTAGATAGCATCCTGCGGCATGACCCGCCACAAATGTACCGTGCCAGGATTTACGCTCAGAATTCAGTTGCTTAACTCGCCCCGTAAATGCGGGATGGTTTGCTTCAACCCCGGCATCTACAATTCCGATTGTGACTCCTGCACCATTGATGCCATGATCTTCCAACCATCGCAGATATGATCCTTGCGGTTGTCCCAAACTGTTGTATTGTCCCGCCAAGATCAGCCCTGCAACTTCATCTTCGGGCTGTACAGGGCTGTAAGGTTCCACGGCTAACACATTGGGATGATGAAGTAGGGCGGCTTGTCCTTGGGCAGAAACCCGACCCCGCAAACGTAGATAAAATCCAACTGTCTCAATCGGCTGATTTGGGTCAATGGAAACATCAGGAATCGAATTGAGTTCTTGAATCAGGGCAGCGCGATCGGGCTGATCCTGCACAATAACCCAGACCTCCTCTACTCCACTTTCGGGTGCTGGCGGTTGAGGCTTCGTTTCAGCACCGATCGGCACAACATCAACCACAAAATATTGCTTCAATGCCTGCCGAAAAGTTTGGGCAGAACCCCGGCTCAAAAAGCTATGCTCAGGTTGAAATTGAAGTAGTTCGATTTCTAATTGTTGAAGAATCAACAACCAATCTGGATCAAGCGGGCCAATCAATTCAAGGTAGGCGGTGATGATGTCGCGATCTCTGAATGAGTCTAAGCGCGATCGTGCAGATTCGAGCAGTCGATTGATTGGACTCTCTAAACAAACGCCCGGATTGATTGGTGTTTCCGTTGGATCAATAGGTGCGGCAGTACGGATTAAAACTTCACCATTGTTATAAATATGCAAAATCTCGGTGCTAGCATGACTGAGAATTGCGCAGTTAGCAGGAACTAGGATTGTTCGTTCAGCATCAGACATAGATTGCTCACCATTCTTTCTCAATGGCAGTTGATGAGAGTTTCGCTGCGTTGTGAGCGGCTTGTGCCCCCTAAATCCCCCATTCTGGGGGACTTCAGGAAAAGATGTTTTCCAAAGTCAAGAGAATTTCTAACTTTCAAAGTCCCCCAGAATGGGGGATTTAGGGGGCAACCCGGATTCAGCATCGTAGCGTTGCATTTCACGCGCAGCAAAGCGGGTTGTTTTCTGTCGAACTCAGGCATTCTCAAATGTGTGGATGAAAGAATTACTCCTCTCATCCACACCAGTTATGGATTACAATTCAACGACGATCGATTCTGCGTAGCCCGTTTCATCGACCAGAACTTTGACCTTCTTGCGACCTTCATCATCAAACGGATCAGCTTCTTCCACATCATGCAGCATGACTCGCTGCTTGCTGCCGCTGAGTTCCTCAATCCACAATGCTGGGCCAAATTTGCCGTACTCCACTGCGGTTAATGTTCCAGCGATCGCTTTTTTGCTTGCGGCTCCATTACCATTGCCGTTAGGTTCGGGCTTTTCAGATTCAGGTTGCTTGTTTTCAGATTCGCTCAGGTTGATCACCGGATTGGTTCCTGCGGCAAGCAGACGATCGGCGATCGGATCGCTTTCGGGCAGGTCAGCTTCTTTAGAAATCAGTCGCACCCCGTTCTTATCCACCACAATAAAGACCGACTCTTCGGTTAAAGTAATCGGTTGTTCTTTGGCGCGGACTAACTTGGTGCCAATCACTCCCATTGCACTGAAGGTGACGATCGGTTGAGTGCCATCGATCGGCATTGGATACGTGAACGTAATCGGCTCTCCATTCGGGAACGGCTTAATCCGAGCAGATTCTTTGATCGGATTTTTCAGATGTGTTCCTGCAACCGAAACATTTACGACTAATTCATCTTTATCACCCGGCATTAGGTTAATCTGATTGTCGCTGTCGAAGGTATAGAGATAGATATTCACTCGGCCCAGACGAGCAGAAGGTTTGATGGTGATAGAAGGCTGCGCCCCGGTTGTTGAACCCTTTTCATTGATGATTGGAAACTTCGCATTGTTGAAGTCAATCTGCGCCTGATAGTCAATCCGTACTTTATCAGGTTTCTGGCTAGTGAGCAGATACTGCTTGGATGTCACATCTGCACCAAACACATCAGAAGCTGGAATCATCACGGGGCGACCATCTTCCATTGCAGAACAAGACAGCGCAACCGATTTCACCATCTCATCAGGAGAAACACTCATAAGTAACGGGAAGGTTAGCTCTGTGTTCACCTCATTGAGATAGCTTGCATCCAACTCAGAGAGGAAGGTTGCACCTGTGTCCATCGCACCTTTAAGCCAGGAGAAACCGTTAAACTCCATCTTCAAGGAAAGATTGGTCACATCCGACTCTTTCCGCCATTTCAGCGCGAAATTTGCACCACCATACCATCCAGAAGTGTTCCCCGCTTCAGCAGGTTTAACATCTGGTTTTTTCTCAAATAGCATCGGGAAGAAGTTCTTGAATGCTTGATCGATAAAGGTCGTCAACAGGTTTTGTTTGACCTCCTCCATCCCATCTGGCAGCTTATCCAAGCCTTGCACCTTAACAACAATGGCACCGTTACGCACCATGCTTTCCCATTGTGCTTGCAGATCTAAGCTGGCACCATAGAACCATCCGTCGTAGCTCGCTTTTAGCTGAGCCGACAGATGCTTAAATACGCGGCTTCCATTCACGTCCACTTCGACAATACATTGCGGGATCGATTGCAGATACTCATATCGAACCATTGCACCGATCGGTGTATTTTCCCGATTCCGAACAGCTTGCGCTAAGGCTTGTGCCCCTTCAGCCGTCAAATTTGCCAGCAAAGACACCTTAGATCCAATCACGCCGAACTCTTTGTTGTCGATCGTCGATTGGCTCGCTTTACCAATCACTTCGGGAATCAACAACTCCACTGTTCCTTTGCGAGTGATTAAGGGAACAAAGCGAGGATTTTTTGATTTTGCGCGTCCTGATTTGAGAACTTCATCGCGCCATTGCTGTTCGATTTGCTTGTAGGTATCTGCATCAAATTCAATCCCTGTAGAAAGTGTGAACAGTGCGCCACCGCCAACGGTTTTGTAAGCTCCATCTTTCTGCACTCGAAATTGGCTAATTGCAGCTTGATAGCGTCCCGTTCTAAAATCTCGTGCCAGGGTTGCTTGCTTGGGACTAAACAGAATGACATCATCATCTGAGCTTTGCCAAAGCGTGAAGTTACCGACATCCCATTTCTGACCAGACAAAGCAACGCAATATTGGGAAGACAGGCTAGAGACCATAAAACCTCCTGGGTTTGTGGTAAGTAAAGTATCTAAAAACGAAGCGACTTTATACAGACATTGCATCGAACAGTTGAAGCTCTTGATCTTTGGCAAGCAAGACCAATGTTGAAGGGAGCTTTTGCGATCGCATAACCTCAAGCGACTGAGCCAACATCTTCACCAAGCGCTGATTGACAACACCAAATGCAGTAATGGTAAAGACTGTCTGTTCTTCAGGAAATAGCAGATACGGCACGTCCCAGCTCTGATTGGGTGTCAGTCGGTGTGAGAGTTTGACAGGACGGGAAAGATGAGGAGACTGCCAATTTAGGTTAACCACCAAATGATTGCGATTAACACTTTCAACTGAATTCATTGTCTCAATGGCTGCAACCTCAAATTGCAGATTGAGAGATTGAATCCACTGTCCCGGATCAATCACAATACGATCGCCGCCCAGTTGCACCGATTGGTTCACGTCCCAGTGAATGACCTCCCAATTTGCGATGGCAAAGTTCACTTGAGCTTGACAATGAATCCTAGCGATCGCAGGGTTCTCGCTTGTCAGTTCAGCTTCTGCCGTCCCTCCTTCTGATGGAAAAGAAAGCGCTTGCGGAACCATGCTAGTGTTCGCTGACCATGCCACCGTTACTGATTCAATCAATGGATGCCCAACGATCGTGATGGAAATAGGAATTGTGGTTTCCATTCCAGTGACCTCCTAGCAGGGATTCGGTCAATAGTGAGCAGTTCGCTTGCTTCAACTGCATCTAAAGTGGCTGATCGAGAGTTGCTCTGGCATCACCCACGCGGGTACTGTTGCAGATAGCCAAATACAAGCATATTCTGTCAGCTTCTCAAGCCTCTGGATACTGTTAGGTTACTCACTGCAAATACATCACTGCAAATACATCACTGCAAACATATCTTTGTGGAGAAAGTAAGATGTCGAAGCTTCAAGAAGCTGCTCAGTATTTAGCCAAAACTAGCGATCCCAACGCAACCTCTGCCAATTGATAGAGCCAAACTCCTCTCTAAAGGTTTGAGAAAAAATCTTTCGATTACGGCATTGTGAGAAATGATGCTAAGAAGGAACCAACAAAATGACGCTTGCAACCGACTCTGATCAATCTTTACAAAAGCTGCGCGACATCATCAAGGACATTAACTTCTGTATGTTAACCACGATCGATGACGATGGCAGCCTTCGCAGTCGCCCCATGTCTGTCAATAGTGAAGTCGAAGCCAATGGTGATCTCTGGTTTTTTACCTATGCGAGTTCGCACAAAGTCACTGAAGTGAATCACCATCATCAGGTGAATGTTAGCTTCTCTGCTCCAGACAAACAGCGCTATGTGTCGCTCTCAGGAACGGCGGAACTGGTGCGCGATCGCGCCAAAATGGAAGAACTTTGGACACCAGAACTCAAAGCTTGGTTTCCCAAAGAACTCGATGAGCCTGATATTGCTTTGCTAAAAGTGAGTGCGACGAAAGCAGAATACTGGGATGCTCCTGCGGGTTGGGTTGCGAAAGCTTATGGCTTTGTCAAGGCGGCAACGACAGGCAAAACTGAGGATTTAACTGAGGACGTGAAGCTCACGTTAAATTGAATCAATCACATGAACGAATGCTTCATAGGTTGAGAAGAATCCATGCCGCCCTGTGAGGAGCCAGCCTTCTAATACCAGATTGATTTGTGGATGCGACAGATTCTCGCCCCCTAAATCCCCCAGAATGGGGGACTTTGAGTATGATCTGTCGCATTCTATGTTTAATTCGGTATAAGGTGTGTTCACTCAACATTTCCAGCACCCGACCGTCTGGAGAAAGTTCACCGCCGTCCTCGTCTTCCGGCAGATACTTAGCAAGCAACACATTCAAAAACTGAAAAGTAACGCTAGCAGCAATGCAGACGATCGTTAAGGAAATAGTTTGTTCACAGTCTGCTAGTGTCAGCGAAGCTCTGCCCTGAAGTTAAGCAGCAAAAGCTTCATCGTTGGCTTCATTGGATGCAGTGCCCCCGATCGCGCAAGCCGTATGCGGACTTTGTAGCGTCAATTGTGCATCAGGGTGCTGACAGGCAATCATGGTTTTGATGTGCTCTGATTCATCATCTCGAATTGCCATGAAGACATCATACAAATTGTCGATCTTGGGACGGCGCTCTTCAGGCTTTCTGCTGGCTTGGAACTCATCAAACATATACAGATTGCCATCTCGGTAGTAATTGATATAGACCTGATTGATCACGAACGCCAAAACACCAACTAACAAACGAATCATCTCACAGTCTCCCAACAAACTCACTTGCAAAATCTGCCAGGCTCGACAGATTCAGGTTGAATTGCTCAACAATTCCATCCTAGTCATTTCATACCGAATCAATTTATTAATGCGACAGATCCTTCGTCCCCTAAATCCCCCATACTGGGGGACTTTGAGAATCCGAAACAGATTTGGCTTGAAGTCCCCCACGAGTGGGGGATTTAGGGGGCTTCCAAGATCTGTAGCACTCAAAAATCAATTTGGTATCACATCCCGCTACAAGTTGATTACTTTTACCACCGTATAGTTACCTGAAGTAAAAGATTAGGGAGGGATCAGAGCTATGGAAGACTGTGAAGAACCCCTTAAATGTTCAAAATCGTTAAAACTCTAAATTGTGGTAGCTCAGAGAAAATTTAAGGCAACCAGGGATATTTGCGAAAGTCGGGTTTGCGCTTTTCGAGAAAGGCTTGTTTGCCTTCTGAGCCTTCTTCGGTCATGTAGTAAAGCATGGTGGCGTTTCCTGCGAGTTCCTGAAGTCCGGCTTGTCCATCGCAGTCTGCATTCAGCGCAGCTTTGAGACAACGGATTGCGATCGGGCTTTTTTCTAGAATTTCTTGTGCCCACTGAATACCTTCTGCTTCGAGTTGATCCACTGGAACGACTGTGTTTACCAATCCCATCTCTAAGGCTTCCTGAGCGTTGTACTGGCGACAAAGATACCAAATCTCTCGCGCCTTTTTTTGTCCGACAATCCGCGCCATGTAGCTTGCCCCAAAGCCACCATCAAAGCTGCCCACTTTTGGACCTGTTTGTCCAAAGATGGCGTTATCAGCCGCGATCGTTAAATCACACAGTAAATGCAAGACATGACCGCCCCCGATCGCGTATCCTGCAACCAGCGCAATGATCGCTTTGGGCATCGATCGGATCAATCGCTGCAAATCCAGTACATTTAATCGTGGGACACCCGCTTCATCAACATAGCCTGCATGTCCCCGAACGCTTTGATCCCCGCCTGAACAGAAGGCGTATTTCCCATCGGTGTGAGGCCCTGCACCTGTGAAGAGAATCACCCCAATGCGGCTATCTTCGCGGGCGTTGGCGAAAGCATCATACAGTTCAACAATGGTTTTTGGGCGAAAGGCATTTCGCTTGTGGGGGCGGTTGATGGTTATTTTGGCGATGCCGTCGGCTTTGTGATAAAGGATATCTTCGTAACTTTTTACGCTATGCCATTCAATCGTCATAGTTCTATTGAGTCCGCGAATGTTCTTAAGTTGGTTTTGCGCCAGTTGGCATCGTCATGGCGATCGGTTCTTAGTTCAAGTACCCGAATGCCGCTCTTGGGAAGCGATTGAATGCGATCGCGCAATTGCTCCCAATGTTCGATGATTTCATGTTTTATGCCGTATGTTTGACAAAGTTTGGAGAAATCAATGTTCTGTGGGGTGGCAAAGAATTCTTCAAACGGTGGATCGAAGGGTGCGATCGGTAACATTCCAAAAATGCCGCCACCATTGTTGTTGATGAGAACAATGGTTAAATGTCCTTTGAAGTGCGAGCGGATTAAAAATCCATTGGTGTCATGCAATAGCGCTAAATCTCCTGTAAGCATGACTGCTTGCTGATGATGCGCGATTCCTAAAGCGGTTGAAAGGGTTCCATCAATGCCATTCGCACCTCGATTGAAGAACGGCTGAGTCTGCGAGTTTCCAGGTTTCCAGAAGAACTCCACATCGCGCACAGGCATACTGCTTGCAATGAATAGCGGCGTTTCGGCCGGAAGAGATTGTGACAATATCCAAGCCGCTTTGCCCTCAAATAAAGCGGTTTCTTTTGCCAGGAACTGATCGATCGTTCTCCGCATTTTCGATTCTGCACTAAGCCAGTCATGCAGAAAATCAGATGGCTCAACGCCTGGAAGTGATTCGAGGGATTCGATCGAGCATTGCAAATGAATGGTTTTGCCGTGAAGAGGATCGAGACTACGATCGCTCGGATCAATCACAATTTGCGTCGGTTGAATCGCATTCAGCCAGAGCCGTAATTCTTTGCTCGTTGGCATTTCTCCGATTCGGATCACAACTTCAGGTGCAAGGCTTTTAGCAAGAGTTTTGTTTCTGAGAATCGTGTCGTAAGTTGAAATTAGATACGGATTGAGGCTGGCATAGTTCCGTACAGGTGAAAGCGCTTCAGCCAGAACAGGCATCGAGAGCGATTTGGCAAGATGAGCGATCGCTTCACAATATTGGTTGGGTGACTCTGGTTGAGCGACTCCAGCAATGATAATTCCGCGTTGGCCGGCAAGGTTGATTTGCCCCCTAAATCCCCCGTTCATGAGAGACTTTGATTGTGCTGAAACTTTAGGGTGAATGTGATCGAAGAAATCATTGGGAATATTGATCGACATTCCCGGTTGTTCGATCGGGGCTAAGGGTTCGCGAAACGGCAAATTGAGATGAACAACTCCGGAGATCGGATATTGAGTTTGCTGCATTGCATTGAGCATTGTTTGACGCAAATATCGCAGCATTGATAATTCTGTTGAAGGAATTGCAATCTCTGTGTAGAAATTGACGTAGGAACCGAATAGTTTTTGCTGATCGATCGCTTGTCCTGCGTTGCAATTTCTCAATTCCGGCGGGCGGTCTGCGGTCAGAATTAACAATGGCACTCGACTTTCTCGCGCTTCAACCACTGCGGGATAAAAATTCGCGCCTGCTGATCCGGAGGTGCAGACTAAAACCACAGGATTATGAGTTCTTCGAGCAATTCCAAGTGCGAAAAAAGAAGCCGATCGCTCATCTAAGATTGGAATCGCTTCGATTTGAGGATGACGGGCAAATGCAACCGTTAGGGGAGTCGATCGCGATCCTGGACAAATAATTGCAGTTTTTAAGCCTGATCGGGCTAAAGTTTCGACTAAAACCGAAGCCCAAAGCGTATTCACATTCCGAAAATCTAAATTCATTGCCGATTAATAAAAGCTTGATGTTCTGGCGATCTCACTCCTGCCTGAACGGTTTCCAATACGGTGATCATGTCTCCGCCTAATAAAGCCTCGACGCTGAGCCACAAACCGGGAAAAATGCTTGATCGAATAATCCCTGTTTCATCTGGCAGCATCAATCGATATTCACCTTCAACCAATTGAAACCAGTCCACACGCTTCTCGTAGGATTGCCAGATGATATATTCCTGGACTCCATTCCGGCGATAAACCCGTTTTTTGCTTCCACTATCGATCGCTGCACTACTGGCTGCAACCTCAATAATCAACTCTGGCGCACCCTCTAGATATCCATCTGCACTAATCCCTACTCGTTCCCCTGCATCTCGTTCAAGAAACATCACTAAGTCAGGTTGAGGCTCATTATCCAGATCAAGCCGTAATGTTGGGCTATTGCCTAGCCGAACTCTAGGAGTAAATGTTTTATAGATTCCTGCCCAACCGCTAAGATTGCTGTGCGGTTCAGCATGAGATTCAAAGCGTAAAGGAGAGGCTACGTAAACAATTCCTTCTATCAGTTCAGCTTCTTTGATGTTAGAGGCAGGGTATCGGCGCTCGAACTCTGGACGAGATAAACGAGCGCCATTCTCAAGCGGAGGAATTTGACTTACAGGAGTGTTCATACGAGGGCATTCAACAGAGCTTTGAGTTTGAGTTGAACTTCAGCGAATTCCTTCTCTGGATCTGATCCTGACACAATTCCCGCGCCTGCGAACAATCGCGCCCGATTCCCCTGCAAGATACAAGAGCGAATTCCCACTGCAAATTCGCCATTGCCTTGAGCATCGATCCAACCGATCGGAGCCGCATACCACGATCGCTCGAATGCCTCAAACGATCGTAGATGTTCACAGGCAATCAATTTCGGTGCGCCTGCAACAGCAGGTGTCGGATGAAGTTCTGCGACTGCATCAAGCAGATGCACATCAGATTTAATCGCAGCCCGAATTGGGGTTTGTAAATGCTGAATGTTGGGGAGTTGCAGCAATCGCGGCGGCGAAAATTGCGGTGTGAGATTCAGATTTCTGAGGTGTTGAGCGATCGAATCAATCACAACTTGATGTTCACGTTTCTCTTTCTGACTGTTGAGTAATGCGGCTGCCAGTCGAGCATCTTCAGCGCGAGTTTTACCCCGTGGAGCGGAACCCGCCAAAGCTTCAGTGAGTAAACGATCGTGCTGAATCTTAACTAACCGCTCTGGACTTGCACCGATAAAGGCTGCATTTTTTCCGTTACTTGCTGAAAAGATGTAGCAGTTGGGATAGCGCGATCGTAAGTTACTCAGCGATCCAACTAAATTAAACGGTAATGGCGAGATGACATCTAAAGCATCAGCTAAAACAATTTTGTTAAACTGCTCTTGCTGAATCAGTTTTAACGCTGCGGCGACAGATTTTTGATAGTACCCAGAATGCGAAACAGATTGCTGTTTGAAAAAAGGTTTCGGTGTATCAATCGCCAAGCGAATCACATTATGTTTAATCGATCGAATTCTCTGAATGGTTTGAAACGTTTGCTCTACGGTTGTTTCTAAGTCGGAAGTCTCTGAAATTTTTAGATTTGCGACGATCGTCGATCGATCCTGAGCTCGTGAAATTTGCCATCCAGGAAGAAAGACATTCGCTGCTGGAAACAATGGATCGGCTGTTTGCTCGAAAAAAGAGAAGTTACAAAAAAAATGCGCTCCAGCAAATTCGGTATCGAGCGCTCCAATTTGATGAGTTTGATCTAACGTCGCTTGGATGAATCTTTTAACTTGGGTGAATCGATCTCCTCCTTCAGCCTGAAATTCTAAAACCGGATCAAATGCTAAAACTGCTTCTGTGTTCTCAAAATAAAAATGCTTTTGATCCGGCTTGACCAATGTTTCCAGAACCGCAAGCAGATCAATCTCTTCAACACTCAAAGAAATGCTGGCAATGCAAGAATTAACCGTTTGAGAGATAGATTGTTTACACCTGAGAAGAAACTGATAGAGACCTTGAGGATCAAGCTGTGACTGAAGCTGATACTGGATCGCAGGCATAACAATTGTCCTAAACGTCGGCAACCATTAAGCCGATCTTAAAGCACTTAGGGATTCATCCTTTGTAATTTGTAATGAAGTGAAGCATTTCCGTCGTGTTTATTACGGATTGTGAAGCAATTCGGGGATTATTGCTCGATCTCGCACCACTTTCAGCCGAAACGTATCGGGTGGCACGAAAGTAATTCCTCGCCGCGCTGGATGAACTGAGCGAGCGAGCGTCGTTTCAAAGTCGTACCAAGAGAGCACCGTTGCCAGCACCAGCTTCATCTCAAACATTGACAGCGCCATTCCCACACAACTGCGACTCCCACCCCCAAACGGCAAATACTCATACGCCGAGAACTTCTGATTGATGAAGCGATCGGGATTAAATTGATCGGCGTGTTCGTAGGTTTTCTCGCGCCGATGCGCCAGATAAATACACGGAATCAGAATCGTTCCCGGCTCGTAGGTATAACCTTCAATCTCGATCGTTCGTTTCACCTTACGCGGCTGTGAGATCAGCGCGATCGGATAAACTCGCAGCGCTTCCTTACAAACTGCGGTTAAATAAGGCGCTTGTGAAAGTGCGACCGGATCAGGATTTTCGCCCAAGCTTTCTAATTCTTGACGCAAGCAATCGAGCGATTCTTGATTCCGATGCAACCAATAAAACGCCCACGTTAAACCCGATGCCGTGGTTTCATGTCCCAAGAGCAACAGAGTCATCAACTGATCGCGCAATTCCTGATCGCTCATCGATTCGCCCTGTTCATCTCGCGCCATCATCAGCACCGAGAGAATATCGGTACGATTTTGCAGCGATTGCGATCGGCGATCGACAATCTCCGCATAGATCAACTCATCAATCTGCACCATTTGCTCTAAAAACTGTCCCCAAGGACTCCAGCGCCCCAAATTTTGCTGAAGCATCGGGAAAAAGAATTGCGTCGAATAGAGCGGCGATGTGATGGCTTCTAACAATTGCGCGAGGAGCTGCTTCAAACGCTCGTAGCGCACTCCGGGCACTAAACCAAACACAACTTGAAGAATCACTTGCAGCGAGATCTCCGACATTTCAGAGCGAATGGCGATCGTCTCTCCCACGCTCCACTCGATCATGCGTTTCTGCGTCAACTGACAAATCAAGTGTCCCTGACTGTGCAGTTGCTCCCGATGCAATGCAGGCATCAATAACTGTCTCTGTCGCTGATGCCGCGCACCTTCCTGCATAATCAGCGACTCGTTGCCCACCAACGGTCGAAAAACGTGCGTGACCTTACCAAACTCAAACGCATCTGCCAGTGTCGTAAATACTGCTTGAATCGCATCAGGATTGCTAAGAAAGACCACAGGCGGGGAATTCAGCCCCAAAACTCGCGTGGTAAAGGTATCCCCATATCGGGCTGACGCACGATCGAAAAACGCGATCGGATCAGCGACAAGCGACAGAGTTTGAACAAGAGCAGGAGAACGCAATCCGGGCGGCAACGTCATCAGATTACTGGTAATACACGCTGTCTCTAGTTTAGAGAATTTAGATCAGCTCTATGTGAGAAGTTTCAAATTCTTCAAACGGTCTACACTCGCTTAAGTCAGCCCCTATACACTCAAAATCCCCCATTCATGGGGGATTTAGGGAGCTGCAACCTACTGAAACGAAGCGAAACTTTCCGCGCAAGCTCGATCGCTCTACTCCGGTTTCACCTGCGGCAATCCCATACTATAGTTCAAAACCCGACTCTCTAGGTTGTAAGAAATCTCACCCTTCTGAAGCAGCGATCGCACCAAATGCTCCAAATCCGACCCGATTCGTCGCAGGTTGTAGTCTGTCAGCGCTTGACCACTGTAAGACTCAACCAACTCATCAAACTTGCTATACACCTTTTGCAGCGCATCTTGGTTCCAGACCAATTCATTATCTGGATCAACATCCAGCGTCAGAACCTTATCACTTTCGATCAACTCATTATTTTGTACTTCTGCCGAGAAAATATGAATGTGGCGAGTCGTAGATTTGAGTAACATAAACTGACCTGGATTCCGTAGCTTACTTTTGAAATTGTAATTGTACTCGGTCGCCAAATTTCTCGATCGCGCCCAATTTACCCATCAATCCTTTCCCATCTCTAAGATTGATTTTCTCATGTCTAAAGTCCTCAAACTCCTTTTTATCCGTCACGCCCAGTCGATCGGCAATATCCAAAAACGAATGCAAGGTCACGGCGATTACGAATTATCTCCCCTTGGTCGGCAACAGTGCGAAAAACTCGCGAAACACCTGCGGGCTGAGTCTTGGCGACCTTCCCACGTTTACTCTAGCCCCCTCAAACGCGCTGCCCAAACGACTGAAATTCTGCTGTCTTATTTTCAAGAACCGCATCTACCTGCTGCGGTGAGCGATTTGATCGATTCCGATTTAGAAAGCCCGATTGAAGATGAACCCACCCCACGAAAAATCCCGCTTGAATATGCCGAAGAATTAAAAGAATTTCAGAACGGAATTTTTCAAGGATTAACCTGGGCAGAAGCGCAATCTCGCTATCCCGATCTTTGCCGAAAATTAGAAACTTCTCCCGATTGGATTCCGATCCCCGAAGCCGAAACCCTACATGATGCTCGCGATCGTGCCCATCGATTTATCGCTCGAATTATGCAGCGCCACCGCGACGGAGACCAACTTTGGATTGTGAGCCACAGTTGGATTTTGCAACATTTAATCGCTCAATTACTCGGAAGCGATAGATCTTGGAGATTACGCGCCCACAATACTGCCCTGTTTGAATTCTGGGTCGATCGATCGCGTTGGGAACTGCAAAATCAAAATCGTTTCAATACCGATCTGTGGCAGATTCGTAGATTCAATGATTCTCGGCATTTACATTAAAAATTCTGAGGTCAATTTCTCGTAAAAAAGCAAATTTTTGCTAAGGAATCCGCCTTTTCTGACAGTTAAACTTGCTCTGAAATGCAAAACAAGCGATATATTAACGTAGTAAATTCCAAGTCAGGGTTTCTCGTTAACTACTCATCTCATGATTGTGAATGCGGTCAATGATATCTACAAGCAAGCCCACCAAGGCAGCGTCGCCGCGATCATTCAAATTCTGAATGATAAATTGGCAGGCTCTGGCGTGAGAACTCGCGCTATCTTTGCCAATGGAGTGCTACAACTCTTATGCGAGGCAGCCACCTCCGACCAGCTCGATCGCGCAACGCTCACTGAGCGCGTCCGCAAAATTCTCGAATCGATTTCACCCCGCCAGATTCGACGAGTAAACATTAACAGCCGAATTGTCCGAGAACAGCAACTGCTCTGGTTTGAAGAAATCAACCGCGATCCCGATGGACAATTACTCTGGTCGCAAGAGATCCTTCTAAAACGACCAAATTTCATTCGGGGAATGCTGCAAGATCTACGAGAAGCCTTCAGCGATCGCGATGACTTACCAAGGACGCTTTCACCCCAAGCCGTGCGCGAGAAACGCCAATTCACCAAAGGCATCTTCGGCGGTATCGTGATCAGCGCAGGCATTTTGCTCACAGGTTGGGGAGTTTATGCTTGGAGCCAAGGTAAGTTCTTTGCCACCCCGCAGATGCAGCCGCAAGTCTCACCCAAGCCGCCCCAGTGGACTGCAAACGTGAAGCAGGATGGTGACTCCTTTGCAACAGCGGTGCGAGTTGCAGAACAAGCCGCAAACAGCGCGAAAGAGGCAAAAACCCCGGTTCAATGGCAACAGGTCGCAGAAATGTGGGGAGGAGCATCCCGGCTGATGTCTCAAGTGCCCGATAATCATCCGCGTGCAGATGTGGCGCGAAATCGTGCAGACCTCTACCGTAAGAATCAACAGATTGCGTTAAAGAACGTGAAGTAGAGCCACGCTCGCTGCGCTATTAATCAATGCTTCTACCGCGAACAGTCTGCGATCGACGCGGAACCGCAACGGGAGCAAGCTCGATTTGACGTTCTTGAATCCGATGGCTCTCAAAGTGCTTTTGCCAAAGCGCCGGAGCATCCAAGGTTTCCCCGCCGTGCTTGGTTAAACGCTGGCGAACTTTACATAATACAGGCGTATTCACACAAGCTCCAGAAATAATAATCTGTCCCTTGGTCAAGGCGGGTAATTCTTTGAGTAAATCTCTTCCCGCTGCTTCTACACCATATTTCAAGCTTTCTTGATCGACCGGATTCACAATTCGCATCAAAAACTGGCTCATGCACTGGGACAGCACATCCGCATCCAGTTTTCCGGGGCGCTGTGTAATCAATCCCATGCCTACCCCAAACTTCCGCCCTTCGCTCAAAATCGTTCGTAGCACTGATTTACAGCGAGACGGTTCATGGGCAGGCGCAAAACGATGCGCTTCTTCAATCAGGATAAACACGGGATAAGGTAAGAAATTTTCATCTTGAGGTGAAATTAGCTCTTTCTCGGTACTCATTCGAGCGTGATTTACTTGCCGCAGCACGGCTGCACAAATGACCTGTTGTTCTTCTTGGCTAATTTCGTTCATTTGAAGAACTGTGACTTGTCCCGGTTCAAATAGCTCCTTTGGACTAACCGTATGCTCTAGCGTATGAAAGTAGCTCGATCGCTCAATCTTCTCTAATTTCCACTCCAGCGCGGGAGCCGACGATCCGGTTTTCTCGTTGCCGTCGTCATCCACTTGAACATCCGCCTCTCGCACGGCGGCAATCAAGTCCTGAATCCCCCAGCGATAGTCGCCGCGCTTGTGACGTTGCAAAATCCGAAATGCTTTACTCAGCATCGCTTGTTGTCGATCGCTCATTTCCGGCAGCAGCGCCAAAATATCGTAATAATCGAGCGAAGAGATGCGGATTCTCACCTCCTCTGGAGTCATGACTTTGACTTTTGGCGAGTATCCATCTGCCGCCTCAAACGCAGGATGTCCCCGCATTTCTGCTAGGGTTCCGTACTCTCCGTGAGGATCAAAAATCAAAACCGCAGCGCGATTGTGCGGTAACAGCAACTCTTCAATTAAAACGCCTGCTGTATAAGACTTTCCTGATCCTGTTCCTGCCAGAATTGCCATATGGGTACTGACAAGCTCTTTCACATCAAGCGCGATCGGCACTGCCCCCATTTCCCGCAGCAGCAGCGACCCAATATGCGCTGATCCCACCGTTTGCGGTTGCCGACGATTGAGAATTTGCCGCAACATGGCATCGTCTGCCAACACCACTTTTGCACCGGGGTCAGGACTTTTTCGCGGATTCATAAAGCCTAGCGATGGATCAAAATATCCGATCACATCCACGCTCACTTCATAAATCTCTGGGTTGTCGTAGGTAAATCCGACCAAAGCCGCGATCGCCTCTGGGCTAATCTCGGTATCCGCAAAAATGCGGTCGGGCAAATGGTCGATCAGCCGACGATCGGAGATTTTCCCCAAGATCTTACGGACTGCCCCCGCCTCGCGAACTTCGTAATAGACATATTCACCGATTCGGACATGGCGATTATCAGAGGTGATGAAAACGTACTGGTTGCCGTTCTCACCGGGTCCCTTGACTGTACCTACAACGCTCATCGGGTTTGAAGCAGGCTTAAGGCTCATAGTTGGGAAGAAACTCAGTGCGAATTTCGTTCAAGTGTACTATTAAAATGAGAAGATCAATCGTAAATCCACAATTCATCAGGTACAATACCTCCCGCACTTCATCTATGCTTGATTTCGTCACGTATAGAGTTTTGAGAACTTAACAATTTAGAGGGAGCAATCAGGGGAATTTACGGATACTGTTAAAGTCTTCAGATTGTAATCTGAAAGCAATGGTGCAATAAAGCAGTAAGCGAATTGCGACAGGGGTAAGCAATGACCATCTCCCTTTTCAATGCAGGGCAACACGGTTTCCCTTACTAAGCAACGGTAACTTAGCGAAGGAACCTTCTCTAACGTGACGCAAGCAGGCATGTGACAAGATGCAAGCAAAAGTTTCGCGATCGGAAACAGTAAAATCGCAGGAAATTGTGGGGCAGGTCATGGATGTTGTCAACACTACAAGAAGAGATGAGATGATTCGGATTGATTCGGATCGGCTCGCCTCAGCGTCTACCCATTCTCTCGAAACTGTGTCGCATTCTCATGCCTTTCAATCGGCTCTCGCCACAGTGGAAGCCACGATCGGACGAAAGCTAGTTCAGGCGCTCAGTCGTGCGACTCAGCCCGATGCCGTTTTATCTGAAGTAGCGGCGCTGTTAGGTGAAGCTTATGGCGCACAAGCTTGCTTGATTTCAATTCAGTCTGAATCTTTGGATCGATCTCTCATGGCTTGGTTTGCCCACTCGCAGTTCACAGCCAGCCAGCAGAAAGAGATTGTGTCAAACTCCGTAATCCTTGAATCTGCGACTCTAGAACGCGCAGGATTATTGATCTCCGACTTGACCCTGAGCGAAATTGATTACGCTGCAAGAGCGTTGCCAATTCGATCGGTAGTTAGTCTGCCGACTCGGTTTCAAGGGCGGATCAATGGTGTTGTGAGCTTGATGTGGACTCAGGCGCATCAGTGGAGCGATCTTGAGATGGACACCTTAGCTCAGATTACTGACCAGGTTGCGATCGCGATTTCACAAATTCTGCTGCAACAAAAAGTTGCAAAACAAGCGCAGTATCAAGCGCTGCTCCGCCGAGTGACAATGGCAATTCAGAATTCTTTGGATCTGCCACAAGTTCAGCAATTGGCGCTGGAAGGATTAGCCGAATCGCTTGAAATCGATCGAGCGTTTGTGCTGAGGGCGAAGTTTTGGGACCCGCGGCAGAGTCTGCGATCCAACAGCAATCGAGTGCCGAAAATGCGCGTCATGATCGACAGCGAGTGGCGGCAGCCCCTGGACTTAGAGACCGAGACACCGTTGAGCCAGTCGTTTTGGGTGAACGATTGCGGTGTTTGCCAAGCCGCACTTCGCAGTACAGCAAAATCATTTGTGTTTAGAGATGGTGCAGCATTTTCGATCGCGACGGAAGAAGCGGCGGGCGTTGCCGCAATTTTCGATCCGGCAAAAATGCCTGCACTGCTGCTTGTACCCTTAGAAAGCAAAAACCGCTTGCTTGGATTTATTGCCGTTCAGCAGAGTCGATCGCGCAATTGGCTCCCGGAAGAGATTGAGCTGGTTGAACTCTTGAGCGCTCAAATTAGTGCAGCAATCATTCAGACCGAAACCCTACGTCAGGTAGAATCGCTGGTTGAAGAGCGAACGGCGCAACTTCAGCAAAGTTTAGAGCTACAAGCGCGACTGTACGAAATCACCCGCAGACAAATCGAGAAGCTACGGGAAATGAATCAGCGGATGGACGAGTTCATCAGCACGCTCAGCCACGAGCTACGGACACCCTTAACGAGCATGATGCTGGCGATTCGGATGTTGCGGCAGGCGACGCTGACTCCTGAGCGACGTGATCAGTATCTCAATATTCTGGAGCAGCAGTGTGCTCAAGAAACTAGCTTGATCAACGATCTACTGGCGCTACAGGAACTAGAAACTAAACAGGTTGCCTTTCAGCTTCAGCGGGTCGAATTACCACACGCCATCGAGGAGTTGTCGCAGTCGTTTAATCAACGCTGGGCAGCAAAAGGATTGACGCTGGATGTGAAATTACCTGCTCGATCGCCTGTTTTTCATACGGATTTAGCCAGTTTTCAGCGAATTTTGCTGGAATTACTGACGAATGCAGGCAAATACGCCGAGCCGAATAGCACAGTTGGGCTAGAGGTGACGCTGGAGCCGGGTCAGCAAATTAAGCTCTCTCTATCAAATACGGGTTCGCCCATTTCCGAGGAAGAACTGCCGCACATCTTTGATAAATTTCGTCGGTGTCAGGGGATGACTCAAAACGCCGTGCCTGGAACTGGATTGGGACTAGCGCTGGTTAAAAGTCTGGTACAGCATCTCAATGGCACGATCGAGGCAATTAGCGTGGCGGCTCCAGACTCCCAATCTTACGAAACTTGCTTTACGATCATGCTGCCGCAGAATTTAGAAATCGCTGGAGCGTAGCTTTTCTTCGCGTTCCTGTCTAGAATCTGGAAAAGCGGGCAGGATTGCTTTTCTGCTTGTGCGGGCACTATGGGTATAATGGGTTGAAGTTATGTTACAAACTGCTGTCCCTCCCAAATCCCTACGCTGGCAACGGCAACTTTCTTCTCCACTGGCGCGACAAGTGGATATTTCCGTGTCGGCTGCAAAGTTGACGTTTTATCTGTGGTGGGATCGGCAGATTGCCAAGCAGTCCGCGCATCACCGCAATCGCCGCGCTCAGTGGCTGGTGGGGACGCTATTAGATTTAGGACCCACCTTTATCAAAATTGGACAGTCGCTCTCAACACGGGCAGACTTGCTGCCGTTGGAGTATGTCAAGGCATTGGGACAGCTTCAAGATCGAGTGCCCGAATTTGACTCAAACCAGGCGATCGCGATTATCGAATCCGAACTCGGTTATCCTTTGCACCTGCTGTATCAGGAGTTCGATCGCGCTCCGATCGCGGCTGCTAGTTTAGGACAAGTGCATCGGGCGCGACTGCATACCGGTGAAGAAGTCGTTGTTAAGGTACAGCGACCGGGCTTAGATCAGCTATTCGCGATGGACTTTCAGATTGTCGGGCGACTGATTCGCTGGATCGATCGCATCTCGCCCAGTGCGCGACACTATGACGTTCAGGCGATTCATGCAGAGTTTTCAGAAATTCTCGGTCGGGAAATCGACTACATTCAGGAGGCGATGAATGCCGATCGCTTCCGGCATAATTTTGCGAATCACGATCGCATTGTCGTTCCAAGGATTTATCCGAAGTACACGACTCGTCGCGTGTTAACGATGGAATATGTGCCGGGAATTAAGGTGAACGACCGTCAAGGGTTGCTTGCTGTTGGGCTTGATCCACGCGAGATTAACCATTTGGGCATTTGCGCCTACTTAAAACAATTGCTGCAAGATGGCTTTTTCCAAGCCGATCCGCATCCTGGCAATATGGCAGTGAGCCACGACGGCAAGCTGATCTTTTACGATTTCGGCATGATGGGGGAAGTGCAGCCGATTAATCGTAATCAGATGGTACAGACCTTTTTTGCTGTCTTGAAGAAAGATACGGATCAGGTGGTGAGTACCCTAGTCGATATGGGCTTGGTTGAGCCGATGGCAGATATGACCCCGGTGAAGCGGATTGTGAATGTGCTGGTCGAGCGCTTCGCGGATAAGCCCGTTGAAATGCAAGCCTTCAAGAGCTTACGAAATGAGCTTTACGCTGTGTTTGAGCAGCAGCCCTTCCGACTGCCTGCAAGAATGACTTTTATTATCAAGGCGTTGACTACGTTGGATGGGGTGGCGCGGGATCTTGATCCGCAATATAACTTGTTGTCTGCGGCAAAGCCGTTTGTGAAGAGTTTAGCGACGCTTCCAGCGCGGCAGGGGAGTGGGGTCGGTGAGTTAGCGCGGCAAGCGAAGAGTTTTCTAGCGTATCAATTGACTAAACCGAATCCAACTCAGAGCGCAATCGAGCGGATCGAAACCCGGCTGCAAGAAGGGGAATTCCGCGTTCAGGTCGATTCTCTGAAGCACGATCGCGCCTTGAAAACGCTTAATCTTTCGGTGAGAGCACTGCTGTATGCGTGTATTTCAGGATTTGCGGGATTGACTGGAGCCATTTTACTGATTGGTCAGATTAGCGGTGGCGCGGTTTTTGCATTTGCAATCGCGGCAGTGACGGGAGTGTTTTTGCTCCGATCACTGATTCGGTTGATGCTGCGCGATCGAGTCGATCGAATGCTGGATTAGCGATAAAGCACTCTTAATGTCAAGGGCGGAACGCTTAATCAGATTGCGGCGATCGCTCTACAGGAGTCTTTTTATACCAATTTGATGGGTGAATGTTGCGCCTGATGACCATTGCGGAATTTGTAGGGCGACGCGATTAATCGCGTCGCCCTACAACTCAATTTTATTGTGCCTCAACCGCAGGTAATTGCTCCGGTGAAATCGTCAATGCAACCGTGCGATCGCTCCGCTTCACGTTGACACTCAAACTGCCATCGACTCCTGCTTGATCGACCAATTGCTGAATCGTTTTCACGTTTTGAATCGGCTGATCATTCACAGCTTGAATCACGTCTCCCGCTTTGAGTCCTGCCTTTGCCGCAGGCGTTCCACGACCGACTCCAACTACCAGAATTCCACGATCGTCCTCAACCTTCATACGGCTGTTGGGAGCGCGATTAATAAAGTCTCTTACATTCGGATCAAGCGCAACTAACTGAACTCCAATATAGGGATGCGTCACAGTTCCCGTTGCGATCAATTGTTGTGCTACATTTTGTGCTGTGTTAATCGGAATGGCAAATCCCAATCCTTGTGTACCCTGAATGATTGCCGTATTGATTCCAATTACATCACCGTTTGCATTTAACAGCGGCCCGCCGGAGTTCCCTGGATTAATTGCTGCATCGGTTTGGATGAATCCCACCCGCTTATCGGGAACACCAATATCTACGCTCGATCGCTCTGTCCCGCTAATCACCCCGACCGTTACGGTTTCTTGAAGTCCCAATGGATTCCCGATCGCGATCGCCCATTGTCCCTGCCGCACCTCATCAGAATTCCCCAGCGTTACCGTAGGTAAGTTCTCAGCTTGCACCTGAATCACAGCTACATCTGTCACCGGATCTTTACCCAGCACTTTGCCTTCTAGCACGCGTCCATCTTGAAATGAAACGGTGACTGTATCCGCATTATCAACGACGTGCGAATTGGTGAGAATCTTACCGTTTTGATCAATCACAAACCCTGATCCCAATCCCCGCAGCACTCTTGAAGAAGAACCGGCTTGCGGATTGCCCAAAAACGGCCTTAAAGCACCCGGCACATCACCACCTAAGTTGCGCGACACATTCACCTGCACCACTGCCGCTTCAACTTTATCGATCGCCGCTGTGACAAAGTTATCGCCCTGCCCAAACGGAGCCGCCTGGGCAGGCAGCATCCATCCCAAACTCAGCACTAACACACTGACATATCCCAGAAGTCGCTTGATCATAGCCATACTTGAAGTAAACCACTCAAATCAAGCGCGATCGCCGTTTTCCTGACTTCATGCTTGCGAGGGAAATTTAGAGGACTTGTTAAAATAAACTAAGAACACTAGAAACAACATTGCTGTAATGAACACTCAAAACAATTCATTTGAAATCAACAAAACCGAAGAAGAATGGAAAGCTTCGCTCACCCCAGATCAGTTTCGAGTGTTACGCAAACACGGCACAGAACGAGCCGGAACTAGCCCACTCGATAAGGAATACGGCAAGGGTACTTTCTCCTGTGCAGGCTGTGGAACGCCATTGTTCTCATCTGAAACTAAGTTCAATAGCGGTACAGGTTGGCCCAGCTTCTATGCACCCTTAGAAAACGCGATCGAGACCACAGTTGATCGATCGTTCTTCATGACTCGCGTTGAAGTTCACTGTGCTAAGTGCGGTGGGCATTTAGGTCATGTGTTTGAAGACGGCCCTCGTCCAACCGGACAGAGATATTGCATGAATGGTGTTGCTTTAGAATTCGTTCCAGAATAGAAACAAGGGGTGAGAGACAAGCAATTCTCTCTCGCCTCTCTACCCAAAGTCAGATGTGGCAATTCTTCTAACCGTCAGACAATCGATCGCTGAATGCACGATCGCACTGGGTAAAAAATGTTGAAGCGCTTGCGAATTGGGACAAAGATCGGAGCGGCATTTGGACTCGGACTCTCCATTTTCGCAGCGATCGGAATTGTCTCATACAGTGGAACCCGTGAATTGATCGCAACCTCACGCTGGGTCACTCATACTTATCAGGTCTTAGGAGAACTCGAAGACATTCTATCCTTGATCGTTGAAGCTGAAAACGGACAGCGGGGATATCTATTAACTGGTGAAACACCGTATTTGCAGCCCTACAACCTCGCGATCAGTACGGTTCAGCAAAGGATTGATAATGTTCGCCAGCTAACCATAGATAATCCTACTCAACAACAGGATATAAGGCAGTTAGCGGGTCTAGTTGATCAACGCATCGAACTGATGAAGGAGCGCATTGCCCTCAGACGAGCGCGAGGGCTACAAGCAGTCATACAAGATGATAGTGTACGGCGCGGCAAGCCTGTTACCGATCAGATTCGACGAGTCATTGATCAGATGAAAGTGCGAGAACAAAGGCTACTGGATCAGCGATCCAGAAATGCCAATATTGCCGCACAGAATACGCTGGATAGCATTGCGATCGGGATGCCGCTTGCGTTTACGCTGCTGGCAATTTTGGGTGTTTTGCTCAATCGCCATATCTCAACCCCTTTAACCCAAGTTTCACGGAGTGCTGAAAGAATTGCTGACGGCGACTTATCAGCACAACTGCCCAGGCTGGATCGTCAAGACGAAGTTGGCATTCTAACGCGCACCTTGCGGCAAATGGTAGACAGTTTGCGCGATAGTTTGCAAAAGAGCGATCGCCAAACTTGGTTACAGACTAACTTAGCAGAATTTTCCCACTTGATTCAGGGAGAGCGGAGCTTAGAAACGGTGTCGCGATTGATGTTATCGCACCTTGCTCCGTTAGTGGGATCTCGGCATGGCGCATTTTACATGATGGATACAGAACTATCGCCACCTGTACTCAAACTGTTAAGTAGCTATGCGTATCAAGAGCGCAAACAGCTATCGAATCAGTTTCACTTAGGCGAGGGATTAGTCGGACAATGTGCGCTAGAAAAGCAACGCATTCTTTTAACGGATGTTCCAAGCGATTACATTCGGATTCGATCGGGCTTAGGAGATGCAAGCCCAATCAATGTGATTGTTTTGCCCGTGCTGTTTGAAAACGAAGTCGTTGCGGTGCTCGAATTAGCATCCTTTCAGCGATTCACAGAGGTTCAACTCACCTTATTAGAGCGATTAGCACAAACGATCGGGGTTGTGTTAAAAGCGATCGCATCGGATGCAAAAACGCAGCAGTTACTCAAAGAGTCACAAGCTTTGGCAGAAGAACTGCGAAGTCAGCAAGAAGAACTTTACCAAAGCAATCGACAGCTTCAGGATCAAACCCGTGCTCTAGAAGAATCAGAACTCCGTCTGCAAGAACAACAAGAGGAGCTAAAAGTCTCCAACGAAGAGCTACAGCAACTTAACGAGGAGCTTGAAGAAAAAGCAGAACTCTTAGCTGCACAAAAGCGCGAAGTTGAACAGAAAAACGGTGAGATTGATCAAGCGATGCTGGCACTGCAAGAAAAAGCAGAGCAGTTAGAAGTTTCATCCCGGTATAAGTCGGAGTTCTTGGCGAATATGTCGCATGAGTTGAGAACACCACTCAACAGTTTGCTGATTCTAGCAAAGATCCTCAGTGACAACGCAGACCAGAATTTAACCGACAAGCAGGTGGAATACAGCAAAACAATCTACTCTTCTGGTAATGACTTGCTGACGTTGATCAATGACATTCTCGACCTTGCCAAGATTGAATCGGGAACCATTGCGATCGACATTGAACCGCTTAACCTCACGGATCTGCAACGGAGTCTCGATCGCACCTTCCGCCAGATTGCCAGCAGTAAAGAACTCGCGTTCTCGATCGAGCGTGATCCTCAAGCACCAGAAGTCATCTCAACGGATAGCAAACGTCTTCAGCAGATTCTCAAGAATCTACTCGCCAATGCTTTCAAATTCACGGAACAAGGAAGCGTCACCGTTCGGATTGGTTCAACTCAGGATCAAAAAGTTTTTTTTGCAGTGCAGGATACCGGGATTGGCATTCCGCGTGAGAAGCAGCAGCTAATTTTTGAAGCATTTCAGCAGGTTGATGGCACAACAAGCCGTAAGTTTGGGGGGACAGGCTTAGGACTGTCGATTAGTCGAGAGTTAGCCTATCGACTGGGTGGCTTTATTGAAGTGACCAGTGAACCCGACCGCGGGAGTACCTTCACACTCTACCTTCCTCAAACTCAAGATCCAATTGCGACGACTCCAGAGACCGTTACTCCTCCGGTGTCTCGTCCTGCACCAACGCTCAATCTGACTTCAGAAGTTCCAGACGATCGTGCTTCGATTCACGGGGGAGATCGTGTGCTACTGATCATCGAAGACGATGTGAACTTCGTTAAAATTCTCACAGATATTGCACGACGGCAGGGCTTTAAGGTACTTGCAGCCTTGAGGAGTCAATCGGGATTGGCACTGGCGCAACAATTCAAACCGCGTGCAATTCTACTAGATTTACATTTGCCCGATATGGACGGCTGGGCAGTCCTCGATCGCTTAAAGCGTGATCCAGAACTGCGTCATATTCCGGTTCACATTCTATCGAGCGACGACCAGCGCCAACGCGGATTGCAATTGGGCGCGATCGCTTATCTGCAAAAGCCTGTTTCTTCTGATGACTTAACTCAATTGTTCGGTGAAATTCAGAGCTTTATCGATCGGCGCGTTAAAAACTTGCTAATCATTGAAGATGACACTGTACAAGCTCAAAGCATCATTGATCTGATTGGCAACGGAGATGTCAATAGCATTGCTGCTTACACAGCAAAAGATGCGCTATCAACATTACACTTACAGCAAATTGACTGTGTTGTAATGGATTTGGGACTCCCGGATATGAGCGGTTTCGATCTCATCGAACAGATCAAGCAAGACGATGCTTTATCTAAAATTCCCATCATCATCTACACCGGCAAAGAACTAACCCGCCCAGAAGAGACGCAGCTAAAACGCCTTGCAGAGACAATCATCATCAAAGATGTACGATCGCCCGAACGCTTACTTGATGAAACCGCACTGTTTCTCCATCGTGTGCAAGCGAACCTACCGCAGCCCAAACGCCAAATCCTCGAAGACCTGCATCAAGCCGATTCTGTCTTAGGAAACAAGAGAGTCTTGATTATCGATGATGATATGCGGAACATTTTTGCATTGACAAGCTTGCTAGAACGTCAGCAGATGGAAGTGTTCTACGCTGAGAATGGGCGCGAAGGCATTGAAACGCTACAAGCCCATCCCGATACAAATGTCGTTCTGATGGATATCATGATGCCAGAAATGGATGGTTATGAGACAACCCGCGCCATTCGAGAACAACCGCAATTTAAATCGCTGCCGATCATTGCGCTCACCGCAAAAGCAATGCAGGGCGATCGAGAAAAATGTATCGAAGCAGGCGCATCTGATTACATTACGAAGCCTGTTGATACTGAGCAATTATTGTCATTGCTGCGCGTTTGGCTTTATCGTTGAAGCACAGTCCGAACTTAACTTGCCACGCGCTTGAGACACTATCTAGCTCGATTGCATCGCAAAACTCTGTGCTATTCCAACAACTTTACGGAGATTCTGAACGCGAGGTATGTGTCAATTACTCGGAATGAATTGCAATGTTCCCACAGATATCTGCTTCTCGTTTGAGGGATTTTCTGCGCGGGGCGGTCGAACCGATGAGCATCAGGACGGCTGGGGGATTGCGTTTTTTGAAGGAGCGGGAGTGCGATCGTTCATCGATATCAAGCCTGCGATCGCGTCTCCGGTAGCTGAGTTAGTTCGTAAATATCCGATTCATTCGACTCATGTGATTGCTCATATTCGCAAAGCCACTTTCGGAAGAGTCGCGCTAGAAAATTGCCATCCGTTTCAGCGGGAATTGTGGGGACGATATTGGGTATTCGCACACAACGGAGATTTGCCAAACTTCGAGCCGGAAGCCGACGGAATATATCGCCCTGTGGGACAAACAGATAGTGAACGAGCGTTTTGTTTAATTCTGAATACGTTGCGGCAGACCTTTCCGATCGAAAAACCGAGTTCAACCGAGTTGTATCCGGTGCTGCGATCGGTCACGGATCAGATCGCAAAATATGGCACGTTTAACTATCTATTTTCAGACGGTGAAACTTTTTTTGTGCATTGTTCAACCAAGCTTTGCTACATTGTGCGGCAAGCTCCGTTTGCAGCCGCACATCTAATTGATGCGGATTTAACGGTGGATTTTCAGGAATTGACGAACAAGAGCGATCGTGTTGCCGTGATCGCGACGACTCCGTTAACCGATAACGAAGCATGGACAACGATCGAGCCGGGAGAATTGCTAGCGTTTCAAGATGGCTTACCTGTGCGCTTCGCATGAGATAGCATGAAAAAATGCTTGATTTACTGTTGATTGCGAGTGTCGGATTTTTAGGCAGCTTCGGTCATTGTTTGGGGATGTGTAGCCCGTTGACCGTGGCATTTTCGCTATCTCGCGAACGCGGTTCCAGATGGCAGCAAATTCGGTTTAATCTACTGCTGAATTTTGGTAGAGTCTTGAGTTACACGATCGTGGGAGCAACGATCGGAGCGTTGGGATCGGTGCTAATTGCAGGCGGACAACTTGCGGGGATCGATAGTGGACTGAGACGAGGATTGGCGATCGTTACCGGATTGCTTTTAATTTGGTTTGGGCTGTCGAATATTAATGCGAGTTGGCTACCGCGTGTTCCGATTTTGCATCCAATTCAGGGGAAATTGCACGATCGCTTTAATTCGCTGATGTCAGAATTAGCGCGATCGAACAATGGATGGACTCCTGCACTGCTGGGAATGATCTGGGGCTTGATTCCTTGTGGCTTTCTCTACGCTGCCCAAATTAAAGCGGCTGAAACCGGAACTGTGGTTCAAGGTGCTTTGACGATGTTGGCGTTCGGGTTGGGAACTGCGCCCATGATGCTTAGTACCGGATTATTTGCGTCGGCATTGAGTCGCGATCGCAGAAGTCAATTATTCAAATTGGGCGGTTGGGTGACTTTGACGATCGGTCTTTTGACATTACTCAGAAGCAGCGATATGGTCGATTACACCGGACATGCAGCTCTGATTTGCCTAATGGTAGCGCTGATTGCGCGACCGATTAGCCGAATTTGGGCGGCTCCGTTGCAGTATCGACGAGCGTTAGGAGTAGGGGCGTTTGTGTTGTCTTGTGCCCACATCGGACATTATCTCGACCATACGTTTAACTGGAACTTAAACGCGATCGCGTTTCTGCTACCAACTCAACAAGCGGGAATGTGGTCGGGAATTTCAGCATTTGGGTTAATGTTACCCGCAGCGTTTACCAGTTTTAATCAAGCGGTTTCTAAACTTGGTGTAATTTGGCGAAAAATTCATTTGTTGAGCGTTCCAGCTTTGATTCTTGCTGCGATTCATACGAGTTTATCTGGCTCGAATTACTTAGGTGAAATCAGCGTTGATTTTGGTAATCGCTTTAGAGTTGGTGTTCTTCTCTTTTCAGTGATTAGCGTATTGTTGATGCGATCGCACTTTTTCTGGTCGCTGCTCTCGTTGGAAAAATGGTATGTTGCACCTAAAAAATAAATCGGTTTATCTCACTCCCTTTTTACTGCTTGCTTCACCTGCTCTCGCTCACAATGTTAAAACCGAGGGCAACGTTGCATCTATTTTTCACATCGAGCCGAACCACAATCCGAGAGCCGGAGAAGTTTCACAAGCTTGGTTTGCATTAACAAAAGCTGGCGGTGAAGTGATTCCGCTCGATCGTTGTAACTGTCAGCTAACGGTGCGATCGAACAATCAAACAATTGCTCAACCTGCGTTAAAAGCGATCTCAGCCGAACAATACAAAGGCATCCCAGGCGCAGAAATTACTTTTCCCAAAGCGGGAATTTACACCCTAGAAATCAGTGGCACATCGAAAGCGAACAACGAATTCCACGCCTTCAAATTCACATACGATGTCACCGTTCAAGCTGGAGCCGCTCCACAATCGAGTCCCGTCGCTCAAGCTCCACAAGCCTCACCCGCACCTCAATCCCAAACTAATTGGATACTTCCTGTCGCGATCGGTGCGATCGCCCTCTCTGTGGCAGCTTGGTTTGTAAAGAGAACTGTTAAAAACTAACAGAATCACAGATTCGCGCCACAATTCGCGTCACAATGGGAAATGCGAAACATTCCCCGATGAGCGACCATGATTGATCACGATGTCATTATTGTTGGCGGTGGGCTGGCGGGATGTCGTGCCGCCTTAGAGATTGTCCGCACGAATCCGGGTTTGAGCGTTGCTGTGGTTGCTAAAACTCACCCGATTCGATCGCACTCCGTCGCGGCTCAAGGTGGCATGGCAGCTTCACTCAAAAACGTCGATGAAACCGATTCTTGGGAAGCTCACGCCTTCGATACGGTCAAAGGCTCAGATTATCTCGCCGATCAAGATGCGGTCGCCATTCTGACGCAAGAAGCTCCCGATGTGGTGATTGATCTCGAACACATGGGAGTGTTATTCTCTCGCCTTCCCGATGGTCGCATTGCTCAACGGGCTTTTGGTGGACATTCGCACAATCGCACCTGTTACGCCGCAGATAAAACCGGACACGCGATTCTGCATGAGTTGATCTGCAACTTGATGAAGTACGGAGTCAAAATCTACGAAGAATGGTATGTAATGCGTCTGATCCTTGAAGATGGACAGGCAAAAGGTGTAGTCATGTATCACTTGCTCGATGGACAGATCGAGATAGTTCGAGCAAAAGCGGTCATGTTCGCGACAGGTGGATATGGGCGCGTTTATAACACCACTTCCAACGATTACGCTTCGACGGGTGACGGATTAGCGATGACTGCAATGGCAGGTCTACCGCTCGAAGATATGGAATTTGTGCAGTTTCATCCCACAGGCTTGTATCCGGTCGGCGTGTTGATTTCGGAAGCGGTACGGGGTGAAGGCGCGTATTTGATTAACAGTGAGGGAGAGCGGTTTATGTCGCGGTATGCTCCGAGCCGAATGGAGCTTGCGCCGCGTGATATTACCTCACGAGCGATCGTCTCTGAAATTCGAGCCGGGCGCGGGGTTAACCCCGATGGTAGTCCGGGTGGCGCTTATGTCTATCTCGATTTGCGGCACATGGGCAAAGAGAAAATTATGAGCCGAGTTCCGTTCTGTTGGGAAGAAGCGCATCGCTTAGTGGGAGTCGATGCGGTAACTCAACCGATGCCTGTGCGTCCAACGGTGCATTACTGTATGGGTGGCATTCCCGTGAACACAGATGGACAGGTTCGGGCAGGAGCCGATGAGTTTGTCGATGGATTCTTCGCAGCAGGGGAAACGTCTTGTGTATCGGTGCATGGTGCGAACCGGTTGGGCAGTAATTCGCTACTAGAATGTGTAGTCTATGGGCGTAGAACTGGAGCCACGATCGCTCAATTTGTCCAAAATCGCAAGCTACCGGATTTGAACGTCGATCGCTACATTCAAGATGCGAAACAACAGATTCAAGCTTTGTTTGAGCAGTCAGGACAATACCGCATTCAAGAGATTCGTCAAGCGTATCAAGACTGTATGACCGAGCATTGCGGTGTGTTCCGTACCGAAGACGTGATGCAGTCAGGACTAATCAAACTGCGGGAATTGCAGCAGAAATACAGTCAAATTCGACTCGACGATCATGGAACCGTTTGGAACACCGAATTAATTGAAGCGTTGGAACTGCGATCGTTGTTCGTAGTGGGTGAAATGATTCTATTTTCTGCGATCAACCGCAAAGAAAGTCGAGGGTCACATTGCCGTGAGGACTATGCTCAGCGTGATGACCCTAACTTCTTGAAACATACATTGGCGTACTATTCTGCGGCTGGCATTGATATTAACTATATGCCTGTTGTGATCAATCGGTTTGAACCTCAAGAGCGGAAGTATTAAACATCTGGACAAAACATCTGGACAAATAGCAGGTCAAGTTCGCCCGAATTTCCGATGCTGCTCGATCGAGCGTTACGGCATCCTGGAAACAGGAAATCGCTTACCCCAATTCTCAATATCCATCCACCGACCAATGAGGCGGATCGTACTCTAGCTTGTACACGCCATAACTTGCACCCACATCCCACAAATTAGCATTATCATTGCCTTCAGCCGGAGTCCCGATCGTCACCGTTCGACCATTTCCATCCCGAATTTGCATCGGCGGCTTCCAAGTGATAATCCAATCGATCGCCAAGGCTTGTGTATGTCGAGACACTAGCGCCGCCGGATTGCCTCCAATATCAAACGCATTCACCATATCTCGCGCCGCTTGATAAGAGGCTGCATCCGTGTAATGCACCCAATCAATATCCATTCCAATCATGGGCGGAACATCCCACGGAGCAATGTTGCGATTGTTTAACTGCACCGCATAGTGCATCATGTAAGCGCGCTGAGGTGGGCGATAGGTATTTGTCACCTCGATCGAAGCACCTGCATCCCGCAAAGCTTTCTCAAACGCTCGGACTCTCTGGCGGAATGGAGAAGCCAAATCATCGATCGATCGACTCGCTGGAAAAAATCTCACCCACTGTGCCCCGCTCAATCGCACTCTTTGTCGTCGCGCATACTCGGTGAGAAGTGCCAATCCGGGTGCATAATCGGCTCCAAGTTTTTGCTTGGTTGCGTTTGAAAGCTGGGCATCCAAGCGTGGACGAAAATTCACATCGAGAATCTTGTATGCTTCCGCCATGCCTTTGGTACTGCCAAGACCAAAATTGCCATCGATCGTTAACGGCGGATTCAATCGCCCAATCACGTTCAGCGCAACCTGTAAATCTCGAACTTCTGCCCCACCATAGTTTAAGTAGCTCAGCAACATCGCTGCTGTCAGGTTAGCAACGCGAAAAATAAATCCTTGAGATAAGGCTTTGGTGTAAGTTCCCCGACCGACAACTCCATCTGCAATCAGTCCATTTTTTTGCTGATAATCTTTTGTCACTCTATCGGTGACACTGCCGAAGCCATTGTCAACGGCTCCGATCGGGTAATTTTGATCCTGTAAAAATCGCTGCCATGCGCCCACGATTGATCCGGTTGAGCCACGCTGAATGACAGGTAAATTAAGCGCATTGATATTAAAAGCCATGCTATCTCCTCAAGCTGACGTACTTCAGAACGCCTCGCGATCCATCATACCGATCGCAGCAAAAAACGGATGTAACGCTTGGTCAACACCTGTTACATCCGTTGATACTTAAAGCGGTTGAATTAAAAATCCGAGGGAGCCGCCGATCGCATTTTTGCTTTGGCTTTTGCTGCGCTCTTCTTCAGAGCATCAAGTCGGGCTTGATAGCGCGATCGTAATTTCTTCTTCGGAGTTTGGTCAATTAAAGTCTTCAGCGCACTACCCAAGCTCTTATAAGCATTTGGCAAGGTATAACCAAACCGAGTCGCTAACTGAATCGCTCGTTCATCCGCTTCGATCGCTTCCTTGACCGTCTTCTCGCTATTATTCTTCTGGTACAGTCTCCAGCCTGCAAACCCAGATAACCCCATCGCTAGCAGCAACAGCAGACCGTCTTGAACCCAGAGTTCACCGACTGCGCCACCCAAACCGATCGCCAGGGCTGCCATTTCCCAACCGTCCTTGGGAATTGTGTCTGCTTGAATCCGAGCAACTTCATGCCAAAACAGAAGATTTCGCTGGTCGATCGCCAGCTGATCCCATTTCGGCATATCGATTTGAATCTCCACCTCGTCGCGACCAATTTCTTCGCTGGTAATCAAGGGGGGATTGACAGCAGTTGTCGTCTCGATCGTCACCCAGCTTTGTAGTTCTGGAGGCAGGAGGGTTTTCAAGCGGCGTAACTCGCTCATGTCGGCTCTAGCGGACGAGGTTGCATAAGATGTCATGTGATCAGCCTCAGAATGAACTCCTATCTTATATGGGGACGATCTTAGCGATTCCACGGATTAAAGGTAGGTTAATTCATTCTGCCTGATGAAAGCTTTCTCAAGCAAGTCGTATGAACCGATCTTCTCTGAGTTTAATTGCTCATTCGGGTGGGACTCGGTGTTGGTGGACTTTCCGGCGCGTAATGGGCGATTACAAACAGTGGTAGAACAAGCGTAATCAGCGCGATCGCTGCCCCAACAAGGTTTGCAATAACACTTGTAGAAACTGGGGTTGATCGTTCCGGAACGGTCGTCTCACTCCCGATGTGCATATAGAATTTAACCAATTCGACACGGATTAGCAGGAAGCCCTGATTCTTTCCTAGTTAACCCAGGGAACAGTGAATTAACTTCACTGTATAAATAAAGTTTAGCGGGTTTTTCCGGATGAACTGTTATCCATAAACAATATTAATACTATCTAGGTGTTTTTTGATACAGTTGCGTCACTTCATACTCTGCAATTCTACCTTCTCTACCAGAGGATAGATGTGATCTTCATGAAAGCTTCATCAGTCTTCTAGGGATTATTTCCGAACTTAGGCGGTACGGTTCTAACGACTGTGCGGGTCTTTAGCGTTTGTTACAGTATGTTTATTGAATCAATCCTCAGTTGTGAGGTAGAAGATCGTGAACGAGACATCCAATCAACTTCCTGAGTTTATCGGTGGAGTCGGCGAAGCGAACGGTAAGTTCTTACAGTATGTGCAGTCGCTTGATCCTGAAACGATCGCTCAACTTTCAAAGCCTTCATCGCCGGAAGTTTTGCAAGTGATGGAGCGCAATATTATCGGATTGTTGGGTGGTCTTCCGCCTGAGAATTTTGAAGTGACGATTACTACAAGTCGCGAAGCTTTGGGTCGCCTGCTGGCTTCGGCGATGATGAGCGGCTATTTCCTCAAGAGCGCAGAACAGCGCTTAGCGTTTGAGAAGTCGCTTGCGTCACTTGATGCCGAATAAGCGATCGCATCGTGTTTTCTCGGCAGGGATCATTCCTCTGCCGAGTTTTGCTACTTCTGAACTGCGATCGTCGCTGCTGAGTTGGTATGCCGAGTCAGGGCGATCACTGCCTTGGCGCGAGATTCGCGATCCCTATGCAATCTGGGTTTCTGAGATCATGCTTCAGCAAACTCAGGTAAAAACGGTGATTCCGTATTTCGATCGCTGGATGAAACAGTTTCCGACGATCGAATCCCTCGCCAATGCAGATCTGCAAACCGTCCTGAAAGCGTGGGAAGGTTTGGGATATTATGCTCGTGCCCGCAACTTTCATCGCGCAGCCCAACAAGTTTTACGCGAACAGCAAGGACAGTTTCCAACCGATTTGGAAACGGTGCTAAAACTGCCGGGAATTGGACGTACCACCGCAGGCGGAATTCTCAGCGCAGCCTTCAACCAGCCTTTGCCAATCCTAGATGGCAATGTTAAACGAGTTTTAGCCCGACTGATTGCGCTGGAAGTTCCACCAAGTCGGGCAATGTCGCAACTTTGGGAGATGTCCGAAGCGCTGATCGATCCTGAAAACGGGCGCGACTTTAATCAAGCGTTGATGGACTTAGGCGCAACGGTTTGCACCCCGAAAAATCCGGCTTGCCTAATTTGCCCGTGGCGATCGCGCTGTGAGGCGTACAATCGAGGAGTTCAGACGGAGCTTCCTATGTCAGAAACTCGTGCGCCGCTTCCGCATAAGATGATCGGAGTTGCGGTGATTTGGAATGAGCAGCGAATTTTGATCGATCGTCGCAAAGCAGAAGGCTTACTTGGCGGGCTGTGGGAATTTCCGGGCGGCAAAGTTGAACCCGGAGAAACGATCGAACAGTGCATCAAACGCGAAATCCAAGAAGAACTAAGCATCGAGATCGAAGTGGGCGAGCATTTAATCACCGTCGATCACACTTACACTCATTTTCGAGTGACGCTGAATGTGCATCATTGCCGCTATGTCTCTGGAGAACCTCAGCCGATCGAGTGCGAAGAAATTCGCTGGGTGACCGTCGATCAACTTCCTGAATTTCCATTCCCCAAAGCCAACATCAAGATTATTGAAGCCTTAAAGTCTTGAATCTATTTGCGGCTTGATTGCGGCTAAAGTTGCTCTTTGCTCCATTCTCGCAGCACGATTAGCGCTTGAGCTAAGCCGATCGTATCACTTTGCTCTAAAAACTCCTGCACTCGACTTCCAGGTAAGGCAGGAAATAACTTACTGTGCGTAGTCGCGGTGTACTGATCGCCCTGAAGCTGATAAATTTGCAACTCTCCCTTCAGCACATCATCGCCGACGGTCGTAGTGTAACGCCAAATCTCTGGTACGCCCATCGAAGCATAAATCGACTCACGATCGAGTGATCCTCTGCCGATTGACACTTCGATCGCTAAATCTGGCGGATTGGCTTGAGTCAGATCCAGTTCTGCCCGTTTTTGAAGCCGCACTTCTTGGAGCGAATAAGCTGCATCCGGTTGAATAGCGCGGCCCAGATCAGGAAGTGTCAGCAGTACAGAACCGATCGCATAAACTTTGAGATACAGTTCGTCTGATAGAACCAAAATCAACGACTCGATCAGCCGCAGACAGCGATCGTGTTCCTCAAGTGGAGTCATCATCTCCAGCTTGCCACGGTCGTAGGTTAAACGTGCCGTGCGGCTCTGCCCCAATTCGACTAGCAGTGCCTCAAACGATTGCCAACTCACCCCCGATAGCCTCACTCTTTTTTCAGTGGGAGTTGGTTTTCTGCCCATAGTGTTTATCCTCAAGTCTCATGAAGTATCGTACTGCGTTTGTTCGCTTCAGTAAGGGCGTATTGTGTGGAGTTTTGTTACTGGCGGCAGGGTTAACGATCGGCTACTTTACCCCCCGCCGCTGGACTCCGTCTGCCAACTGCGAAGATCAAACTTATCGCATTTTTGTAGAAGGCGATGCGATGCACGTTAACTTGCTTATGCAGGTTGATAATGGCGTTTACGACTGGCGGCAATTTCTTAATCTGAAGCAAATTGGCAGCGATACCAACGAAAACTATCGCTATCTCAAAATGGGCTGGGGAGATCGCATCTGGTATACCGAGGTTCCTGACTGGTCACAGATGAATGTATTAGACATTGGTAGGGTTTTGTTTAGGCCCGGAAACGCTTCGGTGATGTATGTTCAAGGCTACGCGACTCGACCGGAAGGCACAAAATGCGTGGGACTCGATCGCGAACAATACCTCAGCTTTGTCCGATTTATTCAAAATTCCTTTGCGCGAGACGCTCAGAACAAACTAATCTACATCAAGTCCGGAGCCGCGACCACTGACGGATTTTATGCCGCGATCGGAGACTACTCTGCATTACGCACTTGTAACACTTGGTCAGCCGAAGCGCTCGACGCTGCAAGCATTAATACACCCTTGTGGTCAGCGCTTGCCCCTGCGGTGATGCGGCAGATTCCAGCCTGCGATTGTCCTTGAACCTTGCAAAAATCTACGCAACGCACCCCCATTGGCTTTATCCTACAATTTACGGGATCTAGGCTAATTGATATGCGCTTTTCAAAAATTTTGATTGCAAATCGGGGGGAAATTGCCCTAAGAATTATTCGCACCTGTGAAGAATTGGGAATTGCGACTGTTGCCGTGCATTCGACGATCGATCGCAACTCGCTTCACGTTCAGTTAGCCGACGAAGCTGTTTGCATTGGCGAACCTGCTAGCAGTAAAAGTTATCTCAACATTCCCAATATTATTGCGGCTGCTCTAACTCGTAACGCTACTGCGATTCATCCGGGCTACGGTTTTTTGGCAGAAAACGCTCGATTTGCTGAGATTTGTGCCGACCATCAAATTTCGTTTATTGGGCCTTCTCCAGACTCAATTCGAGCGATGGGAGACAAATCTACTGCAAAGAAAACCATGCAGCGTGTAGGAGTTCCTACAGTTCCGGGAAGCAAGGGTCTAGTTCAGAGCGAAGACGAAGCGCGAGAGATTGCAAGAGCGATCGGCTATCCCGTGATTATCAAAGCAACGGCTGGCGGTGGCGGACGAGGAATGCGGCTGGTTCCTAGCGACGATGAACTTAACAAGCTATTTCACGCAGCGCAAGGAGAAGCCGAAGCGGCGTTCGGTAATGCAGGGGTGTATGTTGAAAAATTTGTGCAAAATCCGCGCCACATCGAGTTTCAGATTCTTGCCGACACTTACGGCAACGTGGTGCATCTGGGAGAGCGCGAATGTTCGATCCAACGGCGACACCAGAAATTATTAGAAGAAGCCCCAAGCTCGGCGATTACACCAGAGTTGCGCGTTCGTATGGGAGCGGCGGCGATCGCGGCTGCTAAGTCAATTAACTATGTCGGCGCAGGCACCGTGGAATTTTTGCTCGATCGTTCCGGTGACTTCTACTTTATGGAAATGAACACCCGGATTCAGGTGGAACATCCGGTCACAGAAATGATTACAGGGATTGATTTGATTGCGGAACAGATTCGCATTGCTCAAGGTGAACCCCTGCGCTTTACTCAAGAAGAAATTGAACTGCGGGGACACGCGATCGAATGCCGGATCAACGCTGAAGATCCCGATCACAATTTCCGCCCTAGTCCCGGCCGCATTAGCGGGTACCTCCCTCCAAGCGGGCCAGGCGTTCGGATGGACTCGCATGTGTATACCGATTACGAAATTCCGCCTTATTACGATTCGCTCATCGGCAAATTGATTGTGTGGGGCAGCGATCGACCGTCTGCGATTTTGCGAATGAAACGCGCTCTTAGAGAATGCGCCGTCACAGGCTTACCCACGACGATCAACTTTCATCAGCGAATTCTGGAAACCCCAGAATTTCAGAGAGGCGACATTTATACCAACTTCGTGGATAAAGTCATGATGCCCCCCAAAGATTGATAGAGCATTGAATACGCTATCCGCCCGAACTCCAGTTCAGGGCGGCTCAGCCGTGTGGCTAAAACATCATGGTCAAAATGCCTTGCTGACCTAGCAACAATTCACGCAGCAAGCTAAAAATTCCCACCCACAAGATAGGAGTAATATCCACGCCACCCAACGGCTGAATCATCTTCCGGGTCGGCGCTAAAAATGGCTCGGTTGGAATCATCACCAAGTTAAACGGAAACTTTTGCAGCTCTACTTGGGGATACCAAGTCAGGACGATTCTGAAAATAAACAGAAACGTCATCGCACCAAGCAAAATACTAAGAGCGGCAAGCGCGATCGTGGTCACATCCATAAACCTAATCCTTAAGCTTTGTAACTTTATTTTATCGAGAAGCGCCCTTCGGATGCGGCGATCGCAACTCTTGATCTCCCCGCTATACAAATAGATGACGAACTATTAAAATTATGAAGACTTGCGTGTTGTTGATAAGGACAAAGCGATATGACTCCTTCTTTGATGAATTTTCTACTCAGCCTGCTTGCAGGCGTTGTGATTGTGGTAGTTCCTGCTACCGCCTTTCTCATTTTTGTCAGCCAAAAAGATAAAATTCAACGTTCCTAAGGGTGCGATCGCACTTGCTGATCAATTTGATTCGACCCGTTATACTTAGAACCAAACCTCAGAGCCTGGACGCTTGCGGATCAGACTGAGGTTTTTGCTGATCCAAAGCGGGATTTTCGTGGAGAAATTGGAAGGAAGCCGCTAACATAGGACTTATCCTTGGAGACCGGACATGGTTAATTTTCAGTTCAATTTAGCAAGTATCTCTGGGATCATCCTGGCGGTGGGCGGAACTGCGCTCTATGCAGTTCGATCGTTTCGTCCGCAGATTGCCCGTGATACCGATATTTTCTTCTCGGCAGTCGGTTTGCTCTGCGGTTTGATTTTGATTTTTTACGGCTGGCGATTTGACCCGATTATGCAGTTTGGGCAGGTGCTTCTGACTGGGGCGGCTGTTTATTTTGTGTTTGAGAATTTAAGGCTGCGGCAGATTTCGACCGAGCAAGCAAAACGCACGACTCCGATCGTGGATACTGATCGTCCGGTCGCACCAGAGTATCGTGCTGCATTCGAGGAAGATGAATACACAGTGAGCTTCGCAAATCGCGAAACCCGGACACCCCTTCAAGAAGGTCGCAGAAGACCGCAGCGGGACGATGAGTTTGACGATCGTCCTGCTCGTTCCCGTCCTACTCGCGCTGATGAGCCACGCTTAGGCCCTGCGGAGCGCCGCAATACGCGCAGCCGGAATGAAGCTTCTAGCGATCGTGAGGATTTGGGTAGCCGTCCGACTCGTCGCAATTCTCCGAGAAATACGGCTCGTCCGCGTCGCAATAATGCGATCGAAGATATTAACCAGCCCGATGATGCTGGGTATGTGGAATACCGCCCGATCGATTCAAATCGCAAGGATGGATGGGGCGAGTAGCTGAACTGAATTAGAAAGAGTGAGGAGCGTTGATGTAACGCTCCTTTTTTAATGCCTTGACCTTTAGAAGCCAAGCCAGGTAAAGAAGTCCTGACGAGTCACAAACTGCAAAATCAGCAGGGCAACAAACCCGATCATGGCAAAGCGTCCATTAATCAATTCGGCATAGCGTGTCCAACCGAAAGCTGGCTGTTCTTCAGGGGTTTGGACTTCAGGTTTGGGAGTTTCAGCAGTCATGGTTTAGTTTGTAACTCAGCTTCTTGATTGTGCTTCAAATGCTTGGATAGATTCAATCAGCGATCGTATCGTTTTCGTTCCTTCCGACTTCTCAAATCCAAGCGGAAACTTCCGTCGCTGGAGCATTCGCAATCCGAGCGGTGCAAGACTCAATAATCCGGGTAAGTCCCTGAAGTTATTGGCAACTACTTTTAAGCCAAACAGCCGTTCATCAACCCAACCGCCTTGTTTGACCAGATTAATTAGCGTTCTGCGATGACGAATCGATCGACTTTCTTGAACTGTTTCGCTGTCTAAAATTGCGTTTTTAATCTTGCCGATTTGATCCATTGGCGCAACTTCCATCGGACAAACTGCATTGCAGAAATAACAGCGCGTACAGCCCCAAACACCGCTTGTTCCTTCGTTGTATCGCTCTAGGCGATCAACGGTGCGATCGTCGCGAGAATCTGCCACCATTCGATACGCTTTGGCTAGGGCATGAGGCCCGACAAAATTCGGGTTCACTTCTCGCGCATTACATTCCGAATAGCATGCCCCACACAGGATACAATTGCCGGTCTGATTCAGCTTGTCGCGCTCTTCTGGAGACTGGAGAAACTCGCGCTCTGGCACTTGACGTGCTGCCGTACTCACGTAAGGATCAACCGCCTTCAAATTCGCCCAGAAGCTCGACATATCCACAACTAAATCTTTAATCACGGGCATATTTCCCATCGGCGCGATCGTGATTTCTGGAACTTCTGCATCCGGGGAAAATCGAGCCACTTCACTGCCGACATTCTCTTTGCAAGCGAGCGCCGATCGTCCATTAATTCGCATCGAACAGCTTCCACAAATCGTATTGCGGCAGTTTTTTCGATAAGCAAGCGTTCCATCTTGCTCCCATTTAATTCGGTTAAGGCAGTCGAGAATCGTATTTCCAGGCTCAACTTCTAGCGAGTATGATTCCACCCGTGGAGCGGCATTCTGATGCTGCCGGACAATCTTAAAGACGACTTGCATTCTGCCAACCTCGCAAAAACAACCAAGAGCGACACAAATCAGAACGCTTACAGACGGCTGATCCAAACCTAGTTTAACACCGCCGTTAAAGGCAGGTGTGATCGTATTAAACTTGTTTTCCGTTTCAGATTTCTGTTTAAAACTTCGATACACCTGAACAGTTTCTGCGGGATAACTCTACTTGTTTTCTGACATTGGGAAGAATGAATTGTTTAGTCTTCTGCATGCTTTAATTCATTACGATCGAGAAGCACGGCACAGATCAACTGTAAGAATGAATCAAAAAGATTAATACCAGAACGAATTATTTCAGGTCGCTGTTCAAAAACAAACATTTGAGGATATATTTTACTAAGTCAAACATTTAAGATTGACGCTAATACCCATTTCAGAAATCGAAGGGATATTCTGTAGCAGATGAGTGAACCTGCAACCGCCCCATTAACTGGGAAGGCGCTACTTCAAAAAGTAAAAGAATTGTCACATCTGCCCCGTCGAGAAACGGCAAAGCGATGTGGCTACTACACCGTTACGAAGAACAATCAAACGCGAGTCAATTTGACCGATTTCTACGATGCTTTGCTGGTCGCGAAAGGGCTTCCTCTCGATCCAGAAGGCACCAAAGATGGTCGAGGACGCGAACCCACGTATCGCGTCAGTGTTCATCAAAATGGGCAAATTGTCATTGGAGCCGCTTATACAAAAGCAATGGGTCTAAAGCCTGGCGATGAGTTTGAAATTAAACTCGGCTATAAGCACATTCACTTGATTCAGCTTGATGGCGATAAAGCAAGTAAAAATGGTGCAGTTGATGAAGGAGAGGCAAATTAATTGCTCTTCCTCCAACTTCATTTCAATTGGGTTTGATTATGAACTTGTTTCCTATCTTGATCGATGCAAGTGCGTTTGTTAAGAGTCTTTCACAAGCGCCTGCATTTATTCAGATAGGATTCTTTTTTCTGATTTGGGGATTGGTGTGGTTGCCGATCGCGATCCCTATTGCGTTCTTTGTGAAGTGGAGACCTTTCGCGCCGCTAGAACTGCAACAAAAATTGCCGTTGGTTGCTTCACTTTACCTGCTTGCGCCACCAATTTTGTGGAAAATTGCCGCGCTAAAGCGAGTTCCCTTTTCTACATTTGGTATCAGTTTGAATACTGATCTTTTGACTTCGACTGCACTCGGATTGGGCATCGGAGCGATCGGAATTCTGGTTTTATTCGGTGTACAAACTGCGATTGGTTGGATTCATTGGAACCCTGAGAGCTGGCGAAAATGGCTCACGGCAAGTTTACCGACGCTGTTACTTGCACTCTGGATTGGATTTACCGAAGAATTGGTGTTTCGAGGATTCTTCTTTGGTCAAATCGCCTCTGATTTCTGGTGGGGCGCGATCGTCTCCAGCCTGATTTTTGCAGTCCTACACCTGATTTGGGAAGGCAAAGAAAATATCCCACAACTGCCGGGACTAACGCTAATGGGCGTTGTGCTGTGCTTAGCGTTCGTTCAAAACCAGAACAGCATTGGTCTACCCTGGGGACTTCATGCAGGCTGGGTGTGGATGATTGCGAGTTTAGATGCAGCAGAGATTTTGAGCTATGACGAAACTGCCCCAGAGTGGTTAACGGGGATCGATCGCAAACCCCTGGCTGGAGTGTTGGGATTGTCGTTTCTATTGGTGACAGGGTTGGGAATTGAAGTGTTCTGGCGATCGCTCTAGCCGTCAAACTTCGATAGGGGTGAAACCATTTTCGGTGCGGTGCTGACTGGATTGAACGCAATACCCCCCCAACTTACCCGCTTTTAGCGCGTAGTGTTTTACGCCTTTCTGTCCATAGAAACCTAATGCTTTGCCGTACTGCATGAGGCCCTGAAGGTAGCAAATAATGTTAAGTTTTTTTACGCTAGTTATTTATCTAGCATCGTAAATCTATCCCAGGATATACTCTTACAAACTTACCTTTGTTGTAACGACACATTGCTGAATCTTTGGGAGAAGAAATAATCCGTGTACGACACTACCAGCTTAGACCTCGAACAAGAATTGAGCAGACTTACCTGTGCATTTGCAACTCGTAACACTGAGATTGGCAAAGCCGTGATCGCAAACCTTAGAAGCCGCCTCACTCTTCGAGAGGTTGCAGGAATGGTCATCGTCAGCTTGGAGCGCTTAGTGTGGACAGACCAACTAGCATTCTGCTGGGCAGTTGAGAATGTAATTCCCGGCTATGTAATGCGAGAAATTCGCCGAATTACATCTGTTACGATTTATCGCCGTTTGATTACGCAGGGCTATCAGCCTGGACAAGATTTTAGTATGGACGGTAAAGGACAAGTCCTGCTGAACAAGCAAGCGAAAACTGCAATTTTTGCTGGCTAAATCTCTTAATTAAAGAAGCATAGGACTTGGTCGAACTTCGCGATCGAGTCCTATTTTTTATACTGCTTCTGGGCACATTATGCAGACAGCCACTTTGTCCCTGTATTTTGCCTCTCCGTATGCTACCACTGGATTTTACTGTTGCGATTCGAGCGTTTAATGCCGCCGATCGCCTCCCTGCCTTACTCGACAAGCTTCAATCGCAACAAAATACAGAATCAATCTGCTGGGAAGTTCTGATTGTCGATAACAATAGCACTGACAACACGGCTGAAGTTGTGCAAGCCTACCAGTCAAAGTGGAAAACCTGTGATCTGCGGTACGTGCTTGAGCGAAAACAGGGAGCCGCGATCGCTCGCCGGCGTGCAATTCAAGAAGCAAAAGGCGCTTTAATCGGCTTTCTCGATGATGATAATCTTCCTGCGGAGGATTGGGTCGCCACTGCATCCGCTTTTGGACGGGCTAACCCAAAAGTAGGGGCTTATGGAAGCCAGATTCACGGCATCTTTGAAGTTGAACCTCCACAAAATATCCGACGAATTGCGTTGTACTTTCCAATCATCGAACGCAAAAACCTGCTTCACTTCGACACCTACAAAAAAGGCTTACCTCCCGGCGCTGGATTAACCATTCGTAAGCAAGCATGGCTTGATCATGTCCCAGAAAATTTGATTTTTCAGGGGCCGGTCAAGGGATCATTAGTGACCAAAGGGGAGGATATTGAAGCGCTTCACCACATGAGGAATGCAGGTTGGGAAGTATGGTACAACCCGGAGATGCACATCTATCACTACATTCCAAAGTGGCGATTAGAAGCCGCATATTTACTAAAGTTTCTCAAATCAACGGGATTGAGCCAGCATCGCTTCCGAATGCTCGGTTATCCGGTTTGGCAGCGTCCTTTGGTCTTCCCACTGTTGCTGCTTAACGATCTCCGAAAAATCGTGTCTCACAAACTGAAGCATCGCGGCTCTGAAGATCTGGTTGCTGCTTGCGAGTTGCAATTTCTAATCGGTAGATTTCTTAGTCCGTTCCACATCTGGACACGACTTCTGACACAGGGAAAGTAAGTCCCGCGACCGCGGCTTTAGCTAGTTTGTCGCGTCTCCTAGCTTGCGATCAAATTTTATTCAAACAAGTCTTGACGTTTGTTCTCAATTAGCCTATTCTCACTTCTTGAGAAGAAGTTGCAACAGCGCAAAAAATCTCTTCCCTGTCATTTGAGTAACGGAATTGCAATCCCTACTCGAACAATAGAGAAGAGGCGGCACGTTGAACAGTAGAACCGCAACTTGTTAACTGCGCAAAATTATGGATATTCAAGGAGGAATACACACAGCCAACGTAGCAAGCACTCTAACGCTTTAAGCTATCAGGCGCGAGGAAGTGAGAGATGTGAAAGGCCCGGTCTTCAGTTGTCAGCAAGATTTTTTCGAGCAGGTAGCGCGTTGCACGATCGCCCACGCTTTCCGCTTGAGCCGCTTGCCGACGCAGCAGATCGATTACCGCTTGCTCACCCACTAAATCATGCTCCAGCATTGATCGACAGCTATAAGCTCCATCTGGCTCAGGCGCAAAGCAGCACAGCTCAGCGAGCTTCGAGAAACTTGCAACCGGAACGCCGCCTAACCCTTCTAGCCGCTCACCGATTTCGTGGGCGTGTGTCTGAACCGTTTCGTAACTTTCCTGGAAAAATTGATGTAAAGAGTAAAATTCAGCCCCTTCAACAACAAAATGATGCTTTTGATACTGCAAATACAATGCTTGAAAACTAGCCAACAGCGCATTCAACCCTTCACAGACAGGCTCAGTGACCGTGCGCTCTAGAGAAATTGGATTATCAACAATCTGACCAAAAGGACGCATTAGAACTTGAGTTTCAGACATTCTATTCTCCTGATCAATGAGAAGATTCGGTACGCCAACTACAACACCTCAAATACAACACCTCAAAAGAGATGCAGTCTGCCTCTTCTGGACATTACCAGTAAAGACAGGAACGGCTTACTTACCCACGATTGACTCATACTTTCCAATGAAACGCAAGTTTGAACCGGTATCGCTTTAAGCGATTCTTTGCATTAAATGAGAAATTATCTTGTTTTATTCAAATCATCAAAATTACTGTTTTCCTGCACATTAGCCTTGTAAAAGATAACGTTGCACACTGAAGTAATGAATTGCCCTCAATGTGGTTCTACGCATATCAATAAAAACGGGCACTGTCGCGGTAAACAAAACTATCGATGTAAAAGTTGTGGTCGTCAGTTTGTTGAATCGCGCTCAGCACGAGGCTATTCAGAAGATGCCAAACAGATTTGCTTGAAAATGTATCGCGATGGCATCGGGTTCAGGGCGATCGGTCGTGCCACCGGGATCAGTCACAACACCATCATCAATTGGGTAAAGCAAACAGAGTCAGATGACCCACCCGACTCGTCTGAGATAGATGAACAGACTCAAGCGATTGGGCAATATCCTTACAAAAGTGTGCAGCTTGCAGCATTTTTGAAACCCCGTATTTCGTAACTATCAAAAAAGATTCCTGATTGGAAAACCGCGAATGAATTTAGATCCTGCATCCTCTGGATTTCCATTTACAATCGAAGGCTGCGATCGCTGGCAAGTGTATCGTCGCCTCTGTGAACTCGAAATTTCCTGTTCTTGTGCTGCCCATCAACCCCTAATCGTTCATATCGAAAGCACGATCGCGCTCGTTCAACTGTGGAGCGTGATGAGACAAGCCATCATTCCACGTCAGGTGTTAGTCGATTGGTTAGAGGACTGCTGGAAGTGCCGCTTCTGAGTTCAACGACTTGCGCCTAAGCAGGCAAACAACCGCTCAATTTCCAGCAGAAAGACTGCGAGTGTTGCTTTTCCTTGGGGCAATACGACGACTTGACTGGCGATACTGAGAGGATGACCTTGGCGATAAGGCGCGGGTAACTGTCGAATCGCGGTAGCATCCACTTCGATCAAATCCGGCGGTGCATCCACTCGAATTGCACAGAGTTCCGCTTTGATTTTCGCAATGACCAAGAAATCACCTGCCTGATCCGTTGGAGCTAGACCTAATTGCGATCGCAGATTCAGCACCGAAAGCGTCTGCTGTCCCACTGGAAAAAGTTCAAGCGGTTCTGCGGGGCGCGATCGCAAGTCATCTGGACAGTTGACAACCCGTAAAATGCGATGGAGCGGTAAACCGAATCGATAGCCTGTGATCGCAAAAACTATCAATCGAACCGTTTGTTTCTGGTTCAGAGTTTGAGAAGTGTTCATAGACTTACTGCACCACCTTTGCGTTGATCAACTGTTCGACTAGCTGAAGTAATTCACCCTGGTCATACGGCTTAGTGAGATAGGCTGCCGCGCCGAGCTGCTTTGCCAACTGCTGATGTTTTTCGCTGGTGCGAGAGGTGAGCATGACGACTGGAGCCTGGGACGCTTGCTTGTACCGCTTGAGAAATTCAAAGCCATTGAGACGCGGCATTTCAATGTCACAGGTAATCAGTTGAATCTCAGGATGCTGCTGTAGGTGCGCGATCGCCTCTAATCCATCTTGTGCTTGAATCACTTGATATCCTGCGCGGTTGAGTGTTGCTGCAACAGTTTGCCGCACCGTGAGCGAATCATCAACGACTAATACGGTTTTTGCAATGAGTGTAGATTGAGTTGGGACAGCGTTAGACCTCGCTTGATTTCGCTCGACTAATGCGACCGCATCGATCGCCAAGAGCGATCGACCATCGCCTAGAACACTACAGCCATAGATGTAGCTGGGTGGTGTGAGCGTATTTCCCACAGGTCGTAGTACCAGTTCTTGTTCTCCAAGTACGCGATCAACCTCGATTCCAACCCAAGTATTCTGATGCCTGCAAATCAGAATCGATGAGGTCAGCGCCGGAACAGTTCTAAGCTCCTCAGTTGAATGTAGCGCCGCTTGGAGGCTGATTAATCGGTTCGTGTAAGTTACAGCATCAGACAGTGAATGAATTGGAACAGTTTGTTTCTCGTCTTCATAGCGCCAATGTAAAACGCGCTGCTGTCCCAGTTGTTCGACCTCTGCGCTACTGGGCGACACGATTCGAATTACGTCCTCAGAGATCATGCCGTAGATTGCGTGTCCTGCTTGGCATACCAGCAGTCTCGCGCTGATCAGGGTGAGCGGCAATTGCAATGAAAAAGTTGTCCCTTGGTTGGGTTCTGAGGTAATCGTCACAGTGCCGCGCATCGCTTGAATTTGCGATCGCACCACATCCAGTCCAACGCCCCGCCCGGACAAGTCTGTGACTTGCTCAGCCGTCGAAAAACCAGGCTCAAACAGCAGGTTTAGAAGTTCAGATTCGGAGCATCGATCGACGTAGCAAGAAGGCAGTCGTCCTTGTTCAAATCCACGCTGACAAATCTTTTGTAAATCTAAGCCGCGCCCATTATCCTTGACTTCGATCACCGTCCGATTACCTTGCTGATAAGCACGAACTTCGATTTCACCGATCGATTTTCCTTGCTGCGATCGCAGTGAATCAGGCTCGACTCCATGATCAAACGCATTGCGAACTAAGTGCAGCAATGGATCATAAAGCTTTTCTGCAAGGGCTTTATCGACCATTACTTCGGTTCCAGCTAACCGCAAGTTCACGGTTTTGCCATAAGTTTCGCTTAGTTGTTGTACTACAGCAGGCAAGCGATTGAAAATGGTACTGATCGGCATCATCCGAACCGTGATCAAATCATCCCGTAGATTGGATAACAGCCGCCCTTGCTTACCCCGCGTCAATCGAGACTCTCGCGCTAGGAATCCGATCGCTTCTGCTACGGTTTCAAGCTGCTCTGCTTCTGTCACAGCTCTCTGTAGGCGCACATAAAACTCATTGTATCGATCGAGTTCAAGCGGATCGAATTTCTGCTTCAAATCGCTGTTTGTTGCGAGAGAATGACCTCCTCTAGCGAAGCGCTCCGGAGCAATAGATGCCCAGTCTTTCAACTGCGATAGCATCTGCTGATGCCGATTCAGCCGATCGACCAAATCGACCAGCATCACTTGCAACTGTTCATCTTGAAGCAATTGCTGATTCTGATAGATCAGGAGTTCACTGGCAATCAAGTTCAGCGACTCTAAATTGGCTAGGTCAACCCGAATGGTATCTGAGAGCGTGGCTTTTTGAGCAACGGACTGCGGGGGAGCCGCTACCACAGGCGGAGAAACGGTTAGCGCAGCATGGTTTGACGCATCGTTTAGAGCGGGTTCTGCGTCCCAGAATTCCATGTCTGAACTTGAATCCTGGAAGTTTGAATCCTGGAGGTTTGAATCCTGGAGGTTTGAATCCTGGAAGTTCAAATCCTGAAAGCCTAAATCCTGAAGTTCGGCTTGTGCCGCAAACTCGGTGGCAAGTTGTTCAAAGGCAGGATCAACAGTAAAGAGGTCATTTGACTCAGGAATATTTTGAGAAGGTTCGGGTTTGACTGTGGGAGGATTGAGCAGCGATCGTCGGAGAAACCGCTTTAATCTTGTCCAAGCGCTGGGGACAGAGTCATTCGGCTTCTGGCTCAGTCCTGCAAACTGCTTGAGTGCAGTTGACACTTCACCGCCTGAAACTCGATCGCCGCTGAGAACCGCACTCTGTCCTTGGCGAAAATCGCTCAGTGCCGCTTTAGCAATGTCCTGCACTCGATCGGGTTGGCGTTTGAGTGCGGTTAAAGCTGTTTGAGCGATCGCGCCAAATCCCTTTAAACTGAGCGATTCTGCTAATCCTAAAAATACTTCTGCCTGCGTTTGTAGGGTTTCGGCGATCGCGGTTGAGTTTCCTGCTGCGAGTACACTTTCTAATTGCTCAAGCCGTTCCTGTACCCCAGTTTCAAACATCGACTGAACGAGATCAAACCCCAACTCTGCCGAGGTTGGTATCGCAGCATCTGCATCAAAATGCCGACCCAGCTTTTTGCGAATCTGAGAAAAAATTGCCTCTGCTCGATTTAGTACCTCTGCTTCTTGACAACTCACTCCCGCGATCGCTGCCGTTATGGGCATTCGTAGACAGTCGTACCCTTCATATAGCAAAGCTTCTAGCTCTGCATCGATCGTGACTTCCGGCTTAAACAACGCCTTAAAAACATCTTCAAACGAGTGCGCGATCGTTTTGACACTCTCAAATTCAACGCTGGCGGCGGCTCCTTTGAGCGTGTGAGCCGCTCTCATCAGTTCATGCACTTTAGCGGCAGAGCGATCTTGACGCAGCGAGAATAAATGTTGCTCGATCGATTGCAGTAAATCCTGCGCTTCTGTCAGAAAGTACGAGTAAGTTTGTTCACGGAGTTTAGCATCAGACATCATAGGGAACTCAAAGCACTAAAGTTGGGCAACAGAATGCTAAAGGGACGTGAGTTCGACAAAAGTTTTTGGCTGCGTTTGAATCTGCGGGTCGCCCCCTAAATCTCCCATTCATGGGGGACTTAGAGCAAAGCCATTTCCAAATCTGGGGGAGTTCTCCGACCTGCAGAGTCCCCCAGAATGGGGAATTTAGGGGTCACGACTGAGCATCAACGAAACGAAAAATTCGTCGAACTAGCGTTAAAGGGATAGAGTGTGGCATCTGCACTCTATCCCCCACTCCCTAACTCACCTTGAACTGTGTCACGCTGACTTGGAGCTGCTGAGCTGTGTTTAGTAACTCCTGGAACGAGGTCGAGATTTGGTTCGACTGTTCAGAATTCTTATTCGCTAAATCTGCCACATCTGTCATCGCCTGCGTTACTAATTTTGATTGTTGAGTTTGCGCTTGCGTTGCCTCGGTAATTGCATAGACCAATTGACTAATCTGTGCTGTAGCATTGATGATCTCGTTTAACTGTTGGCGAGTCTCATTAACGAGTCCAGTTCCGTTGACGACTTGCTGAATTCCTGTGTCCATCGCAGTCGCGACCGCGCTTGTTTCAGACTGAATCTCCTGCGATAGTTTTTCGATTTCGCGGGTTGCCTCAGCCGATTGTCGCGCCAGCGATCGCACTTCATCTGCCACCACCGTAAAACCTCGCCCGTACTCACCTGCGCGGGTTGCCTCGATCGAAGCGTTCAATGCGAGTAACTGCGTTTGCGTCGTGAAATTGCTAATCAAACTCACCACTTTCGAGATCTTCTGCGAGGATTCACTCAGGCGCTTAATTTTCTTGCTCGTTTCCGCTACCGTCTCTCGAATCGCCAGAATGCTATCAACCGTGCGGTTCATCGCTGCATCGCCCGATCGCACAGTTTGGTTGGCTTGCTGGAGCGCCGTTTCAACCTGTCGAGCATTTGCCGCGACTGCTTGCGTTGAACTCACCATCGCTTGAAGCTGATCGAGCGCGCGTGTCACTTCCTGTAGCTGTTCCTCGGCTTGTTCAGTCAGCTTTGCGATCGCAGTGCTGCTGCTATGAGAGGTGTTTGTCACCTGAGTTGCAGAAGTCTGCACCTGAGTCACGATTTTGCGTAAGCTTTGAATGGTGTTGTTGTAAGCGTCGGCGATCGTTCCCACTTCGTTCTCAACGACTGGAACCCGAACCGTTAAATCCCCAGAGAACACAGGTCTAACTGCGGTCAGAAGTTGAATGACTTGGGTTTGCAGTTGTTCTTTTGCCATTTTCTCGCGCTGTGCTGCTTCGGCGAGTTGTTCAGACTGGATTCTCAGCCTTTCGAGGGAGTTAACTTGCTCTAGTACCACGCCAAGCTGCCCAGCAATCTGATTGAGTAAGGCGACATCTGCGTCTTCCCATTGACGAGGGCCGTTATTCTGGTAAACCGCTAGAATTCCCCAGAGTTCTTGCTTGCTAAAAACGGGAACCAGGACATATGCCCGCGCCTCAAACTTCTCTAAAAGCTCAACGTGGCAAGGATCGTGACCTGCATTGTAAATATCATCGATCGCTAAGCTCTCCCGGTTGCGGTATCGCCCGCCTTTAGTGTCGCGCAGATGAGTATCTTGCACGTTCGTTCCAATCTCGCTGCCAACCAGCTTGCTCCATCCTGCGGACACCGATTCATAGACAAAATCACCGCTCCAGTCTGGATTAAAGCGATAGAGAGCGGCTCGATCGACTTTAATAAATTGCCGAATATCCTGAGTGATCGCCTGAAAAATTGAATTGACATCCGAAGACTGATGCTCCAAATCGATCGGCTGGCGAATGCGATCGCTGATCTTTGACAGAATTTTTTCCCGTTCAGCTTGCCGTTGAATCTGCGAGAGATACTCAGACTGCTGAATTGCGACCCCTAGCTGTGCCCCAAGTTGAGCCAGCAAATTAATCTCTGACTCTTCCCAATGACGTGGAGCGTTGTTCTGATACGCCCCCATTAGTCCCCAAAGCTTCTGCCCTGCAAAAATGGGCACAATCATGTACGCCTTAACTTGAAATTGTTCCAGCTTCTCGGTGTGACACGGCAAGTGCCCCGCTTTATAGATATCATCGACTGCAATGCTTTCATTGTTGCGGTATCGTCCGCCCTGAGTCTCCTGCAAATGCGTGTCATCCCAAGTTGTTTGAAAATCAGCCCCAACTAACCGCGACCAGCCTGGTGTAATCGATTCTGAGACAAATACACCGCCCCAGTCCTCATTAAAGCGATAAATTGCGATGCGATCGGTTTGCAAAAATTGTCGAATCTGCTGAGTGGTCTGTCCAAAGATTGTCTCAATGTCGCTCGATTGGCGAATCCGCTCCAGCACCGACTTATTCACTTGGTCGATCACACGAATGAAGTTGCGTTCCCGTGCTGCTGCTTTTTTCAGTTGTTCCGTTTGAGCTTCAACCTGCTTTAAATATTCTGCTTGCTGAATCGCCACCCCTAGCTGAGTTCCAATCTGAATCATCAAGCTAACTTCAGAATCATCCCAGTGCCGGACTCCTGAATTTTGATAGGCTGCTAGCAAGCCCCACAGCTTTTCTCCTTGCATGATCGGAACAATGATGTAGGCTTTTGCTTGGTAGCGTTCTAGCACACCGAGATAACACGGCGAAAATCCAGCTTTGTAGATATCCGAAACGGCTCTAAAGTTTGTGCCTTTTGCGTATGCACCCCCTTGAGTTTGTTGTAAATAGGTGTCGATCGATTTTGCTCTACCTATTGTTTTGATATCACAGTCGCTGGCGTTTTCTTTGAAGACGGCGTTCTCAAGCTGCTCTTCCATCAGTGAAATCCAGCCTGGTACAACCGATTCTGCAACAAATTCACCACTCCAATCCGGGCTGAACCGATACACACAGACGCGATCGGTGTTGAGAAACTGTCGAACTTCTTGAGTTGCAGTTTTAAAGATTGTATTGAGATCGAGCGATGTACGAATCTTATCAATCACTCGTGCCGCAGCGCGTTCACGCTCAGATACTTTTGCAAGTTGGTCGGTCTGCGATCGTAGCTGTTGAAGATTTTGTGCTTGTTGAATCGCCACGCCTAACTGTAATCCCAACCGGGACATCAGCGAAATTTCTGCATCTTGCCAATCGCGAGAAGCCGAATTCTGATACGCCGCCAACAAGCCCCAAAGCTTCTGATTCTGCAAGATGGGGACAATCACATAAGCTCTTGCTTGATATCGTTCTAGCATCTCAATGTAGCAAGGTGAGAAGCCCGCCTCATAGATATCGCTTACGGCTCGAAAAGCAGTGGGATTCGACAACTTGCCGCCCTGCGTTTGCTGGAGATAGGTATCGGTAGTGCGGGCTGAACTATTGCCTAGCTGCTTAGCGCTACATTCACTGATGTTCTGTTTGAGGATGGGACTATCGATTTGTTCTTGGAGCAGCGAAGTCCAACCCGGAGCAGTCGATTCTGCCACAAATTCACCGCTCCAGTCCGGTTCAAAGCGATAAATGCTGACGCGATCGACTTTGAGAAGCTGACGGATTTCTTGGGTGGTCGTCCGAAATACAGTGTCGAGATCAAGCGATCGACGAATGCGATCAATTACTTTGAAGACCGCTTTTTCCGCTTCATTTTGCTGCGTCAGTTTTGAGGAAAACTCTGACTGCTGTAGATTGATCGTGAGTTCCAAACAAAGCTGGTGCAGGAGGTTAATCTCAACTTCTTGCCACACTCTGGAGCGGGAACATTGTTGCAGAATCAGTAAACCCCAAGCTTGACCCGACACCCGAATCGGTAAGCTTAGACTTGCTTTGACTTGCAGTTGTTCGAGCAGTTGATGTTGGTACGGCATCAAATCGACACGATTGACATCTTCAACAACGACCACTTGATGCATCACATAGTCTTCGGGCTGATCAAAACAAAAACAAGTCAGTGAAGGGGTTGCTCCTAGCGCGGGTGTCCATCCTCGCACTACCGATTCGGCAATGATCGATCCTGTGTCTTGAGTGTTGAACCGATAGATTAGGGCACGATCGGCTTGCAGGGTTTCGCGGGCAACTTTGACAAAGACCTTCATTAAAGCGTCCATGTCAGTGATCAGGCGCATCTGAGCCGCGATCGTCGTAAGCTGCTTGCGGTGATTGCGCAGTTCTCTTACCCCGCCCTGCTGCTTGGGCTGAACCGCCGCAAATTCTGCAACCTGGCGAAATAAATTTTGAATGTTAGGTTTCTCAAGGAGTCCTGTCCGCTTGAGTTCCGATTTCAATCCCGTCAGCGCCGTTACAACTTGTTGGAAATCGCGTCCTGTCTCCTCTGAGTTGGTTTGACTTGCGCCATTGCCGTTTGTGTAGGTAGCGACGGATTCGGGCATTGGTGCAGGCTCGATCGCAGCATTTCTACCGCTCATCCCATTCACCTCAACGGGAGTCTCTGAGAGGAAAGCTGTAAATTCTTCGAGGGTGGGTTCTGCGGAAAACATGGAAGACAAATCCAGGGTAGGTTCAGAACGATGCGATGCAGACATAGAAAGACTCCGGAGGCTAGGGGTAGAAAAATTAGATTGAAGCCTGTGAATGTAAAGCTGGATCTTGCAAAATGGCAGCAGTGCTTAAGACAATGCTATGGTCATGCCCAAAATATCCCTTGATAAAAGCAGCGAGGGGCTGAGCAAACAGATCCGGAGAGGGATGCACCAGTTTCTCTGGATCATGTTCTTCAATTTCACCGATCGCTTGAACCGTTAAACCGAGCCATTTGCCTTGGAACTGCACGATGATCGCGTTCAAGATAGTCAGGGATTGTGCGGGCTGTAAGATCTCGTCGAATCCAAGCTGGTAAAGCAGATCGACAAGCCAAAGCGCTTCGCCGCGCCAGTTTGACAATCCCAACACACAAGCGCTCATTTGCGGTACAGGCAAGACATCCAGAATTGAAATGGCCTGTACGGCAATGATGTCTTCTAGCGGTAGCAGCATCGAGTGAGATTGGTTCAGGTGAAACCGCAGAAATTTCTCAAGCGGTTTGATCTCGACAGGTGGATTCAGCAACGATTCCAGGCTGGCGATCGAAGCAGGCTGTGGGACACGCAATGGTGCCCATTCCCAAGGAGCAGCCATACCAACCATACTGTGCGCCTCCGTTAAATTACCTTGAGATCGCGAATCGTGCTGAGCAGTGTAGCGGGATTAACGGGTTTGGGAAGATAGGCATTTGCGCCGAGCAGGTTGCCCCAAATCATATCGACTTCAGTATCTTTGGTTGAACAAATCACAACAGGAATTTGCTTCGTTTTAGGGTCGGACTTGAGTTCGCGGCAGAGTTCAAACCCGCTTTGTCCAGGCAAGATCACATCTAGCACAATTAAATCAGGAGTTTGAGCCGTCAGTTTTGTTTGGGCTTCTTCACCGCTTTGAGCGCTCACTACGGTCAGTCCCGCCCTTTGCAGGTAAACCGTCAAAAGCTGCATCTCAGTCACACTATCTTCAACTAGCAGTACCGTTTTCATTCGCTTCTCCGCATCGTTAACTATCAATCGGCAGGGCTTTTCGCGCCACGGTTAACACCCGCTCGGCATCAACTGGCTTGGCTAAAAATCCTGATGCCCCGACAAACTTTGCCCGGACTCGATCTATGATTCCGTCACTGCCCGTCAAAATAACAATCGGGATATCTTTAAAGGCAGAAACCCGACGAACTTGAGCGCAAATCTCGTATCCGTTGGCAATCGGCATGACCAAATCCAGAAAAATTAAGCCAGGTTTTTTCTCCAGCAGGACGGGCAATGCTTGAATCGAGTCTTGGATGCCGACAAACTGATAGCCTGCCTCCGTAAGAATGCGCTCCATGAGCTGGCATTCTCGCTTGCTGTCGTCGATGCAGGCGATTAGCGGGGCGCGGTTTGAGCCTGTGATCGGCGGTGAGGAGATAATCCGCTGGGGTTGGCTTTTTTGGGGTGCGCTGTTGCTAGAGGGATTGGATTGGATAGGGCCAGAAGTTGGTGTACTCGGTTGGGCTGTTCCCGGAAGCGCCAGATCGGGAATTTGGATCAGGGCAACTAGTCCTTTGCGGTACAGGGGCACAAGCACGCGCATGAATTGCAACAAGTCTTGCTTGGTCAACATTGCCAGATCCCGCAGAGTCCGCCGACCATCGATGAGCGAGATGAGCATTTTATAGAGCTTTTCTGGAGTATGTTCTTGCAGTTGCTCCGGATGGCGCAGAACAGGTGCAAGGTTGGGAGAATGATCTGCAAATCCCAGAGATCGCCAAGCATTCCATTGTTGCTGCACTTCATTGAGAAGATGTTCAGCGTTGAGCAGTGCCAACGATGCTTCTGGCATGTCTTGAGCATCGGTTTTGAAGGTGACGGGTCGGGTTTCTTCCTGCTGAATGATGTCGAATAGGATTTCTTTGACGGTGCTGCGGATCAGCGCAACCGCTTGCTCTGGATTGATTTGCTGGCATTTTGCCAGGATATTCAAAGCTTGATAGTCCTGACAGAGCGTATCTGTGGTGGAGGGAAGCGAGATCGCACTAGGACTGAGGTGGGGACAATGCTGGGTGAGATAGCGATGCCAGCGACGGTGAGGATGTGGCCCACCCGTTGCCCAGATTAATCGCCCCATATAGAGGTATAGACTCCACTGTTGCCCACTACCAAAAACATCTAACCGTCCACTAAAGTGCATTCGGCTGCGAATGCCAAGCAAACCGCTAGGAGAATCGGTTGAAGAATCATCAACTAACATACCTAACTTCCCCATATTCAGGGTCTTACCATATACCCAAAGCTTTCTCTATATAGGTTTCCCAAGCGCCGCAATAAACTTACTCCCGTTAAACGAAACAATCCGAAATATAGAGGAAAACTTAACTTGCATCTACCTAAAGGTAGAGATAAGAATTATGCGATTAATCTTGAATTTGATTTGTGAATGTTACACAGTGATTTGTGAATGCGGCTGATATTTCGGCTTCTTTAAAAAATTCAATTCTAGTGAAAAATACATTTGAGCAAAATTACATTAATGTCTGGCAGAGATACCCGCTGTTCTGGTCTTCTTGAAGAATAAAATTGCGATGCCGCTCACTAGCAATGCAAAGCCAATCAAGTAAAAACAATCGTTGAATGCCTGAATGTAAGCCTGCTGACGAATCCGATTTGCGAGCGCATCGATCACCTGATTTTGCGCCATTGTTAGATCAGCGCCGCGACTGACAAAATACTGTGTCGCTTAATAGACGCAAATTAATAAAAGAGCGTTTGCGCGTTAGCTCGATCATAAAAAATCACATTAGTGTACGAAGCACTGCTTCGCTCGCATACTGCCCAGAGAAAGAACTCGCAGGAAAACCCCTCCTGGTGATCTAGGAAATCAGAAGGGGAAACTGCCGAAATGACAGCAACACTAGAAGGTAAACTGCGTCCGAATATTGCCAATAAACACAGTGGGATTGCTGTTAAAGTTATTGGCGTTGAAAATGGTGTAGAACGAAGGCACGATCGCGACGTTCGGACTGAGGGGATAGAAATAAGACAGTTCTAAGTCATACTGCGTTCCCCCATCGCCGCCACCAGAAAGCAGAAACTCACGTCCGCCGATATAGTCGTATGGCATTACGAAGGAAATGACACCCAAGGCACCTTTTTTACCCAAGTCAGGAAATCCTAAACCCACCTGGAAGGATTGCACTCGCACATCTCCACCTGCTCTGACTGGGTTGACCGGATTCACATCGGTACGCCCGTAGGAGTAGCGCCCAAACACGCCAAATCTGGGTGTGATCGACCAGTCAAAATTGGCAATAAACGCATCTGATGCCGACTCTTGCAAGGCTCCACCAAATCCATCATCCACATAGCCGTAAGGCACAGGTTCGCCCGGCGAACCCCCGATAAATCCAGCAGCGGTGGGATTGAGGTTCGATCGAGTATACAAGAATCGGAAGTTGAAGCTTGGTGTGGGCGAGTAGGCGAGTTCTGCGCTAATCGTGTTTGTGGCGCGGAACAGTCCTCGCGCTGGATCGCTTGAGGTATTGAATCCGGCGGCGGGGTTAAGAAACTCGGTGTTTTCTCCAAGATATGCGGTGGTGAAGCGGAGTTGAGGCGTAATATTCCAAATTACAACGGCACCGGAACCTCGATCGACTGCGTTCGAGAGGGTACTGCCATTTGAGTTAAAGCTGCCTGCACCGGTGAGAAAAAAGGTAAAGCGGTTTTGATCAAAGTAGCGATAAAAATTCAAGCGCGGCCCGAAAGCAATGCGAACGCTGTTACTGACTGGAAACGAGTAGAAGAGTTCACGCACTGCAACCGATCCGGTGGTCAGCACTCCGGTCTGATCGAGAAATGGAGTTCCCCAGGAGTTAAAAAAACCGGCAGAGACAAGTTGGTTTGCTGGAGAGTTGCCGTTTCCAGAGACGAGTTGTGTGACTAACTGATCTCGTCCTGTGAACGAGGTGTTGAAGTTCAAAAACGCATAGTAGCTGAAGGTAATATTCGGCTGCCCACGCAGCACTCTTGAGGGAATTCGCGCTCCACCTTGACGAACCGGAGGCGAGATCGCATTTCCAGGAGTCGCGGGGTTACGCTCTGCGGTGATATCGCCTGTGGGAAAAGCCCCAGTTAAGTTAAAAAAGACGTTTCCGGTTAGCTTTGTGGTGGTTGAGAATTGCTGCCGTTCGAGGGTTGTGGCTCTGGCTTCTAGGGCATCCACTCGTCCGCGCAGGGTTGCCAACTCTGTGGCAAATTGTTCTTGCAGCTTTTGCAGTGTGTTGAGGTCTTCTTTCTTTACCAGGCCAGCGGTCGAAGCGGCGATCAGCTCGTTGATTCGACTGAGACACGCATTCAATCCGGCGGCAAATTCGTAGCGAGTGGTGGCTCGATTGCCGCGAAAGGTTCGGTCTGGATACCCAGCGATACACCCATAGCGCTCAACTAGAGATTGCAATGCTTGAAATGCCCAGTCGGTTGGTTGCACATCCGATAGCTGCGAAACGGAAGTCACTTGACCCATATTAGGAGTAACGCGCTTCGGCTCCGGTGCACTCAGTTCCGCGACGGTTCCTACGCGCTGCATTCCACTGGCGGGCTGACTGGGGGATAAGTTTAACTGAGTAGAAATTGACTCGATGCTGGGGCTTTCCACATTTGCAGAGGGCTCAGCAGATTTTAAATTTTCTTTGACCTTCAAGCTGCTGAGTTCATCCTGCTCTGCTTTCTCCTCGATCGCAGGTTCAGCCACCGCAATAGACACCAGCCCGAAATTTGCCGCCAATGCAGCAGCAGAGGCTAACAAAAGCCGCTTACGCATAGGGTTCACTCACTCCTCTTCACACTGGGCAGTATGCCGTATACAAACACATCTACAGATACTGCGAGGTTGATCTAACCTTCTGTCATCTGCTATACCTTTACAGCGTTGAGAGTAAATTCTGTAAATCTCCGTGTAGGAAGTCGCTGAAAGGATTGCATCAAAGTATCGATGCAGCTTGATGCAGCAAATAGTCTTTGCATAAGAGTTTTGAAACCGGAGTTTTCCTGCTCTTAAGAAAAGTTTAAGCAGGTGTCTTGAAAGACAAGAAGCATGGTACATCGTATCGAAATAACACCCTGCAAAGAAGTGCTGTATTCTGTATACAGCGTTACATCAAGGGGTTGAGCTACTGCCCCATATTGTACTTTGGCGCTGCATCCACCGTTTTGATATTGACTTGGAGCGGTCGGCTGAAGCGTTGCTTTTCAAACTCAATGCCCCTCTTTTGTTGATCGCGAACCTATCGACGATCGCTGCTCTTGGAGAAACACTGTGAAGAAAGTATCAAAGCAACTATCCAGTTTGTCACTCATTGCCGCCGCAGTGGTTTTGTTTGGCGGATGTTCTCAACAAACACCAACCACAACTGCCGCTGGCGGCTCGGCATCGAGTCCTGTGGCAAATACTCAAGACCTAAAAAACGTCCGAGTGCAACTTTCATTCTTGAAACAAAGCTTAGATGCGCCGCTGATTTTGGCGATGAAAAATGGATACTTTGCTAAAGAGGGCTTGAATGTTACCTATGAGCGCGGATTCGGCAACGCCGACACCATTAGCAAACTGGGCACTGGAAAATTTGATTTGTCCTTCAGCGATATGTATAACGCGCTGGAGTTTAATGAGAAGAACCCAAATGACAAGATAGTGGCAGTTGCAGTGACGCAGAATCGAGCACCATTTGCAATCTTGGCGCTCAAAGATAAAGGCATTGCTTCTCCCAAAGACCTCACAGCCAAGAAACTTGGTGCGCCCGCAGGCGATGGCCCCCGCAAGTTGTTCCCAGTGTTTGCCAAGCAAGTCGGAATTGATCCGAACTCGGTAGAGTGGACAACAATGGAGCCAAGACTGCGAGAAAGCTTTTTGCTGCAAGGGCAAGTCGATGCGATTAGCGGATTTGCAACCTCGGCTCTGCCTGGATTGCTCAAAGGGGGTAAGAAGCTAGACGATATTAATGTGTTCTACTACAACGACAACGGGCTTGAATTCTACGGCAACACCATTCTGGCAAAAGCAAGCTTTGTCGAGCAAAATCCTGACACGATCAAGGCATTTGTCAGAGCATATATGCGTGGGCTTCAAGATACGTTAAGAGATCCGAGCGCAGCACTTGACGCAGTGATGGCATCCGATGACTCGAAGCTGATGGATCGCGAAGCTGAGAGAGTGCGCTTGCAGGTTGCGCTCGATCGGATGTTGTTAAGTCCTGAAGTGGAGCAGAACGGCTTAGGAGCTGCCGACCCCGCACGACTTGAAAAAACGCTGAAACAGACGGCTGAAGGATTCGGGCTGAAGACAACGCCTGCGGTTGCCGATATCTTTACCGATAAGTTCTTACCGCCGAAGGAACAGCGAACCGTCCCGACCGATCGCAAACCACTAACCTAAACCGTCCGGTAGGCTGAGCCTTGTGCTTAGCCTTTTGCTTTTATCCACCTTACACTTTCTTACAGCTATGGTTCAGCCCCGCACCGATTCTCGATCGATCAGCTCTGATTCAGCCGATGGACAGCCGCTGTTAGAGTTTGACAACGTAGGGTTAGAGTATCCGTTTGAAGGCTCAATGCGCCGGATTATTCAGGCAGTGAACCTATCGATTCACCCAGGCGAGTTTGTGTCGTTTGTGGGGCCGAGCGGTTGCGGTAAGACCTCGATTTTGCGGATGGTGTCGGGGCTGAGTCCGGCTCCGATCGGCGAAATTCGCTATCGGGGAACGCCGATCAAAAAACCACTGCGGAATACTGGGATTGCGTTTCAGAATCCAGTGATGCTGCCGTGGCGCAATACGATCGACAATGTGATGCTGCCCTTAGAGATTGCTGAGCCGTATAAAAAGAACTTTCGCCAGCGCAAAGCAGAATATATTCGCATGGCGCAGGATCTCCTCTCAACCGTGCGGCTGCAAGATTTTCAGAAGCAGTATCCGTGGCAGTTGTCTGGAGGAATGCGACAGCGGGCATCGCTGTGTCGATCGTTGATTCACAGTCCAGAGATTCTGCTGCTAGATGAACCGTTTGGAGCGCTGGATGCGTTTACCCGTGAGGAAATGTGGGGAATGCTGCAAAGCCTTTGGATGCGGGTGAAGTGCGTCGGCATTTTGATCACGCACGATCTACGTGAAGCCATTTTTCTGTCGGATACGGTTTACGTCATGGGGCCGCGTCCCAGTTCAATTATTTACCAAGTCAAGATTAATCTTCCGCGTCCGAGAACGCTGGAGATGGAACTGAGCGACGAGTTTAATCACTACTTCGCCAACATTCGTAAGCACATTCACCACAGCTAGTATTCATTATGGAAAAATTCTTTAAGTCAAAGTCCGCTGGCTTTGTACTTCCCTTTGTGGCAACCATTCTACTGTTTGTGGTTTGGGAGTTGGCGGTGATTATCTTTAAAATCCCGCCGTTTAACCTACCTGCACCCACCAATATTTTGAATGCGCTGATCAACTTTGCGCCTCAGTTGCTTGCAAACGCAACGCGGACACTTTGGACGACCATGCTGGGATTTGTGATTGCGGTCGGAGTGGGAGTCGTTTTAGGATTTATCATCGGCTACTCAAAAGTAGCTTATCTCACTCTATACCCGCTTCTGGTTGCATTCAACACGATTCCGAAAGCAGCGTTAGTTCCTTTATTAGCGATTTGGTTCGGGGCGAATGAAATACCAGCAACGTTAACGGCGTTTTTGCTGGCGTTTTTCCCGATCGCGGTCAACGTCGCTTTAGGCTTGGATACGGTTGAACCGGAGATGAAAGATGTTTTACGGGCATTGGGCGCAACTCAGGTCGAAACCTTCCAGAAGGTGGGATGGCCCCACACTTTGCCGTACATCTTTGCATCGCTGAAAATTGCGGCATCGTTCGCGTTTATCGGTACGGTGATTTCTGAATCTGTGGCTTCTAATGCGGGCTTAGGATTTTTGATTGTTCAAGCCACCGCAGATTTCAATGTCCCACTTGCATTTGCAGCGCTACTAATTTTGGCGTTAATGGGGGTATTGCTTTACTGCTTCTTTGTTTTGCTGGAGAAGAAAGTGATTTACTGGGCGCGATAGGATTGCGATACTAAAAAAGCGGTGGGGCATAACCCTCACCGCTTTTTTTTATGACTCTAGTTAGCTGAGACGTGGGCTGGAGTCGATCGTGCCAGTCGAGTCCATTGTTGATTCACATCGACATAGCCGACTTCGGCAACGTAGGTGCGATCGCTCATCGGAATCGGCACATCGCAACTCAGCGCCATGTCGTCGATGTCAAGCTGCTCGTAGCGCTCAGGCAGACTCGCGCCGCTCTCGGTAACATCATACAGCCGTAACACCAGGTTCTCGCTGCCCGTGAGATTAATGCGGGAGCGCAGCGATCGGGGTAAATCCCAAGTCGCATAAGCCCAGCGAGAATTGCGCGGCGTGAGAATCAGCCGACCTTCATTCTTTTCTGGCTGCACCGCAGGTGCGATCGTCTCACCTGTGACAAACGAATCGCTGAGGTTGCTCTCAGGGGTAGTGTCGGTTGTGAATGATGCGGTTTCTGGGGGAGGCGCTGCTGTCCGTGGCGCGTCTGCCTGATGCCGACCAGAAATGAAAGACCAAGCGGCAGTTCCTGCTCCAGTGGCGGCGGCTCCGCCTGCTTGAGTCACGTTGCTGGCGGTGTCCGTGACTCGATCGGTCATCTGTTGCAACCAGCTTGGGGACTCGGTGGAGGGTTGCGGTGCTTCAGTTGGGAATTCAGTCGTTGCAGACTTGACCGCTGTATTTTCAATATCGCGATCGTCTGACAACACGGCTTTCGCTGAGTCTACGGCATCTGGAGCAATGGCATCACTGCTAGTTACAGTGGTGCTTCTGACCGAGCCAGGATTAGCAGCGGGAACGCGCACATGGGTCGATCTCGCGAGGCTAAGCCACTGATTGTAGCCCGTGAGATAGCCAATTTCGACGAGATAATCGCGATCGCTCAGTCCGATCGGCAAGCGTTGACGCTGGGTAAGTTCGTCACAGTCAATCTGCTGAACGCTGTGCGCGGATTGGTGAGACAAATCGATATTCGTGACATCGTAGAGCCGCAGGGCTAATTTTTCGCCGCCCTGCTGCCGCGCCGCTTGTCGTTCATCGTTGGGGATGTCCCAAAAGGCTTCGACTTCTTGAGAACTACGCGACTTGAGTACCACGCGGCTCTGGTTGGGGCGGTTGCTGAACGCCGCCCAGGTGGCTGCTCCCGCGCCCAGCGCCAGTGAATCTGCGCTCAAGTTGCCAAAGGCACGATCGGTTGTATCCTTTGGAGCGAAATCAAAATTGCTCGGCTGCCTGGAGGGTGCTTCTCCCAACGAAGGCGCTGACATGCCGTTGGCGTTGTGCAGCGGATCAAAGCCGCCTTCAACATAGGGTGCGCCGTTCACAGAGGGTGCGTCCGGGTCGCTTGAATAAGGAGGCGGAGTAAAGGAGCCAGTTTCGTTACGCGCTTGATCGGGCGGACTCAAGCGATCGCGGGTTGCGGCAGGGCGAGGGCGACGACCTCTCGCCAACATCCAGAGCAGGGCGGCTCCTGAGCCAATCGGGAGCAGCCACCAGAGCCAGTGCGGTAGTCCAGTCTCAGGAGTAGTTCCGGCGGTATTTTCGCGAGGAAAGAGGAAAGCGAGAGGATTGCCGTCGCCTTCCCGACTGCCTGAAGAAGCCGCTCCGGTCGTGGCAGACTTTTCGCCAGGGTTCTTCTCTGCAACTCCAGCTTTCGCGATCGCCGTTTGTCCAGGAGCACTGGTCGCCAATCCCAGAAACGCTTGAACGGCTGGATTCGCGCCATCTTTGTAGACATAGTAGAGCGATTGAGAAAAGGGGTAGCGCGCATCGGTTGGTTTTACGCCGTCCATTGCGATCGCTCTCACGCCAGGTCGGTTTTTGAGCTGGTTCGCGGTCGCGTAGCTGATGCCGTTATTACCCAAGTTGGCAGCGACGGCTTGAATCGTGTCTTGTTTGAGTTTGAGCGCGGTTGTGCCAGTTGTAAATTTCCCTTGCTTAAAGGCGGGATACTCTTTGAATGCTTGGCGCGTGTCGCTGCCATCAGGACGATCAACGAGCTTAATCGGGGTGTTCTGTCCGCCGACTTGTGACCAGTTCTTGACTTCGCCACGGAAGATTCTCGCAAACTGGTTAATCGTTAAGCTTTTTGCGAACGGGTTATTTGCGCCGACAATGATTGCAATTTTGTCGCGTCCCATCGGAACGGATTTTAAGCCCTGAGCTTTTTCGGCTTCGGTGAGGGGACGGGCGATCGCGGCAATATCGGTTTTGCCGTTGAGCACCGATTGAATGCCAGTGGATGCGCCGTTGGCAGCAAGACTGACTTTTGTTCCAGGGAATTGCTGTTCAAAGCGCTGCTTCAGAACCGTGTTGACGGCTGCCATGCTGCTAGAGCCATCGACGCGAACGTTGGTTCCTTGGGCAACAGAAGCCGGAAGTTGAAATGCAGGCGACTGCGCTCGAACCCACTGGACATCTACAACCGTCGCTGTGGTTAACAGCAGCGTCAGACCAACTGTGGAGGAATAATTTTTATGCACCATATTTCTGTGACTCTGGTAGCAAAAACTTCTTTACACCGTTGCAGTCCAAAAAGACCGATGCAACGGAATTCGGATAACGGATACGGATGGGAACGGCAGCGACAAAGCTAGTGCAACGATCGCACTTATCCCGGAGAACGAAAACAACTAATGATTACAATACGGCGAATTGTACGGATTGAAGCATCCGTTAAGACTTTATTAATCAATATGAGAGAATAGATCGACTGAAATTATCAATATGCACCATCAAAGCTGTGATCAATGAAGGAATGCGGATGACTTATTCTGTTATGAAATCGTCAGAATCGAGCGCGAAAAATGCGTTCAAAACGCAGGTGAGATCGTATTTCGATCGCATTGCTGCTGATCTCGATTCCTGGAATCAACGCAACCGCTATTACTATCAAGATCTCGATCGTTTACACCAGTTTCTGATTCCACGGGGTAGCCGTGTTTTAGAAATTGGCTGTGGAACAGGAAGCTTGCTTGCTGCGCTCGATCCAGCCGTGGGAATCGGAATTGATTTTTCTCGATCGATGGTAGAAATTGCTCAGGTAAAGTATTCACAAAAGCATCCACAGTTGCAGTTTTACTGTTTAGACGCTGAGACGCTAATGCCCGAAGAGTTGCCGGAAATGCAGTTTGATTTCATCGTGCTTTCAGGCGTATTAGGACATTTGAGTGATGTGCAGCAAGTCTTGGCAAATTTGCAGCCATTTTGCCACCGTCGCACTCGCTTGATTCTGACGTTTCATAATTTTTTGTGGCAGCCTCTATTGCACTTTGCCGAAAAAATCGGTCAGCGCCGCCCGCAGCCGCCGCAAAGCTGGCTCTCGATGACCGATGTATCAAATTTGCTTCAGATTACTGGGTATTTGCCGCTGCGATCGAGTCGTCGTTTCTTGTGTCCGAAACCGATTCCCCTGATCGCACCGTTTTGTAATCGAGTGCTGGCACATTTGCCGATTTTGAATCACTTTTGTTTGACCCATTACATTGTGGCAAAACCGCAGTTTGCGCCAGATTCAGAAGCGTATTCTTGCTCGGTGATTGTGCCTGCTCGCAATGAAGCGGGGAATATTCGAGGCGCGATCGAGCGGTTGCCGCAGTTGGGCAGTCAGACCGAGGTGATTTTTGTCGAGGGGCATTCGCGGGATGGCACCTGGGACGAGATTCAGCGCGTGGTGCAGGAAGAACATCCCCGCTTTACGATCAAGGCGTTTCAGCAGACCGGAAAGGGGAAAGCGGATGCGGTGCGGTTGGGATTTGCCAAGGCGACGGGCGATATTTTAATGATTCTGGATGCGGATTTGACGGTGCAACCTGAAGATCTGCCGCATTTTTACGAAGTGATTGCTAGCGATCGCGGGGAGTTTGTCAATGGGTCGCGCCTAGTGTATCCGCGATCGGGCAAAGCGATGCCCTGGTTGAATAACTGGGCAAATAAATTTTTCAGCTTGATGTTTTCGTTTCTGTTGGGGCAATCGATCAAAGATACGCTGTGCGGAACAAAAGTATTGCGGCGCAGTGATTACGAGAAGATTGCTGCAGGCAGAAGCTATTTTGGCGATTTTGATCCGTTTGGTGACTTCGATCTTTTATTTGGTGCTACAAAATTAGGGCTACATCTTGTCGATGTGCCTGTGCGCTATCAGCCTCGAAGCTACGGAGAATCAAATATTGCTCACGTTCGAGAAGGGCTAATTCTATTCCGAATGTGTCTTTACGCTTCTCGAAAGATTAAGTTTTTTTAGGAGTTTGGCACTCGTCCGCCTGCTCTGAATCCTGTATGGTAATTGAAGTTTGCTTTCTCGGTGTATGGCGTGACGATTAGGGAAAATCGAATGAAGAAACCTTGGAACTCGATCGAGAGTTGGGTGCAACTCAAGAGCCAACGCCAGCCCCGTTCCCAAGCGACAGCCAGCCAAGCTCAAACCTGGCAAAAACCGACTTCCACCCGCTTGAATGCGATCGGGCAAGTTTCGATTATTCTCCCGGTTTATAACGAGCAAGCTTGTATCCGTCACACCTTTGAAGCAATTCTGCGCTACCTAGAAACCCATCCGAACTTTACGTTTATTTTCGTGAATGACGGGTCAAGCGATCGCACCAAGGAAATTATTACGGCGGGAATTCATCTTGCAAAAACGCGGCAGATTCAGTTGCTTTCTTACTACCCGAATGCGGGAAAAGGTTACGCCATTCGGCGCGGTGTCGAGTATGCCGATGGCGATTTGATTTGTTTTCTAGACAGTGATCTGGCGTATTCTTTAGCACATTTGGATCGCTTAGTTGAGAAACTACAAACTTATGATGTTGCGATCGGCAATCGCAGCCTCGCACGGGGCAATGAGAAAGATGTGAAACTCAACCGCAAAATTGCGGGCAAAATCTTTAACTTCCTGTCGCGTAGGATTCTTGATCTGCAATACAGTGATATGCAGGCGGGACTAAAAGGCTTTCGGAAATCGGTTGCAAAGAAACTATTCTTTTGTCAAACATTAACCGGATTTTCGTTTGATGTGGAGCTAATTTATTTAGCCGAAAATTGGGGATATTCGATCGGAGAAATTCCGGCAAAAGTCTCCGACAAGCATCAGAAAAAACTGTCAAAAGTTAATTTGATCCAGGACTCGATTAAAATGCTTCTGGATTTACTTAAAATTCGATTCAATGATCAGCTAGGTCGATATCAATAATGTCTTGGTTAAATTTCTTATCTTTTGCTGGAATCTTTGTGCTGTGCGGCATTGCATGGCTCGGTTCTGAAAATCGTCGTGTGATTCAGTGGAAGGTGATTCTCTGGGGAATTGCGCTGCAACTGCTAATTGGGTTGCTGGTATTTACGTTTCCGATAACGCGCTTTGTAATTAGCGTGATTAGTAACAGTATTAATGCGGTTTTAGATGCCACCGAAGCGGGCGCAAGATTTTTATTTGGATCGCTGCTGGTTCCAGATCCAAACACAACGCCAGGACCAATTTTAGCGGGACGCTGGATTGCGCGGGCAGTGACTCCGGCTTATGTTCCGGTTGCGGGCGATCGTCTCAGTCCTGAAAGTCTGAATTTAGGCTATACGTTTGCCTTTCGGGCATTGCCTTCGGTAATTTTCTTTTCTGCACTGATGTCACTGCTGTATTACTTGGGCGTGATTCAACCAATTGTTAAATTCTTTGCCAAGATCTTTCGGCGATCGATGAATCTCAGTGGTGCAGAAGCATTAAGCGGTGCGACGAATATTTTTGTGGGAATCGAATCTGCATTAGTGATTCGACCTTATCTCGCTAGCATGACTCGTAGCGAGCTTTGTGCGATTCTTACAGCCTGTTACGGTAGCATTGCCTCTACCGTTCTCGCTCTATATGCAGGTTTGTTACGTCCAGTATTCCCAAACATCACAGGACACTTAGTCTCAGCATCACTAATGGCAATTCCTGCCTGTTTCGTGATTTCTAAATTACTGGTTCCTGAGACAGAAGTTCCGAAGACTTTAGGCGCTTTGCCAGAAGAAGATGCGGAGAACGCTGCCTCTGGCACAGGCGAGCCTGCCCGCTTCGCTCAAGAGCGTCCAGCCGGGGCAATGGAAAGCATTATCGTGGGCGCAATGGATGGCGTGAAATTGGCAATTTCGATCGCGGCTTTGTTGATCGCGATTCTCGGATTGGTTGCGCTCGTGAATCTGTTTTTCTCGAATTTGGCTGGGCTTGCAGTGAGCAATAATCCGGCAATCAGACGCATTGGTTTGATTTTCCAAATCGTGACGCTGCAAAATATTGTCGGTGCGCTGTTTGTACCACTCACGTTTCTCACAGGCGTTTCTGCAAACTGGAACGAGATTTGGCAGGCATCGGTTTTAATTGGACGGCGATTATTGGAAACGGAAATCCCGTCTTATCAGCAATTAGGCGTATTAGCCAGTCAGGGAGCACTGAGCGATCGGGCGCTACTGATCATTAGCTACTGTCTAGCAGGATTCGCTCACTTGCCCTCGGTCGGAATCTTTGTCGGTGGCTTTTCCAGCTTGATTCCATCGCGCCGTAAGGATCTTGCAAGTTTGGGCTGGAAGGCGCTTTGGGCAGCAACCCTAGCCACTTTAATGATCGGATGTGTGGCAGGAGTCTTTTACTTTGGTAATCCGTCGGTTTTAAGGGGGTAGAACAATGAAACGACGCTGGCTAATTGGGTGTTTCGCGATCGCAGTTTTTGTATTTAGCGCGATTTCGAGCATGGCTCAGACTCCCGCACCCAGTCCGACTGGAGCGGTCGGAGTTCCGGTTGCCCCGATTCCGGTCGATCCCTCTTTGCCTGCAAATCGTCCACCGATTCCGACCGCTTCTCCGTCTCCCTCGCCCTCGCCAACTGCCTCTCCAATCGCGACGCCACCTGTTGTCCCGATCGTGCCGACTGCTCCGCTGTCTTTACCTGCGGCTCCGAGCGCTCCCACTCTTCCGGTAAGCGGCGATTACAAAGACCCGAACAATCGGTTTATCGTTGCCATTCTCAAAGATTACAAAGTGAGTCCCCTAGCGGGAACGGTACTGATTGAAGCGCCAGACGGCAATTTAGCCTACACGGTGCTGGCTCAACCGCAATCACAGCTTGGCATTGTGGGCGGTGTTGTGCCGAACGAGGCGCTTGTCACCGCCGCTCAGAATGCGTTTCGACAAGGCGAAAATTTTCAAACCGGACAGGTGCGATCGATTTCTGGTGGAGTGCAGATCGATTGGACGGGGAACTTAACGATCGCCGGAAACACGCAACCCGTCGGCGGTGTGATTTTAGCGCGGCAAGCGAATGAGAGTATTTTGCTCGTGTTGATTGCGGCGACGAATGCGGGGGGCGATCGCGTTTTGGGTGCAGCATCGACGCTGGCAAACAGTTTGCGGGTTAGTTGAATCACAACATTTTGACTAAGGCTGAGATTTTGGCAAGTTTCTCTGCTTCTAGTCCTTCAAGTTCGTCGATCGATAACCACTGCTCTCGCACCAACCGCGCAAACACAAAGATCAAACCGGAGTATCGCTCATCATACTTGCCATCGATTTCATGGCGTTTTGCGCTCAAAAAATCGTGCAGTTGCCAAACATCACTTACGTCTGCAATGGTTTTCGCTTTCGCAGTCACCGTTTGAATCAGAGTATCAATTTCTCGCTGATAAGCTCGATCGAAAGCCGAGCGAGAGATTTCTTTTTCGGTCTCAGACCACTGAATGTCACTCACTTGCATTTTTAAACTCGAATCACAGTCCCAAAAGATTTATACAATAATTGAGCGTTCTTAACTTAGAACGCTCATGAACATGATGAATGATCACTCAGCCAATTTTCTAGCGAACCAGGTTCATTAGTTCTTTGGGTGAAGCGAGCAAATCGATCGCCACAAAGAAAATTTTGCCTTGAGGATTCAGCAAAAATCTCCAAGCCATATTCATTCCAACCGCAGCACCAAACCAAGGAGTCTGTACTTTTCCGGTGACTTTGACTTGAGTGTATCCATCTTCTGCTGGCTCAGTCACGCCGCGCTCTGGCATCAGATTCAGGTTTTGACACTCTTCTCTGAAGAACTGCATCACTGCCTCTTTTCCAACGATCGGTCTTTGGAATGGCGGTTGCAGTGCGCCATCGGTTGCAAATAACTCGATCAGTGCGTCAAAATCATTCGCATTCATGTTGTCCATGTACTTCAACACGGTTGCATTGTTGATGCCTTCGATTTTGACCTGAGTGCGTTGAGACGGAGCTTTAGGTGCGATCACAGGTTCAGCCACGCGGGTAAACTCACCGAGCTTGTTGGGATCGTATCCCATGTCCACGACCGAACTGCGTAAGACGGTAATTTGCTGACCTTGATCCATTTCTCTCAAGGCTTGCAGCACTGCCGACGCATTTGCAGAAAGCTGATAGCCTGTCGGAATCGGAGCGACGATTCCTTGCTCCATCCATTCCCCAAGCTGGAACCAGAACCCCAGTTTGATGTTCGGCGACCAAGTTGCATAAGTGCGGCAAATCGGAGTGTCTGCGCGGTTCGCGAGGTCACACATCACTTGGGTTTGCTCTGGGAAGGACATCTTTTTGATTTGCTCTAAAGTCGGTTCCGCAAACTGCATACTTGCAGCACCCGGAGCCGCTACCGTCACAGTCTTACCCATTTCCAGGTAAGCGAACCAAGTCCATGCCAGTTGATCTTCCGCGCTGAGTTGATTAAACCGAGCAGTCGTCGCGGGGACAGCGTCCGCCGAGAGTGTGCTAGGGAAAATACTACGGGCTGAGTCAATGGTAATCGGCATAATTTATGACCTAGAGTGTTGGACGGCTCGCAGAAAACTCGATTGCTCTAATGCTGCACAACTAATGCTGTAGAACGCTACGTTTTCCTGCTACGGTACAAATTATCATATTTCTTAACAAATAAGTTAATTTTTGTTTACATACTTTCTCATAAAGACCAGCCACTTGAAATCTGGGTCTAAATTCAGGAATCTTGATAAATATCTCAAATGCGTGGGAGATTGCGGCTTACAGTTTTTAGAATAGAAAGAAGACATCTTAAAGATTTGTAGCAAACGAGGAGGAGCGATATGACTCCTGCAGTGTTAATCGAAAAATTACAGAAGCGCTATGGAGGCGTAGAAGCCGTAAAAGATGTGTCGCTGGAGGTTCGCCCCGGTGAGATCTTTGGACTTTTAGGTCCGAATGGAGCCGGCAAAACGACGACGCTGCGCTGTCTGTGTACATTAACTGAGCCAGATGCAGGCAGAATCGAGATTTCGGGCATTAGTGCGATCAACAATCCCCGTGCTGCCCGTCAGCGATTGGGCTATGTGTCGCAAGAAGTCGCGATCGATAAAGTTCTCACAGGTCGTGAGCTGCTTGAACTCCAAGCCGCGCTCTATCACTTGCCCAAAGCCGCGATTAAGTCTCGAATTGCTGAAGTTCTGGACGTGCTGGGACTCGATGAATGGGCAGATAAAAAGAGCGGTACATATTCCGGCGGCTTAAAAAAGCGGCTCGATCTGGCTGCGGGTCTCCTGCATCAACCTGATGTTCTCGTTCTCGATGAGCCGACGGTTGGACTTGATATCGAAAGCCGAGTTGTAGTGTGGAATTTCTTGCGCCAACTGCGCGAACAAGGCACAACCGTTTTAATCACCAGCCATTATCTAGAAGAAATTGATGCCCTTGCCGATCGCGTTGCCATTATCGATCGCGGCGTGGTGATCTCAGCAGGGACACCTTCTGAACTGAAAGATCGAGTCGGGGGAGAGCGGATTACTTTACGGATTCGGGAATTCTCGCCGATCGACGAAGCGGAAAAAGCGCGATTGCTACTCGAATCACTGCCAATGGTTCAAGAAGTCATTATTAATGGAGCGCAGGGCAATTCGCTAAACTTAGTCGTAACGCCAAATAGCGAGGCTTTAACCAGCGTTCAGCAAGCCCTAACTCAAGCCGGACTTCCCACCTTTGGCATCGCTCAATCTCGCCCAAGTCTAGACGATGTGTATCTTGCAGCAACCGGACGCACACTCATGGATGCCGAACTTGCTGCGGCTGGAAGTCGCGACCCGAAAGCAGAACGCAAGCAAAGTATGAGATAGCCGCCAACCCATTCTGAATGTCATTCACACTTTAACTATGAGTACGACCATTACCCCTCCGAAAACTGCACTGGAAGCTCGCCCAACGATCGCGCCCTCGAATTCGTTTGGAGAGTTTGTGCAAGAAACTGCGGCAATGACTAGACGGTTGTTTATTCAACTCCAGCGACGTCCCTCTACACTGCTGGCAGGAATTATCCAACCGTTGATGTGGCTGGTTCTGTTTGGTGCGCTATTTCAAAATGCACCCAAAGGATTGTTTGGCGATCAGGTGAATTATGGTCAGTTCTTAGGGGCTGGCGTGATTGTCTTTACCGCATTTGGTGGAGCGCTCAATGCTGGGCTTCCGGTGATGTTCGATCGAGAGTTCGGATTTCTCAATCGCTTGCTTGTGGCTCCCTTGGCTTCGAGGTTTTCGATCGTCATGGCATCGGCGATCTTTATTACAACACTGAGCTTGATTCAAACGGCAGCGATCGTCGCAACGAGTGCATTCTTAGGGGCAGGATTGCCGAATGCGCTCGGGCTTGCGTTAGTTGCGCTGATCGTGTTGCTGTTAGTGGTTGCGGTCACAGCCTTAAGTTTAGGATTGGCGTTTGCGCTACCGGGACATATTGAACTGCTTGCGGTGATCTTTGTCACGAATCTACCGCTGCTATTTGCAAGTACGGCTCTCGTTCCGTTGTCGTTTATGCCGAAGTGGTTGCAAGTCGTCGCCACGCTGAATCCCTTGAGCTATGCGATCGAGCCAATTCGTTACCTCTATCTTCACCCGGACTGGAGCTTTGGCAGTGTGATCATGCAAGCACCCTTTGGAAATGTGACCCTTGGTGGAGCATTGCTGATTCTAGTTGGACTGTGTGTAATCGCGCTGGTTGCAGTTCAACCGTTGATGAAGCGTCGATTAGCGTAGAACTTTTGATAAGAATGCGATCGGGCGGTTGTAGACTCAGAGCTACGATCGCCTGATTTTGTTTAACTCTGGTAGATTCCTTGAAAAAAACGGTGACTTGAATCACTTCAAATCACCGCTCGACTGACAGAACCACAATCTGAACCCAAAACGCGAATCGCCCTAACTGTTAGTAAGCCCGACGAGACAGTTTGTTGTAGATGAAGATTGCCAAAATTGCGCCCAACACGGCAACAAACACGCCTGGAATGCTCAAGGAGGCTGAGCCGATCGCCAGCGTTCCCGTTTCAAGCAGCGTCGCTACCGTTCCGCCGATGAATGCACCGACAATTCCCAAAATCATAGTGCCGAGCAGTCCGCCGCCTTGATGTCCGGGATAGATTGCTTTTGCGATCGCGCCTGCCAATAATCCTAAAACAACCCACGCTAGAATGTTCATAGTAATCTCCTTACCGATTAGTTGATTGAAAATAATAGCTTCACCCTAAGATTTCTAGAAACAATCAGTTCGATGCTTCAAATCTGATTTCTCAGAGCTATATTTCATGTGCTTAAGCTAACAGGGAAGTGATCGTGCGGGTACCGCTCCGAAGTTAGATTCGCAGTGCACACAAGCTAGACAATCTTTGCGATCGCTCCTCCCTCAAAAGACAGAAGCTTCTTCTCACTTGTGAGCGATGACGTGCGCTCAAATTTTGCAGTAGGGTCTTGCTGTTAAGGCTATTCTAAAACTCTATACTCTACGGCGATGAGATTTAAAACGATTGTGCGTTTGGTGCGCGATACGATCACTGAATGGAACGAAGATAATGTGCCATTACTTGCAGCAGCATTGGCATATTACACCATGTTTTCGCTAGCACCGTTGTTGATTATTGCGATCGCGATCGTCGGTGCGGTTTATGGTGAAGAAGCCGCGCAGGGGGAGATCGTGCGGCAAATTCAGGGGCTGGTCGGTAAGCAAGGTGCAGAATTCATTCAATCGATGATTCAGAACGCGAGTAGACCCGGATCAGGAGGAGGCGTTGCGACGCTGCTCGGGATCGGAGTTCTGATTTTTGGGGCATCGGGTGTATTCGGACAGTTGCAAACGGCGCTCAACACCATTTGGGAAGTCAAACCGAAACCGGGACGAGCTGTGAAAAGCTTTATTCAGGCTCGATTTTTGTCGTTTGCAATGGTGTTAGTGATTGGATTTCTGCTGCTGGTATCTCTGGTATTATCAGCCCTATTTGCGGGCGTGAGTGCTTACTTTGGTAGTCTGCTTCCCGAAGTGCTTCAGGTTGGACGAGTGCTTAATTTTGTCATCACATTTGCGTTAACCACTCTATTGTTTGCAGCCATCTACAAATTTTTACCTGATGTAAAAGTTCCGTGGAAAAATCTTTGGGTTGGATCTGCTGTTACCGCTCTGCTTTTTAACATTGGCAAACTCTTGATCGGTCTTTATCTCGGTAATAGCAGCATTGGTTCAACTTACGGGGCGGCAGGGTCGTTAGTCGTTGTGTTGCTTTGGGTGTTTTACTCGGCGCAAATCCTGTTATTTGGTGCGGAATTTACGCAAGTTTACTCTAAATACCGGGGAAGACCGATCGAGCCTTCGAGTCACGCCGTTTTAGTCAAAGAAGAAACCCTCGACCAAACTAGAAAAGGCTAACTGCTACGATCGCCCCTTTAATAACTCATGAATACTTTGCAGTTCCGCCAAAATCGCCTCTAGAACTTCCTGAGTCCGATTCGGTTGGGGTTCTTGAACTTCGATCGTCACCTGCTTAATTTTCAGCACCTCTTTGGCAAACCGCGCAACTTCATTCGAGTGAAACATCAGCGGATCGTTTGGTGATTGGCGCAACTCTGGATTCAGGCGCTTTGGGTCAAACGGCGGATTAAGCAACTCTAGATCAGTGTTGGCATAGCGGTACACCGACGCTCGCGATCGATTGAGCGTCTTTTGTACCGCATCTACATCCATTAATCCCGTCGTACCGCCGAATTCCGTATCTGCCCGCATGATCTGATTCTCGCAATTAGACGCAAAAATCTTACCATAAGAAGCACTGATTAGAAGTCGTCAACGCCTTCCACTTGCCAACCGATATCCGACAGCGACGGAATGAAAGTCGCAAAGGCAGTCGAACCATTGACCAAGTACCACACTGCATTCGCGCCTGTCGCACGATCGCGCCACAGTAGATCAAACTGGTTATCCCGGTTAAAGTCACCGACCCCAACGATATCCCAGTTCGTTGCCACCGTTAGTAGAAACTGACCCTGGAACTGTGATCCATTCATAAACCAGAGCGCTGTCTCTCCGGTGCTGTTGTTCCGCCAAACTAAATCCGTTTGACCGTCACGGTTAAAGTCAGCAAAGCCTTTAATCTGCCAGGTGGCATCGACTGTAGGCAGCAGAATGCGACGAGTAACATTCCTGCGATCGAACAGCCACAGCCCAGCTTCCCCAGTAGTCGGATTGCGCCAGATTAAATCGAGATTGAGGTCAGCATTCATATCTACCACACCCTGAATTTGCCAACCGGGATCAACGGTAGGCAAGAAGAATCTGGAGGTAACTTGAGTGCCATTGATCAGCCACATTGCCGTCTCTCCGGTGCGACGATTGCGCCAGACTAAATCGGGGCTACCATCACCGCTGAAGTCACCGATGCCTTGAATTACCCAGTCGATCGGAATCTCGAATCCGTCGGCAATTGTAATTTTGTCGCGAACTTGACCGTTCTGAGTCAGCCAGACCGAGAGTTCGCGAGTCCGTAAATTGCGCCAGAGAATATCTGCGCTTCGGTTGCGATCGAAGTCCGCTGTACCCTGAACTTCCCAATCGCGATCGAGTTGGGGATCTAAGACGGTGGAGAGATCGAACCAGTCGAGATTAATCCGCCAAACCCGATTTTCGCCGGTTTGGAAGTTCCGCAGCAGAATCTCGCCCTTGCTTTGATTGCTGAAGCGGTTGACGGCTTGAATTGACCAGTTACGATCGGGCAAGTTCGGAAGATTCGTCATGGTTCCCACTCGCTCTTCGTTGAGGAACCAGATGACCGTTTCTTGCGTGGTGCGATTGCGCCAAAGAATATCGAGGCTTTGATCGCCGTTGAAATCGAATAGGCTTTCGATGTGCCAATTGGTTGCGGCAACCGCTGGAAGGAAGATGCTGCGCTCAAACTGACCGTTTCGCATCAGCCAAACGCCATTTTCACCGGTGCGCTCGTTGCGCCAGAGCAAATCCACAAAGCCATCGCGGTTGATATCGCCCGTGGCTGCAATTCGCCATGCTAAGTCTGAAACCTTTTCTAAGCGAGCTTCCTTGATCGTCGCTCCGTCCATCAGCCAGAGTCCAACTTCACCGCTGCTGGAGTTTGTCCAAACAATATCCGCGCTGCCATCGTTATTGAGATCAGCCACCTGTGACACGCTCCAGCTTGGGTCGCTGACTCTGAAGGTGAAAGCAGTCGTGCTGAGCGTGGTATCGCGCATAAACCAGATGCCGTTTTCGCCCGTTTGAGGATTGCGCCAGAGGATATCGGCTTTGCGATCGCGGTTAAAGTCCCCAATGCCTACAATTTGCCAAGCTCCCATCACAGAGGGCAGAAAGCTTCCTTGAACCGTGAGATCAGCATTCATACACCAGATTGCGTTTTCTCCGGTGGTGCTGTTTCGCCAGAGCAAATCGCCCGCGCCATCGCCGTTAAAGTCAGCCGTTCCCACCACTCTCCAGCGGGGATCAGGAATGGTCATCAGTGGGACTTCTCGATCGAGCAGCGATCCCGCAGGTTGCCACAGTAGATTCTGCTCTGTGAATTGATTCCGCCAGAAGATGTCGTAAGGGCTATTGTTATTTAGGGTCGGTGGGGTGTCGTCTTCTGCGATCGTGGCGGTGGCGACACTGGCTTGAAGGATGGCATTCGTTGGATTACTGAGTGAAACCTGGAGCGTTTCATTTCCCTCAAATAGCGCGTCTCCTAAGATATTGACGATAACGGTTTTTTTCGTTTCGCCGGGTGCAAACGTGAGTGTGTCTGAAGCTCTTACATAATCGTTGTTTGCAAGAGTCGCGCTTCCATCTACCGTGGTGTAATTTACGGTGATCGGAGTCGGGCTTGCTTCGCTCAGACTGACTTCAAACGTAAACGGCGTAATGCCGCTGTTCCCTTCGGGTTTGCTGGTTTCTACGGCTGCGATCGACAGTTTCGGCAGTGGATCATCGTTCTGAATGGTTGCAGTGGCGCTACCGTCTGTGATTTGGGCGTTTGATGAATCGCTGAGTTCAACCGTGAAGGCTTCATCGAGTTCATAAACTGCATCGCCGATCGCTTGCACAGTAATGGTCTGTTCTGTTTGTCCCGGTGCAAACGTGAGTGTGGTCGGGGTGGTAACGCCAGCGTAGTCGGTACTATTTGCAGTTCCGTTCTTAGTGGCGTATTTTGTGGTGACAACTTCGCTGCTGGGATTAGATAGGCGGACGGTGAAACGGACTGGAGTTGCGCCTACGTTGCCCTCTAAAACTGGGGTGGCATCGTCGATCGACATTGTTGGTCGGAAGTCATCGCCAAGAATAGTTCCGATCCCTTGATTGGCAGCAGTGAACAAATCAGCGTTTGTCGGCGACGAAAGTTGGATTGAGAAGGATTCATCAGGTTCAAATTTACGATCGCTTCGGACTCGAACCGTAATTTGCTGACTGGTGACTCCGGGTGCGAACGTCAGCCTTCCTGCTGCGGTTTCATAATCGTTGTCTGCTGCTTGTGCAGTTCCATCAACGGTTGTGTAATTGACGCTGATCGCTTCGCTGCTGGAGTTTGATAGCGAGACGGTAAACGTTGCGTTTGTGAAAGTACCCTCGACATTGCCTTCTGAAACCACAACGTTACCGATACTGATCGTCGGTCGAGCATCATCGTTGTTAATCACACCTCGCGCTCGATTGACCGAGGACAAGTCTGCATTTGTAGGGTTGATTAACTCGGCAAAGAAGGTTTCATTCGGCTCGAATTTTGTGTCGCCGCGAACGACAACTGAGAATTGTTTCTCAACTTCACCGGGCGCAAAAGTGAGAGTCCCCGCTGTGGTTATGCCAATGTAATCGTTATCCGCGATCGCGGCTGTGTCATCGAGGGTGCGGTATTGGACGCTGACTGGATTGGTGGTTGCCTCTGAGAGTTTGACTTTGAAGGTATAGGTCGTATCTGCGCTGCCTTCGCTAGCAATTACATCCTCAATCTGAATGGTTGGACGAATCGCTTGATCGTCGTTGAGAATTGTGCCTCGCGCTTCGTTGCTGCCGGAAATGGTGGCATTAGTTGGATTGCTTAAGCGCACGAGGAAACTTTCTTCTGGCTCAAGCACTGTGTCTCCCAACACATTCACCGTGATCGTTTTTTGTTCTTCTCCAGGTGCGAAAATCAGCGTCCCATTTGCCGCTTCGTAGTCTGAACCTGAAGCCGTGCCATCAATCGTCGCATAGTTGACGCGAATCTCTTCGCTGCTGGGATTGTTGAGCGACACGACAAATTCAAATGAAGTCCTGCCGCTGTTGCCTTCGGCTTGCGTTCCAGTGCGCGACACGATCGACAATTGAGGTGCCGCATCGTCGTTGTTTAGAACGCCGAATCCATCGGTTGCAGAAGTTGCAAGATCGGCGTTGACGGGATCTTCGAGCCGCACGATAAAGCGTTCTGTGGGTTCAAACTTGCGATCGGAATTCGCTTTGACGGTGATCGTTTTTTCGACTTCGCCAGGGTTAAAGGTTACAGTTCCTTGAACTGCGACGTAATCGCTATCGACAACGGTTGCGGTATCGTCGATCGTGCGATATTTTACCGTTACGGTTTGAGTAGTGGGATTGGACAACCGAATGGTGAACGGATAAACGGCAGCTTGCGGATCATCTTCGCTCAAGGGAGTGCTGGCAATGCCGATCGTCGGGCGCTGGTCGTCGTTTCTGATCGTTCCGATCGCGCTTCCTGATCCTGCAAGTGTTGCATTGACCGGATTCGTTAATGTCAGCGCGATCGTTTCATCTTCCTCCAGCTTATTGTCGCTAGTTGTTTGTACAGTGATGGTTTTTGTTTGTTCGTTCGGTGCAAAAACCAGCGTTTCGCTTGTTCGTCCTGTGTAATCCGAATCGCTTAAAGTTGCGGTTCCATCACTGGTTGCAACGTTGACGCGAATTTCATCGCTGCTGGTATCCGAAAGCGAGACGGTGAATGATAGGACACCTCCTTCTGAAACGGTGGCAGGTGAAACGCTGATCGTCGGGAGTGCGGTGTCATCGTTTTGAATCGTACCGACCCCGATCGCTGTTGCGGGAATCGTGACTAAATTCGGTGTTGCGGTGGTTAGCTCTAGCGCGAAAGTCTCATCTCTTTCGCGTTTTGTATCTCCTTTTGCATTCACCGTAATCGTTTGACTTGTTGTTCCAGGTGCAAACTTAATTGTTCCAAAACTGGATTGATAATCGCTGTCTGAAGCGATCGCCGTTCCATCTTTCGTTTCGTAATTCAATACAATTTCTTGATCACTTGCATTCGAGAGCGTGACCGTAAATTGCAGCGGAGTATCACCGCTGTTGCCTTCTACTTGCGACACATTAGTAATCGCAACGGTGGGAACTGTATCATCATCTGCGATCGTTGCCGTTGCAGTATCGGTCGTAATTGTTGCGTTAGCTGCATCGGTTAATTTAACTGAGAAGGTCTCATTTTGTTCACGCTTGGTATCGTTGGTGACGGGGATTTCAATTGTTTTTTCCGTTTCACCTGCGGCAAAGGTCAGCGTGTTAGACGCAGCAGTAAAGTCTTCTCCTGCGGTTGCAGTGCCATCGATCGTGTCATATTTCACGGTGACAGGGCGACCTGATGCTTCTGAGAGCTTGACCACGAAATTGTAGGGACTTGTCGCTTCTGACTGTTGTGAAGCGGTTTCGATCGTGATGCTAGGCGCAGTATCGTTATCGGTAATTGCTCCAGTTTTTAGCTTCTGCTCGTCTGGAAGACTTGCCCCAACGGGATTAGAAAGCTCGATTTGGAACTGCTCATTGTCTTCGTACAGGCGATCGCCATTGATCAAAACCGTAATGGTTTGAGTTCTCACACCCGGCGCAAAAGTCAATGTGCCAGCCGGAACAGCCACATAATCAGTCCCGCTCACTGTCGTTAGATCGCGAAGCGCATAATCTACTTTGACTTCAGTACTGCTTGCCTCACTCAGCGATACGGTAAAGGTGTAAGCCTGCGTTCCGGTATCCCCTTCTGTAATTGAATCTGCACCTGCGATCGTAATCGTCGGGATCGTATCGTCGTTTGCGATCGTGGCGGTTGCTGAAGAATTCGTCGCCAGTCTTGCATTCGCACTCGGATCGCTTAACACAAGGCTAAATGTTTCATCCGGTTCAAACTGCGTATCGCCTTTGACCCGCACCGTTACCGTCTTTGTATCTGGATCACCGACATTAAACGTAAGGGTGTCGGATACGGCGGTAAAGTCAGTTGCATCCGCGGTGCCCGTTTGAGTTGCATACCGCACTGTTACCGGAGCGGTGGTTGCCGGAGCCGAAAGTTTCACTTGGAATGTAAATTCTTTCTCGCCTGCATTTCCTTCGGTACTATCGATTGTGACATTTGAAACCGAAACCAGGATTGGGATATCGTTATCCGTAATTTTCAGCGAAGTGGCTCCGAAGCTATCTGCGATCGCATACTCCGGTGCGGCAATCAAACTGAGATTTAATGTTTCTTCAGGCTCAATCTCAATGTCATCGATCGCGTTTAAGGTAATGACTCCCTCAGCAACTCCGTTTGCAAGTTTGATCGTGATCTCTGATTCATTACGCGTTAGGTTCAGACTTGGATCAGCCGTGAGTGTATAATCTCCGCCCGCCGTCGTGCTAGAGGGAGCGATCGCCAGCTTCACGGTCAAATCGCCATTGGTGCGGTTCCGACGAATCTTGTACTGCACGGTGTTTGCGGGAGTATTTTCTGCGATCGTCGGTTTGTCTAGCGTTAAACTAACCGTCGTTTCTAAATTCAATCCAAAAACATCAACGCTGCTATTGAGATCACGGGGCGTTAAATCAGTTGCAAGGCTGTTAAACGCGATGTAATTCCCGTTGCCGCTGAGAACAGGATTGAATGAAGCACCGCGTCCGCTATTCGTTTCAGATGGAATCTGGCTCACCAGGGTTGTAAACCCAGCATTCATATCTCGCACAAACGCATCTAACGCATTGTTCGCATCTCCGTCTGCAAGGTCACTAGAGAAACTATTGAAAATCACAAGCCGACCATCGGTGCTGATCATCGGATCAAGCGAACCTCGACCAGAACCGCTGCCCGTTCCCCCGTCTGCACCCGAAGCATTATTGCCGCTGCTCGTTCCCTCTTTGTTGACGCTGACCAGTTCTGTTACGCCTGTTGCCAGATTGCGGCGGAAAATATCGCTAACGCCATTCGCATCGTTGGCCACGAGATCGTCAAAGTCACTGGAAAATACCACAAACTTACCATCGCCGCTAATCATCGGATTTGAGGCTTTGAGCGGCGAGAACTCAGGACTGACGCTATATCCTCCCGATCGATTTGCGCTGACATGAATCGTTGCGTTGGTGTCTAAATTGCGAACAAATACATCTTCGTCCCCATCAGCATCGAGTGTCCCTGTGAGATTCCTCGCGGTACTGGTAAATGCGATCGTGCGTCCATCCTGACTGATGCTGACTTGGTACGAATCTCCATCCGAAACCGCACCGTTTACACCGCTCGCTCGGCTCACCAACGTCACCGCGTTTGTTTGCCGATCCCACACGAATACATCGCGCTGAGCATTTGTGTCACCGCTTACTAGATTCGTTGCTGCACTGACAAACGCCACATATCGACCATCCGCGCTAATTACAGGCTGTTCGGAAGCACCATCCCTCTGAGCGCTACCGCGGCTGACGATCGCGATCGAATCATCCTGGCTATTCCACAAGAACACATCCTGCTGATTGTTCGTATCGCTGCTCACCAAGTTGGATGCGGTGCTGGTAAAGGTGACAAACAAGCCATTGGCACTCAAGACCGGATTCACTGACTCGGCATTGGCGCTGTTTGCTTCACCGGCTGCACGGCTGACCAGACGGAGCTGCGACGTTTGCCGATCGACCCAGAAAATATCAACCGCATTATTGTTATCACCACCGACCAAGTTACTGGCTGCACTGGTGAACACCACATATCGCCCATCAGAGCTGATCATGGCATTGCCAGAAGCTCCGTTGGCGATCGTTGCCGCTTTGCTAATCAAGGTCGTTGTTCCAGTTTGTCGATCGCGCAGGAACACATCTGAAACACCATTCGTATCTCCATCGACAATCTCTGGAGCCGCGCTGGTGAAGACAATGTAGCGCCCATCTGCACTGAGCGAATGGGGCGCGATCGTCGAACTGCCGCTGCCGGTGCGAGAGGCGAGATCAGGATTATCATCGCGCCGGCTGATCAAGGTTGCATTGCCACTCGTCACTGGAATCACAAAGCCATCGGGCAAAGCATTGGTATCTTCCGCATTAAGATTTTTGGCAAGACTGACAAAAGCAACGATATTGCCATCCCCACTAATCACCGGAGCCGAAATCGACGAGAAAACTTCACTCGAATTCGTACCTGACGCATTATCACCGACAGTCCCTGCGGGAGTGCGGCTAATCAAAAAGGTTTTCTCAGAGTCCGGTTTTCCGATTGAAATATCGCGCACAAACACATCTTGCTGAGCATTGGTATCGGCGGCAACTAGATTTGTAGCATCACTGGTAAATGCAATGCGAGTCCCATCTTCGCTCAAACTCTGATTGCCTGAATCCCCATTTCCAATACCGTTTGCGCCACGACTGACCAAGACCGTTTGATTGCTGACTAGGTTTCGCACAAACACATCAATCTTGTCATTGGTATCTCCAGCAACCAGATTGGTAGAAGAACTGGTAAAAGCGATCGCGTCACCATCGCGACTGATAACGGGATTTTGCGAACCCGGATTGTTACCAAAGCCCTGAGCACTGTCGCCAGAATTATTCCCTGCACTGTTAATGCTCACCAGTTGGATGCTGCCTTGTGGCGCACCGAATTCATTAAACCCAGAGCGCGTCCACACAAAGACATCTGAAACGCTGTTGGTATCTGGTGCGAAATTGCTGGCATCACTGGTAAACGCAACGCGCTTGCCGTCACGACTAATCACCGGATTACGGGAGTCAGCGTTGCCCGCAACCTGGGGATTCATCGTCAAGTTGTAAAGGGTGTTATCGGACTGCTGCCACAAAAAGATATCTTCAGAGGTGTTTGAATCCCCAAAGCTCAGGTTTGAATAAAGGCTGGTAAATGCGACATACTTTCCGTCGCCGCTGATAACTGGAGACTCGGCACCCTCAGTTGTGCTGAACAAACCCGTGCGATTGTTGCTGATGTGCGTCAGAGCGCTGGTCGATCGATCCCAGACATACACATCTGGAACGGAGCTTGAATCTGAGCCGAGCAGTTGGGCTTGGGTCTGAAAAGCAATTCGGCTACCATCGTCGCTGATGCTGGGGGCGGAGGAGTCGAACAGTCCGCTTTTTCCGTCGGCACCACGACTCACGAGGGTAATATTGCCCGTCGATCGCTCCCAGACAAAGATGTTGCTTGCCTGAGTTGTGTTGCTCGTCATCGAGCTAACCAGATCATTGGCATTACTGACAAACGCTACATAGTTACTGTCGTAGCTAATCACCGGGTTTAACGAGGCTCCGGTGGCACTACCAGTATTCGTTGCGTTGCGGCTGACGAGCGTAACGGTATCAGCTTGACGATCATATAAAAAGACATCTGTGACCCCGTTTGCGTCATTGGCTGAGAGCGTGGCGCGACTGGTGAAGACGATATATCGACCGTCTCCGCTGACCGAGTTCTGCCCGATGCTTTCGAGTCCGACGCTGCCTTTTGCGAGGGTCGGATTGCCAACAGAAATTAAATCTACAGGCAGAATTGCTGCATAGTTGGAGCGTGTTTCGGCGGTGAAGGCAATCTGCGTTCCGATGTCGCCCGTATTCACTTCGAGCGTCCAATCGCCGTTAAGGGCTGCGTTTCCAGTGAGATCGTCCGAAGCAGCGATGTCTGCACCCGTAAGACGGCTAAATTGTGTGATCAAAGTGCGTCCTGCGTCCCCTTGAGCGACATCACAGCCGTAAATCAGAATATCTGCGTCTTCGGTGAGAGACTTCGCCCATTGTTGAAAGTCGGACTGGTAGCGATCGAGGGCGGTACGATCAAGCCAGGTTTCACCGAGTTGAATTGCGCCTGATCTTCCGTGTGAGACGAGATGCAAACTAGAAATTTCGGTCTGTCCCAGAAGTGCCTGTGTAATTTGTGCGATCGCGTCTTGTGCGGGATCGAGAATTAGCACATGGGTATCCGGCTGAATTCCGGTGGCTAACTCCTGATAATTCGGCACGGTTGGATCAATCACAACCAACGATGAAGCTCGATTGTGAAGCTGAGAGAATTGATTTAAGTAATTCTGCGGAACCGCGATCGAGGAAGGTGTACCGTTTTCGAGTGAGAGTGGGCGATTCCAGTTGGGTAATCCCGCGAATTCCATAAAGTTCTCCAGGAGGACAGGGGTTCTAGTTTGCTCAATGCGTAGGTTTCCCAAGCAGGCTGATAGAACACGCATCAGGGAGTACAAATCAGTAATATCGCGGATTTCTCATTGGCAAGGAACTCACTAAATCGTCATATTCACGCCGAGCGGACAAAATATTGCATAATAGCTTGCACCACATTCGATTGCACAATGACTCATCAACAAGCTAAATCGAAAACCAATTTAGGTAAAATTGCGGCTCAGTTCGCGCGAGACACAATTGGAAACATTCAACCGTTTGGTAGTGGTAATATTAATGACACATTTTTAGTAACACTAGATAAATCAAAATTTGTATTACAGCGAATTAATACTCAGGTTTTTCATCAACCTGAATCTGTAATGCGAAATATGTGCCTTTGCACACAACATATTCAGAAACGTCTATCAGAACTAGAACTCGATCGTAGATGGGAAACGCCACAGGTAATTTTTACTTGCGATCGTCGAGATCACTATGTTGATGAAAATGGAGCGTTTTGGAGAGCAATCAGTTTTATTGAAAATTCTCGATCGTACGACACGATTCAAAATCTCGCTCATGCTGAAGAAATCGGCTACGCTTTGGGAATGTTTCACAGCTTAATTAGTGATTTATCTGCCACAGATCTAACCGATACGCTTGAGGGCTTTCACATCACACCACTTTATTTGCAGCAGTTCGATCGAACGCTTGCAGAGACAACGATAGAGCGATCGTCAGAAGTGAATTACTGCTTGAAATTTATTCGCGATCGACAAGCTTGGGCACATATTTTAGAGAATGCAAAACATTCAGGAAAGTTAGCAGTCCGATTAATGCACGGCGACCCAAAGATTAATAACATTCTGATGGATGTAGCATCTGAAAAGGCAGTGAGTGTGATTGATCTGGATACGGTGAAACCTGGATTAATTCATTACGATATTGGGGATTGCTTGCGATCGGGATGTAACGCGATCGGAGAAGAAACCCGGCAGTGGGAATCAGTTCGATTTGAGCCAGAGTTATGCCAAGGAATTTTACGCGGCTATCTCACGGTAGCAAAGGCATTTCTAACAGATGCCGATTACTCCTACTTGTTTGATGCAATTCGTCTCATTGCGTTCGAGTTAGGTTTGAGATTTTTTACCGATTACTTGGCTGGAAATGTTTACTTCAAAACAACTTATCCAGAACACAATCTGATCCGGGCATTGGTGCAATTCCAGCTTACTCAAAGTATTGAATCTCAAGAATCCTTGGTTCGCAGTATTATCTCAGACTTACGATGAGCGTTCAAAACTTCACCCTCTATCCATTTGATGCAGCATTTGATCCAGCGATTCTGAGTCTTTCAGGTAGCGTTGATCGAAGTGATAACCGCTTGATTCTCCAATATGACCTAATCGATTATCAATCTCAGGTTCTCATTCCTGCTAAAACGCTTCCTAACCGCAAACATAATCTATGGGAAGCGACTTGTTTTGAGTTCTTTATCGGAGCGCAAAACGATCGCACCTATTGGGAATTCAATCTTTCTCCCAGCGGTGATTGGAATGTGTACCGCTTTGATGATTATCGTTCCGGGATGCAGGAAGACACGGCATTTTCATCGCTACCCTTTGAAGTCGAAACCCGATCGCACCATACAACACTCACAGTCGAGCTTGATCTAGAGGTCATTAAACTGACCGAGCCCCTTGAAATCAGCGTAACGGCTGTGAGCGAACAACTGAATCACAAGGTTACGTATTGGGCGATCGAGCACTGCGGTACCGAAGCCGATTTTCATATTCGAGACAGCTTTAGGCTGAAACTCTAGGCGCGATCGCTTCATAATAAGAAGTGCGTTTTGCTGAAATTCACTTTATGTTGACCTCTACCGACTTTAGCGGCTTAATTAATCAGCGATTTTTTCAAAATTTCATGCCGATTCCAGCGACGAATTCCTTAACGCTGGGACAAGCCACACCAGAGTTTAATTTGCGAGATGTCAAAAACGATCGCCGCGTTAAACTCTCCGATTACCGCAACGATCGTCCTGTGATTTTAGCGTTCACACGAATTTTTACCGAAAAGCAGTATTGCCCGTTTTGCTATCCGCATATCAAGGCTTTGAACGAGCAGTATCAGGAGTTTGTTGATCGACAAGTTGAACTCTTAATGATTACCAGCACCGACGAACAGCAAAGCAAAAAAGTCGTTGAAGATTTAGGGCTAAAATTCCCGTTACTGAGCGATTCAAGCTGTAAAACCTTTCGCGACTATCGCACAGGTCAAGCCCTCGGCGCACCCCTACCCGCCCAATTTTTGCTCGATCGCCAAGGCATCCTGAGATACAAGCATCTCTTTTCGTTCCTCGATCACAATGCCAGCATTACAACGCTGTTAAACGCGATCGATTCGCTCTAAAGCGCCACAGACTTGATCGCACTGCGCGGATCATAGCTGCGATTGTCGCGGATCTTCTCGTATGCCTCCCGCTCGATCGCGCTCAGTTCCTTCGGCGGTGCGATCGTGATCTTCACCATTTGATCGCTACGTTCGCCCCTCTGATTCTTCCAACCTTTGCCGCGTAAGCGCAGCGACTGCCCCGATCGCACCCCTGCTGGCACATTCACTTTCACCATTCCGTCTGGCGTGGGTACGTCAATTTGCGCTCCTAAAACCGCTTCATCGGGGGCAATCGGCACTTCACAGACTAAATTGCCATCCCCATCAAACTGGAAGAACGAATGCGGCAACAACTCAACCGTCAGATATAAGTCCCCGCGCTGACTCGTATAGAACCGACTAGAGCGCCCTTTACCGCGCACTCTCACGCGACTTCCAACCTTTGCACCTGCGGGAATGCGGACATTAATTTCCTCGTTATTCACGCTTAGTCGCTTCTCTGTGCCGTTAAACGCCTCTGAGAAAGTGAGCTTGATCGCAGCTTCAATGTCAAGATTTTCTCCAGCAGTGGCGCGATCGTCGGTCGTGAATCCACCCGGAGCGCGGTAAGTGGCATTGCGAAAGGGATCGCGTCCACCGTAAGGCGATCGACCCAATAAATCGTTGATAAATTCCTCAAAGTTGTCGTAGCGCCCAAACTCGACATCATCAAATCCAGCCGTATTATTAAAGGGCGATCGAGAACCGGAGGTCGATCGAGGCGCACCCGCTTGATCCGCTTGTCGCCAGTATTGTCCGAACTGGTCATATTTCTTACGCTTGTCGGGATCAGAGAGAACCTCGTTCGCCTCGTTGACTTCTTTGAATTTGGCTTCTGCGGCTTTATCGCCCGGATTCACGTCGGGGTGATATTGGCGTGCGAGTTTGCGAAACGCTTTCTTAATGTCGTCAGCGCTTGCGGTTTTGCTCACCCCTAAAATTTGGTAGTAATCTTTGAAGTTGGTTGCAGCCACTCGCTCATCCCCTCGTAAAAAATAGCGTCTAGGTTTATGGACATCCTACTCAATGCAGAATGCCCGATTTCATGTATCTCTAGGCTAACAAACTTGCTTCTCCCACTCAGAAAAATTTGATGCGAATTTCCGAACTCTTACTGTTGGGGTGTTTCACCTAACGATATGAGAATGAGAAGAACGGGCAGACCGGGAGAAAGTGAAGCAAGTACAAAAGAGAGCAAATAGAATTGCGCGATCGTCGGCTTATGATTCACAAACAGACGACCGCGCGAAGTGGATCGTTCACTTCTTGATTAATCTTTATTCAGATTAGTTTCCTTGTCCTGCTGGTCCATCGCCTCATTGATCGCGATCGCCTCACCCTTCGCGCTCTCTGCGACTAACTGCTTCGACTTACGCGACTCCAACCAGAACGGCACTACAATCCAAGCTGCCACCAGTAGAAACGCAACGACACCAAACTGAGAAGCCAACGTAAATAACTTCTCCAATGGCACAATCTGACCTGCAAAGTATGCCAACGATACCATCACCGTTGCCCAAGTTAACGCGCCCACAGTGTTATACAGCGTAAACCTCCAATACGGCATTCCGGCGATTCCTGCCAACGGACTGGCAAAGATTCGCAATAGTGCAATAAACCGACCGAAAAACACTGCCTTACCTGCATTCTCGCCAAACTGCCGCCGCAGATCTTCGATTTGCGCTTCTTTAATCCGAAACAGTTTGCCAAGATTCAGCAGCAGTGCCCAGCCGCCATACCGACCAATCCAGTAACCGAGATTGCCACCGATCGTCGCACCTAGCGCGGCATCGCCAACTACCCACCAGTAATTCAACTGGTCGCTACCTGCCAGAAAACCGCCCGCAAGCGTCACTGTTTCACCGGGAATGGGCAGCCCCAAATTCTCTAGCAAAATTCCAAGAAAAATCGCCCAATATCCATACTGTTGAGCAAGTTGCTCGATCGCTTCCGGCGAAATCAGCTCTAGTGACATTTTAACAACCTTTACAAAGCTTAATCCCTGCCTTGATCTTGACGTGGTTTCGCTCCAAGTGTCAACGAGAAACCGCATGAAATTACTAGAATGCTTGGACTGAGCCGAAGAAACATCCGTAATTTCCCATACAGATCAAATAATCTTTACCGAACTGAAGGGTCAGTGTCTGCCAACATAAAGTTTCAATGAAAGTCGCGCAATCGCTGATGGTATCCGGAAATAAAATTTTTATAGTTGAATTGCTTAGAGTAAGTACAACTACTGAGCTAATGAGGAACCCTGATTGCGATCATCGTCGAATCAACGGTACTTTATCTGAGCTTTAAGTGTCAAAGTTTGAGATAGGTGATTTGAGATGCGATCGGACGAAATGTGTGAGGAGAGTGGGATGGCGTTAATTGAGCAGCATGAAGTGATTGTGCTACGACCTCAAGGTCAGCTAGATACGGCAGGCGGTGAAGCGTTGCAGCAACAATGGACAACGCTAGTGTGTCGCCGCTACAAACTATGGGTCGTTGATCTATCGAGTATTGAATTTATCGACAGTGCAGGATTAGTGACCTTAGTAGCCGGGTGGAAAACAGCAGCACAATCGGACGCAAGATTGGTGTTTTGTGGATTACGCCCCCCAACTCGATTGATTTTTGAGATTACGCAGCTCGATCGCGTGTTTGCGATCTACGAGAATGACGAGGCGATTTTGAGATCGATCGTTCAACCTCAAGCAGTGCTGCAAGCTGCTTGAGCCGCGATTGCTAAAAAAGCAAAAAGCCCTCACAGTCTTGAATCTGTAGGGCTTTATGAATGAATTGCGTTAGAAACCTACTCTAAGCATTCCCAAAACTGGGCAGCGAAATCTCACCCTCTTCCCGTGGAAAAGAAGGCAAATCTAGGTGTCCGTTGCGGCGATTTTTCACTGCAAGACGGTAGTTGACGCTCTGCAATTCGGCGTGAAGTTGACGATTTTCGCGCTGAATCATTGCCACTTTTTCCCGCACAGGCTGCATTCGCTCGGCAAATTTTTGGCGGTAGACTTTGGGTAGCTCTTGTACGACTTGCTCCAGCATTTTAGAACGCTCCGTTAATTCCTGGGTGGTCTGCCGCAGTTCGTAAATCTCGCGATCGCGCTCTGTAATCTGCTCTTGGTAAAACGTCACTTGCTGTTCTACGGTTTGAAGCTCATCCCGCAGCGATTGGACTTCTGCAAGATGGCGATCGCTCTTGTCGTCATCTTCCGGAGCAGGTGCGGTCGCGTTGCCTTTGACTAAGCGAAACAGTTCTTGAGACAACTGCTGCACGAGCTGATCGCGCATTTGCAGCTCTTCTTGGAGGCGAAGATTTTCCGCGTGGATCTGTTGGGCGTGAGAAGCATCGATTTGAATCACGAGACAGGTACTCCCTTTGGGGTAATCAAGTTGAGGTTTTCCTCCCATAATCGCGGAGGAGACGAGCGGCGAATGTCTCGCCAGATTGCAGTTGCCGCCAATGTACCATCTGCAACCGCAATTGATACTTGATTTAACCCCTCTTTTAAGTCTCCGATCGCAAAAATTCTGGGATGTGAGGTACGGCACATCTCGTCTGTGACCAAATTGCCGCCTTTCCACTTAAGATTCAAGCCTTGTAAGTAAGCATTGTAATAATGCGAACCCATTGCCACGAGCCCGGTCTGAAGCTCGATCGTGCTGCCATCTACCAGTTCAACTCCGGTCATTTCGTGGTCGTGTCCGATAAATCGCTTCAGGGGTGTTTCGATCAATGGGTAACCATGTGATCTGAGCTTCTCGCGCATCTCATCACTGACCTCAAATAAGCCCTGAGTGAACACGGTAATGTAGGGCGTGAACCAGTTGAGCACGAAAGCGGTATTGATTGCGCCTTCTGTCCCTGCAAATAAGCCGCATTTCGTATCTGCCATTTCCCAACCGTCGCAGATCATGCAAACGTGCAGATTATGCCCTGCATAGTCAAAAACGTTCTGCATATCTTCGAGTCTGGGCAGATGATCAATGATGCCACTGGCAGCGATGACGTATTTCGATCGAAACACGGGATAGCTGCTTTCTTGTTTGCCGACCTTGGCTTTTACCGCGAAGGTGTCTCCTTCGTCTTGGACTGCTTCGACATAGCCCATGAGGTAGTCGCCACCGAGCGAGAGAAAGTGATTTTGACCCTGTTGCAGCAGCGTTCGTCCGGGAGTTCCCGCAGGAAGACCAAGATAGTTTTGCAGCTCTTGCATCCAGAACGATCGACCGCGACCTTTTTCGATGACGAGGCAAGAGAGTCGATAGCGTTGGAGATAGATGGCTGCGGAGAGCCCACCTGCACCTCCACCGACAATGATGACATCGTAAACGTGATCGAGCTTTTGTTCGAGCGTCTTTCTGGAAAGCTTCATATCTGATCTCTTGAATGTGGCATTCTCAGTGTAGAGTTATCGCCTAACTCTAGATGCTTTCAATGTAGCAACTCTGCGAACAAGGCGAGGGTTGGAGACCCCCATTGCGAGGTTTAGGGGTTGTTCGGTGTCGGGCAAGATATCCGCACTACCAGGTTTTTGGTTCGATCAGCTTTCAGCCTGACCGACCAGTTTTGTGAGTTCTACGCCGTTTTGCACCAGCACGACCGATGGATTTCCGGCTGGGTTGAGATTGATTCGTTTAACCGTGACTTGCCCATTTGCCAGACTTTCACCGACTTGAACATAACGGGAATTGCCGTCTGTGTCTTGCACGATCGCGCTTAACTGGCTCCCAGCTTGAATGACACCTGTGAGTGCGATCGCGTCTGCTAGGTTTGTTCGCGATACCGGGGGTGCGGGTGGCGCGATGTTTGCAGTCCCCGCGATCGGCAAAGCGGGGAGCGGCTGAGCACTTAGAGGGGCGGGTTGCGGGATCGGACGATAGGCGATCGACGGTTGCGGGATCGGGGCAACAGGTTGATTGCGATTTAAGGGGGTTGCAGATTGGGAAGCGGCAGGTTGAAGTGTGGCTTTGAGATTCGTCGGGATAGTAGCTGCGGCGAACGGATCGCGAGTGCTAGAAACTGCGACTGGCATCAACGGAGTTTTGGTTTCTGAAGTTGGGATCATGCCGGGGACTTTGAGTGTGGGTAAAGCTTTGGGCTGCGGCGGCACGATCGGTTCGGCAAATGTCTGCGGAGAAGGTTGTATGGTTGCTTGTTTAGAACGGTTTGGCTGGCAGCTTGATAACAGCAAGAGTCCAATTCCAGCGGTGATCCAGTAACGGTTTCTCATACAGACTTTCCAGGTAGCGACATGGTTTCAGAATAGACAGAGTTTTTCGGAACGCACGCTTTTCTGGGCAGTTCTAGCTGCGGGTTTTGACGGATTTTTTGCATTGATTGTATCTCTACGTCGGTGTTCTTACAGTCGTCGGTGCCTGCGGCTAGGCGAAGCCACTGTTAAACTGAAGAAAGTGCACGAATTAACATGAAAAATTTAGTCTTAGTCGGAGGAGGACACAGTCACGCGATCGCATTGCGTCAGTTTGGGCTGAATCCGATCGTTGGGGTGCAAATTATCTTAATTTCTGAAGCAGAAGATACGCCGTATTCGGGAATGCTGCCGGGTCATGTAGCAGGATTTTATTCATATCAAGAATGTCATATTAATCTCAGATCGCTCTGTGAGTTTGCTAATGCTCGATTGATTGTCGATCGAGCAGTTGGTTTAGAGCGCAATCAAGTTATGTGTCAGCACCATCGGATTGAGTTTGATTGGGTGTCGATTGATATTGGCAGTACCCCAAACATTCCTTCAGGAGCGCAAGGAATTGGGGCGAAACCGATCTCGAAGTTTCTCAAGTGGTGGGATGAGTTTGCCCAGAAGAATCCTAAACAGTTAGCGATCGTCGGGGGCGGAACGGGCGGTGTTGAGCTTGCGTTAAATATGCAGCATCGTTTGCCAAACACCACGATTCATCTATTTCAGCGCGATCGTGAGATTATGCCAAAACATAACGCTTGGGTGCGTCGTCAGTTAAAACAATTGCTGATTCAGCGAGGCATTCAGTTGCATTTAGGCGCAGTGGTTGAAGCAGTTGAGGGATTTGATGCAGATGCGATCGTTTGGGTGACGCAAGCCTCTGCACCAGGTTGGCTTCGGCAATCTAGACTCAAGGTAGATGAACAAGGATTTATTTTAGTGAATGATGCTTTGCAGTCGGTGTCGCATCCTCAAGTGTTTGCGGCGGGTGATATTGCCACCATGATTCATTATGAGCGTCCAAAAGCAGGGGTGTTTGCGGTGAGGCAAGGAAAGCCATTGTTTCAGAATCTATCTGCTGCGCTGAACCATCAACCTCTGAGAGCCTATCATCCGCAGAGCAATTATCTTAGCCTAATTGGAACAGGGGATCGATCGGCAATTGCATCGTATGGCAAATTTGGAGTGCGATCGCGATTGTTGTGGCGGATGAAAGATGTGATCGATCAAACTTTCATGAATCAGTTTCATAACCTGGGTTAGAACTATGCAGTTATCTATCTCCAATGATCAGTTAAAGATTGACTTAGATTGGGCAGAGCGGTTCTGGGCGTTTTACTACAATGCCGATTTGTACATTCCATTGAGCCATATTACAAAAGTGACGACTGAGGAGCCACCGAGTAGTTGGACAGATGTGAGGCTTCCGGGTACGTTCTTTCCGGGGATTATTAAAGCAGGAACTTATTACACCGATCGAGGTAAGGAATTCTGGTATACGACTCGTTCTGGTCAGTATTTAGTTTTGGAGCTAGAGAACGAGTTTTATAAGAAAATTGTGTTGACCCTGGAGCAAAGCCAGGTTTGGGCAGAGCGAATTCAACAGCACAATGGGAAAGTCTTCTAATTTACTGATTAAGCTCAGTCGTCAATTGTTCTCAGATGCAAATGAGCAGGTGATTGGATTTTAGACAAGCTTCCGCAGTTTGAATCTGCCGAAGTTCCGCAGTTAAGGGAGTACTGATCGCACTTATCCGATCAATTCTGTTATCGCATCTTTCCCCAAGATCGTTTAGGGGCAGGAGCGTTTACGGCTTTGCTAAGAAATACACAGCCTGGAGAAATGTAAAAAATCTCTGAGGCGTTTTTTGAGCGATCGGGCATGGTATTTCTCTAAAATTAATCGCTTGTATCATTAAGGTTCCTTCTTAGTGCGAGCTGCTGTAGTTCTTAAGGCAGAGAATGAAGCAAAATTATTTGTTAACATAACTTCATTGATGTCATAGTGCTGCGATCATGTTGCTTAATCCGAATCAGCGCGAAAAATTAGATCCTTCTAACGATGCTCTGTTTTATGAGTCTCCTCGCTTCGTTACGCACGTTGATGAAGGGTTTATTCAGCAGTTGACAGATCTGTATCGCGATCGCTTAAAGCCAAACGCCCGCATCTTTGACATGATGAGTAGCTGGGTGTCGCATCTTCCGGACGATGTGCAGTTTGAGCATGTTGAAGGACATGGACTCAATGCAGAAGAACTCGCCCGCAATCCGCGACTCAATCATTACTTTGTGCGGAACTTGAACTTAGACCCGAAGCTACCTTTGCCGGATCAGTCGTTTGATGCAGTATTGAATACAGTTTCGGTGCAATATATCCAGTATCCCGAAGCGATCTTCACCGAGATTCATCGAATTCTAAAACCGGGCGGAATCGCAATTATTAGCTTCTCGAATCGCATGTTCTACCAAAAAGCGATCGCAGCCTGGCGCGATGCGAGTGAGAGCGATCGCGTTAACTTGGTGAAACAATACTTCAAAGCTGTTCCCGGATTTTCGCAACCCGAAGTGATTACAAAACAGTCACAAACCCCGGCAATATTTCAAATGTTTGGGCTGTCAGGCGGCGATCCATTCTATGCTGTGGTTGCAACTCGGATCGATTAGGACGCGGTGATTACTCCTATTTTCTCAACAGTTCAGGATGATCGCAATCGCCGTTTTTCGCCCTGGTAAACAAGCGATTTGTTCGATTTTTCTGAGCGAAAATTTAAGTTTGTTCTGAACTTGATGTACATTTATTCACAAACGTAGAAAAATGTAACAAACGACCAATTCGACTAAAAACCGCTAGTAAAATTGCAATGACACAGAGTCGAATTATTCGGTTTGGTAGTGGGTCTGCCTGTGTCTGGGTAAGACCTAAACGACCCAGCAATATAACTGCTTAAACTTGGCTCCGGGTCAAAAATAAAACTACTTTGTTTCAGATCATCAGGAGAACCATGGAAGAATCTATTTACGCTGGAACTATAACGACTGGCACAACCTCAAAGCTGGTGCGCTTAGGACGATCGCTCAAAAAGTGGTGTTTAAACATCCCTAGTTCTGCCTGGGTCGGCTTTGCTGGGTTTATATTAGCAACTTCGGTGCTTGTTACTCACGTCCCATCGGCTCAAGCGGCACAATATGTCAGAGTGAGCAATAGCATTTCTGCACTCAACGTTCGTAACGGCCCTGGATCGCAATACGGTTTAAACGGCAGACCGTTGTATCCAGGCGAAACCGTGCGCGTAGTTGCTTCATCGAATGGTTGGTATCAGCTACCCGATGGTGGCTGGTTCTCTTCCGCTTACACCACCAGCTCCAACATAGGGGGGCCTGGCCCAATTGGAACTCCGACCAACCAAACGGTGAGAGCAACGACTACGGTGAATGTTCGTAACGGCCCTGGAGTGGGATACGGCTTGAATGGCAGACCGTTGTATCCCGGTGAAACCGTGCGCGTCATCCGGCAGTCTGGCGGTTGGTATCAGTTACCCGATGGTGGCTGGTTCTCTTCTGCTTATACCACCAGTCCGAACACGGGTGGTCCTGGCCCAATTGGAACTCCGACCAACCAAACGGTGAGAGCAACGACTACGGTGAATGTTCGTAACGGCCCTGGAGTGGGATACGGCTTGAACGGCAGACCTTTGTATCCTGGTGAAACCGTGCGTGTCATCCGGCAGTCCGGCGGCTGGTATCAGTTACCCGATGGTGGCTGGTTCTCTTCTGCTTATACCACCAGTCCGAACACGGGTGGTCCTGGTGTCTCCTCAGCAACCGTTTCGACGAATGGCGGTAGCTTGTTGATTCGATCGAGTCCTTCGGGCAGCGTAATTGGCAGCCTCTCAAATGGTTCGGTTGTACGGCTATCGGGTCGAGTCAGTGGTGGGTATTCTCAACTTTCGAGCGGTGGTTGGGTGTCTTCAAGCTGGCTTCGATAATTCAAATCCGAGCGTTTAAAAGAGAAAGGTTCAGGCAGCATCCTCTCCTGAACCTTTTTCTTTAAATCGCGCAAATAGAGCTAGAACTGAAGCGGCTATCGGTATTCAGTCGGCAGGATGAGTCCAGCTTGTGAACCGTCCGCCTGTCGAACAAGTGCGAGAAATGGCATGGGGTTAATCGCGCTTTGATAAGTATCTGCCCCTTGACGAATTTCGTAATGCAGATGCGGCCCCGTGGAATTTCCATTGTTGCCGATCGCTGCGATTAACTGACCCGATGTAACAGTCTGTCCTACCTTGACATAGGCTTTACTGATGTGAGCGAAGAGATGAATCTTCCCTTCGCTGTCGCGGATTTTGACGTGCCAACCATAGCCCCATTCGTAACTATTTCCGTCTTGTTCCCGTCCGACGTAAAACACAGTTCCACAGACTGGACTGTTAATTGGAGTGCCAATCTTGCCATCGAAGTCTATGCCTGTATGAAAATGGCTCTGTCTAGCGTTGAAGGGATCGCTGACTCGTCCAAAGCCTTGATTCACGACAGGAGGCCGGACTGGATAGACGGGAGCACAGTTGGAGACTTGCGGAACGGGAATGAACAGATTCTTTTCTACGGCTGCTGTTTTCGCGGGCGTGAAGACTTGAGGTTGAGGAGCTACAACGGGTTGAGCGGCTGAGATCGAGGGGGCTACCGTTCGTCGGGCTACTGCACCAAAGGGTCTCACTAAATCGCCCCGTACCCAGCCGACGATTCCAGAACGGTTAGACTGCATCTGATACCAGGTAAACCCGTCTCGGCTTTGGGTTGTGCTGAGAATTTGAACCTGATCGCCCGGAAAAGCAATGCCTGCTAGTGGAGCAGTAGTAGACGGACTGGTGCGGACGTTAATCTGGGTCGAGGGGTTGCTTGCGAATAGTTCGCCCGTTTGAACGGCGATCGAGGGACGAGACCACCCTAGCATGACGAACACACCAAGGCTGAGCACAAACAAAACTAGGCTACGAGATAGCCGCCCTGTACGATTTAGTTTCATCGGGATACGTTGTAGGGTTGAGGAAATGCAAGCGAAAACAAGCTCCTTTCGTAGAGGCAAACTGAAGGGTGAGAGTTCCTTCTTTGCTCTATGAGCCGGATTATTTTTGAGCGGTTAGTACGTTAATACTATACAGCCTGATCGAACCTGACTTTCACTCACACCTCTGCATTCAACCTTAAATCAGGAAAAGTGATGAAACTTAATAGATAGTTATCGCTTATCAATCTCTCCAAGTAGTGCGATCGCGGTGTCACAAAGCTGAGCGTGTATTTTTCCGTTACTCGCGAGAATTCCGCCCCATTGATTCACATCGGCGCGATTGTACTGCACGAGAGATTGATCAAAATAGGTAAATTGTCCGCCTGCCTCGGTGAGAATGAGTTCGGGGGCCGCGAAATCCCAATCCTTCGCGGCAGACTTACCCGACAAAGAAAGATAAAGATCCGCCTGCTGTTCGACGATCGCCGCAATCTTACAGCCGACGCTACCAATTTGACGCTGTTGTTTGACGGGGAATTGTTCCATTAATTGATTGAACCGCACGTCGCGATGGCTGCGACTGGCAACGACGGTTAAATCGGTAAAGTCTGATTTATTTGAAACTTGGATGCGAGTGCGATCGCCGTTTTCAGTTTCGACCCAGGTTCCGCCCTTTAAGGTGGCAGAATAGAGCTTGCCGAATGCAGGACAAGCGACGATCGCAACAACGGGACGACCTTGATAAGCGAGAGCAATGTGCATTGCATATTCCCCGGTGCGATTGATAAAGTCTTTTGTGCCATCAAGTGGATCAATAATCCATACCCAAGGACGATTTAAGCGCACTTCGGCAGGCTGAGACTGATAAGTTTCTTCGCTGAGGTAGGCGAAGGTTTGTGGGTCGAAAACCGATTGTAGTTTCTCTAGGATGTAGGTGTTGGCAGCAATGTCCGCCGAAGTGACAGGACTATCGCCAGATTTTTCTACCTCAAAGCTACGCGATTGTTCTATCAGAATGTTCGCGGCTCCCCAGCCAACTCTTCGTGCAATGGTACAAATTTCTTCAAAATTCATCGCTCTTACCCGCTCAATCGGCTTCATTATTATAGGTCTGGTATTTTCTCCATTCGCGAGTACCGAAGAATTGACAGGAATAAGCAGCAATTTGGGCGGCTTTAGACAGTGCAGTGTGAAAATCACACATTAATATATAGTGGCAAAACGCACCGTGAAAGATATCTCCTGCACCCAGCGTGTCAACCACAGGAACTTGGGGGACATTGATTTTATGATTTGGTAGTTCAATGGCATTCTTTCCGTGTGTGATTGCCATGTGTGGGATTCCAAACGATCGCAGATATTCAAATACTGTTTGATCGGTCGGGGGATGAAAGCTCGCAGAACAAATTGCATAATTCACCCAAGGTAAAACGGTTTCAAATCCAGGCTTCCAACTGCCTGCATCAATTACAACTGGAATGCTGCGATCGTCTGCCATTTTCGCAAGCCTTGCCCCGATCGCCATTTGATGTCCATCAATTAATACAACATCAATATTGTCGAGAATATCTGGTGAAATGCGGTCTGGATCAATCTGCGATCGTACTGCGTTGATCGAAACGACTGAACGATCTCCCGTGGATTTTGTTACGACGATCGAAGAGACAGGCGGCAATTCGGTTTTAGCTGGAGCGAGATCCACAATCTGAACACCGCAGGATTGTAAATCAGATTGAATCAAATGACAGATGGGATGTGAGCCGATCGCACCCATTAATGTGGCGGAATTGCCCAACTGTTGAAAAGCGATCGCAGCATTGGTGGCAGGGCCTCCAGCCGCGATCGTCGTGTCTTGTGCCACGATTTTTTGATTTGCGATCGGGGGTGCATCTGCAAGATAAATTAAATCCAGCGTCACTAAGCCCACAAACAGTCCATGTTTTGCCATAATTCACTTCATGACAGCAACTCTATATATTGTGGGCACACCACTGGGCAACTTAGAAGACATGACGTTTCGGGCAGTGCGAATTCTGCAAACGGTAGACCTAATCGCCGCAGAAGACACGCGCCACACCGGAAAACTCTTGCAGCACTTTCAAATCAAAACCCCGCAAGTTAGCTATCACGATCACAATCGCCATTCTAGAACTATCGAACTGGTCGATCGTCTTCAGCAAGGGACATCGATCGCGCTTGTGACAGATGCAGGAATGCCCGGAATTTCTGACCCAGGGTATGAACTGGTGAAAGCGTGTGCAGAAGTAGGAATTTCAGTTGTTCCAATCCCCGGCGCAACGGCAGCGATGACAGCTTTGAGTGCTTCAGGGTTAAAGTGCGATCGGTTTGTGTTTGAGGGCTTTCTCCCTGCTAAAGAAACAGAGCGGCGTGAACATCTCGAACGGTTAATCACCGACGATCGCACCTTAATTTTCTACGAAGCGCCTCATCGAGTGCAAAAAACACTCGCTGACATTGCAACAGTTTTAGGAGACGATCGCTTGATTGTCTTGGCGCGTGAACTCACCAAACTACACGAAGAGTTCTGGCGCGGGACAGTGAAAGCAGCGATCGACCATTACACCAAGCATGAGCCAAAGGGCGAATTTACGCTGATTGTTTCTGGAGCAGAGCCAACCGAAGTTCCCCTCACAGAAGAAGTCTTAAAAGCAGAGTTGTTGTCATTATTGAAGCAAGGGATTTCCCGATCGCAAGCGAGTCGCCAGTTGTCTCAGCAAACCACTTTACCTCGTCGTCAACTGTATCAACTCGCCTTACAGATTGAACTATGAGCGAATTCGACTTCGATAGCTTACTGCAAAAAGCGTTCGAGCAGTGTGAACGCCTCGGCCATCCGCTAGATGCAGACCAAAAAGAAATCTTGCGATCGACTTTGCAGCAAGAAACGCGATCGAATCCGCTCACACAACTGACTGAGGAACAACGACAAGCCGTTCTACAGTTTGCCCAACAGTCCGATTGGAAAACATCGCTTCTAAACGATTGGCTGCAAAATCGTAATTCTGGAGCAATGCAGTTTATTCGAGATCAATATGGATTATCGTGGCTCAATTCTGTGACGGCTGAAGATTTAGCAGCCTACCGCGATCAAGAAACCCGACTGAATATTGGTGATCGCATTGAAGTTTCCAATGCTCTATGGGAATGGGTGCAAGCCGATGATCAAGAATGGTACACCTGCACAGTCATCGGACTGAGTGAATCAGACAATTCACAACAAACGCGCTGCACAATTCGCTTTGACAATGGGCAGGAATATGAAATTCAAGGCGTGTACGACTGGAATCGATCGAACTGGCGATAGCTACTTGCGGTTTACGATCGAAGTCAGAATCAATGCACTCACCACACAGCCCATTCCAATCAATTCATGAAATTGCGGAATTTCTCTAAGCTGCAATGCTGCAAACGTCACTCCTAACACCGGAGTCATCAGCATTCCTAACCCCGATAGTCCGGCGGGAAGCTGTCTTAGCACATACATCCATAACAGCATCGGAATCGCGTTTCCGGGCAAGACACTATACGCCAAAGCACTCTTAAAGGTCGAATTCCACTGAATCGGGGGAGGCGACGAAAAGAGCGCGATCGCAATCAGGGGTATAGTTCCAAACAGCGTTTGCCAAGTTGTCAGCGACAATAGATTGACTGACTTTGGATTAATTTTCTTTGCCACGATCGAGCCGCCTGCCCAACTTAATCCCGCTAACACGGCAAACAATCCACTGATCAACGAACCTTGCAGCCGAAACGGATCAAGAATCAGCAACAATCCAGAGAAGGCAACTGCGATCGCGATCCATTGCACTCCTCGAATCCGCTCACCCAAGAAGTACCATGCCAACAACAATGTCCAAAACGGCATTGTGTAAACCAGAATCGAAGTTTTCCCGGCTCCCCCACTGACCAATGCCCAAGCTGCAAAGCCACTAAATCCTGCGGTTTGTAGCAGCCCTAACAAGAAAGTCATTGGTACAGCTTTCGGAAGGATCGGTTGCTTGGTTGCGATCAGGGCAATCAGAAGTGCTAAGCCGCCCCCCACATTTCGCAGTGCTGCAAATGTAAACGCCGAGGAATATTGCACCCCTAGCTTCATCTGCGTCCAACTGTAGCCCCAGAGAATTGCGATCGCTAGCAATGCCAGCACCGCCGTTTTTGGAAAACGAGATTCAGTCATGTCGTTACCTCTGATACTCGCATCGCAAGTTCGCGCCCCAATATAAATAATCTCAAACAATAAATAATCTCAAACAGCAAATCTCAAACAGCTTAAAACCAAAGTGAATCACCTATAGTCCACCGCAAGCGTTACAAACTGTTAAATTAAAGAAAATTAGATTGAACCTGCAATGTCTGCTACCCCAACCTGGAAAATTAAGCTGCTCTACGATAGTGAATGTCCGCTTTGTATGCGCGAAGTGAATTTTTTGAAGAAGCGGGACAACGATCGTGGTTTAGTCGCGTTTGTTGACATTGCCGACGAGAACTATTCACCAGACGAGAACGGCGGGATTGATTATGAAACGGCAATGGGTCGGATTCATGCCGTATTGCCCGATGGCAGCACGATCAAAAATGTCGAGGTGTTTCGGCGCGTTTACGAAGTTCTCGGCATGGGATGGGTCTATGCGATTACAAGAATCCCAATCTTCGGTTGGATTGCGGATAAGCTGTATGAGATTTGGGCAGATTGGCGACTGATGCTGACGGGAAGACCGGACTTAAGGGCGATCGTGGCTGAGCGGCAGAAACGATTAGATTGTGCAAACGAAGGACGTTGCCGAGTCGAAAAGAGCTAGGGCAACAATATTGAATTGAAACCGTCCAGCGACGAGGGCAGGCTTTACCAGACGTTGACTTAGCGATCGAGAAAATCAAAACATTGAGCCAATAGCATCAGTTCACACAGATAAATCGATCGTAAACTCCCATACCATGCTAGAAGAATTGCTCTAGGATAGACCTTTGTTGATTTCGAGGTCAGAACGTTGAGCATCGAAGAGAAAGCCTGGGAACTGTTAGAAAAATCCGTTCTGTATTATCAAGGTCGAGAGATTGGCACGATCGCAGCCTGTGACACAGATCTAATCGCCTTAAACTACGATCAATGTTTTGTCAGAGACTTTATCTCCTCTGCACTCCTGTTTCTGATGCGTGGCAGAACTGAGATTGTTCAACACTTTCTCGAAGAAACCTTAAGGCTCCAACCCAAAACCACGCAATTCGACTCTTCTAAACCCAGCCGCGGCTTGATGCCTGCAAGCTTCAAAGTCATTCCCTACGAAGGCGGGGAGTATCTCAAAGCTGATTTTGGTGATCATGCGATCGGTCGCGTGGCTCCCGCCGATTCAGGACTGTGGTGGATCATTCTGCTGCGTGCTTATGTGATTGCCACCGGAGAAACCGATTTTGCTCATCGGCCCGATGTTCAAGAAGGCATCCGCTTTATTCTCGAGCTTTGTTTAGTGACTCGGTTTGATATGTATCCAATGGTGCTTGTGCCGGATGGAGCTAGCATGATCGATCGTCGCATGGGAATGTATGGGCATCCGCTCGACATTCAATCGCTGTTTTATGCTGCCCTGCGCTCTAGTCTGGAACTGCTCGTCGAAAATGAGGACAATCAGAAAATGATTCAGGGCATTCACAGCCGCCTCATTCCCCTCAGACGACAACTCAGAGAGCATTATTGGCTCGATCCAGACCGCTTAAACGTAATTTACCGCTATCGGGTCGAAGAATACGGCGAAGAGGCGCTGAATCAGTTCAATATCTATTCAGATTCAATTCCGTTCTATCGCCTTGCCAAATGGCTCCCTGAAGCAGGCGGATACATGGCAGGCAACTTAGGGCCTTCTCAGCTTGATGTCCGCTTCTTCGCGCTGGGGAACTTAATGTCGATCGTCTCTGCACTCGCCACCGAACGACAATCCCACAAAATTCTCAATCTGATCGAACTTCGCTGGAGTGATTTGGTCGGACAGATGCCGATGAAGCTTTGTTATCCTGCACTCGAAGATGTGGAATGGCGGATTGTTACCGGAGCCGACCCGAAGAATCGTCCTTGGTCTTATCACAATGGCGGAAGCTGGCCCGTATTGCTCTGGATGTTAACCGCAGCCGCGAAAAAGATGGATCGCGGAGAACTCGCACATCATGCGATCGCCGTTGCAGAACGTCGCTTATTAGAAGATCACTTCCCCGAATACTATGACGGCCCCGATGCTCGATTGATCGGCAAAGAAGCGCGGAGGTATCAAACCTGGACGATCGCAGGGTATCTACTGGCAAAAGAACTGTTAACCCATCCGGAACATCTAAAGCTGATCAACTTCGATTGGGAATCTAAGTAGTCAACTCATCCGGGTACTCGTAAAATTTTGGACAGACAAACCGCAGTACCCGATTTCTCTGAAACCCTTGCCGCTGGACTTACAGGCAAATTTTTCAATACTGTGATCAACTATCAAAATGGCTGAAAGACTGAGATAGTAAGCATTGTAGGATCTGATAGTTGATCAACAATCGTCGCTTGAACTAAAAAAAGGCAAAATAAACACAGAAAATTGCAAATTTATTGTTCTGATTGATCAAAGAAGCACTACAATCAGAAACATTTACAGTGAGGTTCACAACAATGCCCTACGCAGTTTTAGATCAATCAGTCAGACAGAACTTAGAACAAGAACGCGATCGTCTCACCAATGACCGCGAAGCGATCATCAAAGAAGCAGTTGCAGCAGCAACCTCTGAGATTGATAAAACCTTGGAGTACCTCAATGGTTTGTTAGGTGGAGAAATTGCCCCTTCGACCAATGGTAAGAAAATCGAGATCGAAGTGCCCGCGATCGCAGAAGTAGCAGAGGCAAAACCGAAGCGCAAAGGACGCGGCAAAGCAAAAGCAACAGAAGAAACGACAGTTGCTCCTGAGAAGAAAACACGCGGCAAAAAGAGCGAAGATGCACCCAAGCAGAAGCGCAATGTTAAACCGCCTGTTCCGTTTGATGCCACAATGAAGCGAGACTTCAAAGGAATGACTCCGGCAGAAGCGGTTTACAAAGTGATGAGCGGCTCACCTAGCGATACCTACACGACTGATGAGATGATTGAAGTTCTCTACGGTTCATTGCCCAGTGTGAACATGCCCGAAGCGCGGAAGCGGATTGCATTGATGATGGCGCATGGCATGAGAAAAGGAACTTATGAGAAAGTTGGAGAAAACCCCAGTCGCTTCAAAATCGCAGGCTAACTGCATTCCCTGTTCTACTGCAAGGCTCACAATGACAACACTGCTGGTTCACTCAGAACACACTCCTTTAGCCGTTCACTTTCCCGCCCTAGCTCAGATGACGACTGAACAGTTCTACGAGTTCTGCATGGCGAATTCTGAGCTACGGATTGAACGGACTGCAACCGGAGAAGTGATCATTATGCCCCCAACTTTTTCTGATACTGGAAACCGCAACTTTAACCTTGCGGTACAGCTAGGAGTCTGGGCAGAGCAAGAGGGTACTGGAATCGGGTTTGATTCTAGTTCAGGCTTTACTCTGCCCAACGGTGCAACACGCTCTCCTGATGCCTCCTGGATTCGGCTCGATCGTTGGAATGCACTGAGCGATCAGCAAAAAGCTTCGTTTGCCCCGATTTGCCCGGATTTTGTGATTGAGTTGCGCTCAGCTAGTGATAGTTTGAGCGACCTTCAACTCAAGATGCAGGAGTACATCGACAATGGTGCGAGATTGGGATTTTTGATCGATCGCAATCCGCGCACTGTTCATGTCTATCGCCCGAATACGATGCATCAGATCATACAAAGCCCGGATTCGGTCAGTGCTGAACCAGAATTACCGGGCTTTGTGCTTCAAATGGCGAAGATTTGGTAGCTAGGCTTCGACTTTGACTCCTTTCCAGAAAGCAATGTAGCCTGCGATGTTCTTCGCGGCATCTTTGGGGGTGGGATAGTACCACGCCGCATCTTTGTTTGTTTGCCCGTTGACGACGATGCTGTAATAGCTGGCAACGCCCTTCCAACCGCAAGTGGTATGGGTGCTGCTGTCTTGAAAATATTCAGAATGAATTGAGTCGGGTGGAAAGTATTGGTTCCCCTCGACTGTTTCGGTGCGATCGCTCTCGGCTAAAACAACGCCGTTCCAAACTGCTCTTGGCATGGTTCAATCTCCAAACGCTTCGACTCACAGCCTAGCACTGATCTGGAACGAAGAAGACCCCGATCGCACTCGGCAAATTTTTTCAGCAAGAGGGGCGCTCATCAGCCACAATGAATTCTGTCTGCCCTCAATGGTTTAACCTGCGATTTAAGCAATATCGTTAGTATTAGACACTCATCCCACAGGAGTTTTGCTCATGAGCCGCGCCTACCCCTCTGTGCCGTTTGAACAAGCCCCTTATCGTAATGTGCAGTCGCTCCCCGAACTTTGGTCGATCGCTGCCAAGCGATTTGCTGATGTTTTGGCAGTTCATGATCCGCATAGTCAGCCAGAGGTTAAGCTGACCTATGCTCAACTGTATGAGCAGATGCAGCTTTTTGCGGCGGGGATTCAGGCGCTAGACATTCACACCGATGCAAGCGATGAGCTTCCAGCCCGAATTGCGCTGTTTTCGGATAACTGTCCGCGCTGGCTGATTGCCGACCAAGGCATTATGCGATCGGGTGCGGTGGATGTGGTGCGGGGTTCACAGGCTGATCCGCTGGAGTTACGCTACATTCTGGAGCATAGCGGCTCAGTGGGAGTAGTGCTGCAAGATGCGGAACTATTGAAAAAGCTGCGATCAATTCTGGCAGAAGTTCCGATCCAATTTGTGATTTTGCTGACCGATGAAACGGCAAGTTCGGACACTTATAAAGTGCTGAAGTTTTCAGAAGTGATTGAGCTTGGTAAAACTCATTCGATTCAGCCTGTGCAGCAAGACCGAAACACTTTAGCGACCTTGATGTACACATCGGGCACATCAGGAATGCCAAAAGGCGTGATGCTCAGCCACGGCAACTTGCTGTATGAAGTGAACGGTGCGTATGATGTGGCGCTGTTGCAGCCCGGAGAGCGTGTGTTAAGCATTCTTCCGATTTGGCATTGTTATGAGCGCACCTTTGAATACTTTGTGTTCTCCAACGGCTGTACTCAGATTTATACCAACATCCGCTTTGTGAAGAAAGATATCAAAGAATACCAGCCGCACTATATGGTTGGGGTTCCGCGTTTGTGGGAATCGATTTACGAAGGCATTCAGAAGCAGTTCCGCGATCAGCCTGCAAAGAAACAGAAGCTTGTGAAGTTCTTTTTAGGACAGAGCCAAAAGTATATTTTGGCGAAACGCACCGTTGAGAATTTGAACTTAGATAACCTCAATCCGTCGAGTGCGGAACAATTGAGCGCAAAAATGCAAGCCGCACTCCGCTATCCGTTTCACAAATTAGGCGATCGCTTGGTTTATGAGAAAGTTCGACAAGGTACGGGCGGCTGTTTGAAGTTTGTGGTCAGTGGTGGTGGCTCGATCGCAGAGCATTTAGAAGACTTTTTTGAAATTGTGGGCATCACCATTCTGGGAGGTTACGGGCTGACAGAAACGGCTCCGATTACCCATGCGCGTCGTCCGTGGCGGAATGTGCGTGGAGCCGATGGCGAACCGCTTCCCGGCACCGAAACCCGGATTGTTGACCCGGAAACCCACAAAGATTTACCCGTTGGGCAGCGCGGCTTAATTCTGCTGCGGGGCGCACAAATTATGCAGGGCTACTACAAGAACCCAGAAGCCACTGCCAAAGCGATCGACCCCCAAGGCTGGTTTGATACTGGAGATTTGGGCATGGTGACGCAGCACAATGATTTAATCATCACCGGACGAGCGAAGGATACGATCGTCTTAACCAACGGTGAGAACATCGAACCACAGCCGATCGAAGATGCCTGTCTCCGGAGCGCTTACATTGATCAGATCATGCTAGTTGGACAAGATCAGAAAATGCTGGGCGCACTGATTGTGCCAAACCTCGAAGCCCTAGAACAGTGGAAGGGCGGCAGCGTGGATTTGAATGATCCAGCCGTTCAAGAATTGTTCCGGCAAGAATTAGTGCGACTGGTAAAAGCGCGTCCGGGATATCGTCCGGACGATCGCATTGGCGTTTTCCGCTTGTTGAGCGAACCGTTTTCGATCGAAAACGGCTTCCTAACGCAAACGCTGAAAATTCGGCGCAACGTTGTGATGGAGCGCTACCACGGTATGATTAACGAGATGTTTTCGCTATAGCGCGATCGTCGGGAGCTAAAGCGTTTAATAGCGTTTAATATAGTCAACCTAGCTCCCGATTCCCATCGTTCAATTTTTGATCAATTTCTGAGTCACCGTATGGAAATCTCTAAGTCTCATCTGTTGTTGCAGCGTAATGTCAATATAAAAGCGGTGGTTACTCCTCGCTGGAAAGACGAAGCGCAGCAAACTCTACAGGCGCAGTTGAACCAGATTGATAGCCAGTTGCAGCAGCTTGATTTGCAGATGCAGCAGGTACTGACTGAAGTTCAACGGCAGACGCTCCAGCCGGGTAGTCCGGAGGCGTTGCAGCAGAGCGAAAACATTCGGATGCAGTTTAATCAGCGCAAAAGCGAGTTGCTAGAGCAAAAAAATCAAAGTCTACAGCAGCTTCAGCAAATCCAAATGTTGGAACTTGATCAAGAAGTGCAGCAGGGACAAATCGGCAGCGTGTTTCGGATTGAGCCGGGTGATAATTTGATTGAGAAGATGAATGTTGAAGTGCTGCTGCGCGATGGCATAGTTGAAGAAATTCGCGGCATCATTTAGGGTTCGGTGGGTCGATCGCTCTCAGTCAATATCTACAAAATGTCACGATCGACCCGCTTCAAGGAGCGCTATTGTCTGAGTTAGACGACCTCACCGCGATGTATGACCACACGATACATTCTGGCACTTGATCTGGGCACGACGGGCAATCGCGCCTTTTTATTTGACCATTCTGGCAACATTGCTGGACAGGCCTATCTAGAACTGACGCAATACTATCCGCAACCAGGATGGCTAGAGCATGATGCCGAAGAGATTTGGAATGCAACTCAATCAGTGATTCAATCCGCGCTCCAAGCGGCACAAATCGAACCGTCTGAGATTGCTGCGATCGGGCTAACCGTTCAGCGCGAAACTTGTTTACTCTGGGACAAGAACACTGGGAAACCTCTACATCGGGCGATTGTTTGGCAAGATCGGCGGACGGCTGAATTTTGTAATCAACTGCGCACTCAAGGATTGGCGGCGGAAATCTACGATCGTACTGGCTTAGTAATTGATGCTTACTTTTCTGCAACCAAGCTGAGATGGTTACTCGATCAGGTGCAGGGAATTGATTTAAGCACTGTGCTGGCGGGAACGATCGATACTTGGATTTTGTGGAAGCTCACAGGCGGTAAAGTTCACGCGACCGATCACAGTAACGCCAGTCGCACTTTATTAATGAACTTAAAAACGCTGGAATGGGATGATCGATTGCTGGAGTTGTTTGGCATTCCCGCACAGATTCTTCCCTCAATTCAGCCCAGCTTAGGAACATTTGGGATTACAAATCTGCTCGGTGTTGAGATTCCGATTACAGCAATTTTGGGAGATCAACAAGCGGCATTGTTTGGGCAAGGCTGCGATCGACCCGGTTTGATGAAATGCACCTACGGAACCGGAAGCTTTCTGGTGGCTCATACGGGATCTGAAATTGTGCGATCGGATCAGCAATTGATTTCGACGATCGCTTGGACACAAAACCATCAAATTGGCTATGCGCTTGAAGGTAGTATGTTCACCAGTGGCGCTTGCATTCAGTGGCTGCGAGATGGCTTGGGATTGATTGCGACCGCTCAGGAAACAGAAGCGATCGCCGAGCAGGTTTCAGATAGTGGCGGAGTGTACTTTGTGCCTGCCTTGAGTGGACTTGGGACACCGCACTGGGATATGAGTGCGCGGGGAGCATTTTTGGGGATTACAGGTGGAGTGCGGCGAGAACATTTAGTTCGGGCGGTACTCGAAGCGATCGCATTTCAAGTCAAAGAAGTCGTAGACGAAATTACAACCCATAGCCCGCTCCTCCTGCAAAAGTTATCGGTGGACGGCGGCGCTTGTGAGAATAACTTTCTGATGCAGCTTCAAGCGGACTTATTGGGCATTGCGATCGAGCGTCCTGCAATCCGAGATACAACCGTTCTAGGTGTTGCATTTGCGGCAGGACTGGCAGCAGGATTTTGGCAAAGTTATGATCAATTAGTTCAGCAACGAGTGATCGATCGCGTGTTTGAACCCCAATCATCCGCCATTCACGTAGACTTCAGGCAATGGCAAAAAGCAGTTGATCGCACGAAAAATTGGTCGTAGCTTCTTTAGCTATCAGATAGTTCGTAGAAACAATCCTCTGAGTCTCCAGCGATCGTGCTTTGCTGTCGCCTAATTCCTCCAGTGGGGAATGATAAGAGTGATCTTCGTCATTGCCAGCCACTTCTTGTCATGTCTCTCCGAGCTAACCACCATCGCATTCCTCTACGAACAGTGCTAATCCTGCCATTTGTTCTACAAATTTTTGCGGCAGTAGGGCTGACCGGACACGTCTCGTTAGCGAATGGACAAAAAGCAGTTCATGAATTAGCTCTGCAAATGCTGGAAAAAGTGAGCGTTCAGACGAATCAGCACCTTGATGGTTATGCCTCGAAGACACGCTATCTCACTCAAATTAACGGTGAACAAATTGATCTCGAACTGCTGAATCTGCAAGATCCCGATCGTCTCGCCCGCTTCTTTGCCAAACAAGTCAAAACCTACAACGTCGGCTACATTCTGTACGGTGCTCCTTCGGGTGATTTTGTTGCGTCCGGGTACTATCGCGAAGCCACAATTCCCAAGAACGGGAATCCAGATATCAGCGTTGTCTTACCAAAGAAGTACGGGAATCTTGACTTACATAACTATTCAACTGACGCTCAAAGCAAGCCGATCGCACGATTTGAGACGGTCAAGGATTACCAATTTCAAAAAGAAGGATGGTACGCCAAGAGTGCAACTACAGGAAAACTGGGCTGGAGCGAAATCTATCAATGGGAAACCAATAACTATCCGTTAGCGATCGCCACAAGTCGGCCAATTTACGACCAGCAAGGAAAGTTTGTGGGGAGCCTGGGTGTAGAACAGCGCCTCTCGCAAATTGGTGACTTTCTCAATCAGATTCGCGTCAGTCAGGCCAGTCAAATCTTTGTCCTAGAGCGTAATGGATTACTGGTAGCAAACTCTGGTCAATCGCCTGTTTTCTCAGTGACAGACGGCAAGCCCCGACGATTACGCGGCTCAGAAAGTTCAGATCTGTTAATCCGATCGACCGCTCAACATCTAGGCGATCGCCTTCGCAACTTACAAACCAGTCAGCAGCTAGAATTTGACTTTCAAGGAGAACGGCAGTTTGTGCAGGTGTCTCCCTGGCGCGATGAGTGGGGTTTGGACTGGATTGTCGTGGTGACTCTGCCGGAATCCCATTTCATGGGGCAGATCAACGCCAATACTCGCAGCACCGTTCTACTATGTTTGGGCGCTTTGGCAATTACCACAGTTCTCGGTATTCTTACGGCTCGTTGGATTACGCGCCCGATTCTAGAACTGCAAGCCGCGAGTGAAGCCATTGCGGCTGGAAACCTCGATCGCACCGTCAAAATCAAAAGCATTAGCGAACTTCAAGCTCTGGGGCGATCGTTCAATCAAATGGCGGCACAACTTAAAATGTCGTTTACCCAACTCGAAGATCGCGTAGCAGAACGGACGATCGAACTTCAGCAGGCGAAAGAACTGGCAGACGAGGCAAACCAAGCCAAAAGCGAATTTCTTGCCAATATGAGCCACGAACTGCGAACGCCGTTAAACGGAATTCTCGGTTACGCGCAAATTTTAGGACGATCGAGAGCACTGCCTGAAAAAGAACGCCATGGAATTAACGTCATTCACCAGTGCGGCTCTCATCTTCTGATGTTAATCAACGACATCCTCGATCTATCTAAAATTGAAGCCCGCAAACTAGAGCTGTCCCCCCAAGCGATTCACTTTCCCGCTTTTTTGCAGGGCATTGTTGAAATTTGTCGCGTTCGAGCCGAGCAAAAAGCGATTCAGTTTCATTTTGAGCCAGATCCTGACCTGCCTGTAGGAATTGCTGTCGATGAAAAGCGCTTGCGTCAAGTTTTGCTCAATCTTGTAGGAAATGCGATCAAGTTCACCGATCGAGGTCGCGTTACTCTCAGCGTCTGTCAGATTGCAGCGGCACCTGATCAAACGGTTCAACTCCGATTCGTTGTTGCAGATACCGGAGTGGGGATTGCACCAGAGCATATCAATCGGCTCTTTCAAGCCTTTGAGCAAGTCGGGGAACAACAACGCAAAACCGAAGGAACGGGTCTTGGACTCGCGCTCAGTCAGCAGATTGTGCAACTTATGGGGGGACAGATTCGCGTCAAAAGCCAGCTAGGCGTGGGGAGCGATTTTTATTTCGAGGTGAAAGTTCCGATTGCTCTGGACTGGAGTCAACAGCAAACCGCTACAGCAGGCAATATTATTGGCTATGAGGGCGCAAGACGACACATTCTGGTGATCGACGATCGCTGGGAAAATCGTGCGGTTCTGCTGCATTTATTAGAACCTCTGGGATTTGTGGTGACAGAAGCGGAACATGGGCAAGCAGGCTTAGCGCAACTTTCTCAAGCCGTTCCTGATTTGATCATCACGGATTTAGCTATGCCCGTGATGGATGGCTTTACGCTGTTGCAACAGATTCGGCAGAACGATCGACTCAAATCGCTGACGGTGATTGTTTCCTCTGCTTCCGTTGCCCCCTCAGAGCAGCAAAGCAGCTTTGAGGCAGGCGGCGATGACTTTCTCGCAAAGCCTGTGCAAGTTCAGGAATTATTAAGCTTGCTCGAAAAGCATCTCAATCTCACCTGGACATCCGAAGCATCTCAGCCAAAATCGCTAACCTCACTAACCGAACGACTTGCCCCACCTACGGCTGATTTACAAGTCTGGCTAGAACTCGCGCAAGAAGGACGATTGAAAAAACTCATTCGGCTCGCAGAACAATTGCAGCAGCAAGACGATCGTTATCAGCCCTTTGTGCAACAGGTGATCCAGCTTGCAAAACAGTTTCAGAGCGAGCAAATTGAAGCATTTATACAGCAATATCTCCCATCATCTCTCCCATAATCATCCTATGTCTGACCTCACAGGTTTAATTTTGATTGTTGATGATACACCGACGAATTTAGAAGTGATTTCAGAGGCACTGAGCGATGCCGGATTTGATATCGCGATCGCCACTAGCGGCGATCGTGCCCTTCAGCAGCTAGAACGCCGCTTACCTGACTTAATCTTGCTCGATGTGATGATGCCAGGAATTGATGGCTTTGAAACCTGCCGTCGGATTAAGGCGAATTCTCGGACTCACGACATTCCGATCATTTTCATGACTGCGCTTGCTGATACAGATAGCAAAGTTAAATCTTTTGATCTTGGAGCCGTAGACTTCATCACTAAACCATTTCACGAAAGAGAAGTCTTAGCACGAGTTAGAACTCATTTACAGTTGCATTGCCTGACTCAGAACTTAGCCGAGCAAGTCGCCCAAAAAGCCGAAGCGCTCGAAGCCTCACAGCTACAACTGATTCAAAACGAAAAAATGTCAGCCCTGGGTAATTTGGTTGCAGGAGTGGCGCACGAAATCAATAATCCGATCGCGTGTATTGTTGGCAATGTGAATGCGATTCACAATTCAGTCACAGAATTGTTTGAGGTTATTGATCTCTACTGCAAAAAATTTCCTGAGCCTGGAGCAGAAATCGAAGCGGCACTGGAAGATCTAGACTATCTGCGCGAGGATTTACCAAAGCTGATTAGAACGCTACAAGACAGCGGCGATCGCATTACCGCAATTAGTAGAAGTCTTCGCACGTTTTCCCGCGCGGATACCGATCAAAAGCAGCAGTTTAACCTGCACGAAGGCATTGATAGTACCCTTTTAATTTTGCGGCATCGGCTCAAGGCAAATGCGCGGCGACCAGAGATTCAGGTGGTTACAGAGTACGGTCAACTGCCGATGCTTCAATGTTTTCCGGGACAACTGAATCAGGTGTTTATGAATCTGCTGGCGAATGCGATCGATGCGCTTGAAGAATCGAATCGAGAACGCAGCTACAGTCAGATTCAAGCTAATCCGAATCAGATTATTATTCGCACGGCAATCGAGCAAGATCAGGTAAAAGTTTCGATCGCGGATAATGGCGTTGGAATTCCAGAGACGATTAAAGAGAAAATATTTCACCAGCGATTCACCACAAAAGCAGTCGGTAAAGGCACAGGATTAGGCTTAGCGATCGTGCAAAAAATCATCGTAGACAACCATCGTGGAACGATTCAGATGAAGACTGAGAAAAACAAAGGGACAGAATTTGTGCTGACATTACCGCTTTGATACATTACAAATTTTCTAGATGTCGCAAAATTAATTTAAGTACAATTTAAGAATATTTATCTTTCATCTGTTTTAGAGTGTTAAAACAGCACTGAAAGAACATTATGGACATTGAGGACTGTAAGCTACTAGAAGTCCTGCATCAAGGCACCTACACCATTCTCTATCGTGCTGCTATCGCGCAAAACTCCGATCAAGTGGCACTTAAAGTTTCAAAGACAGACCATCCGAAAGTTGAAGAGCTGACTCGCTTAAAACACGAATATAAGATTCTTCAGGGCTTGAACATTCCCGGAGTGATTCAACCCCTTGCTTTAGAAAATTACCGCGGCGGATGTGCGATCGTTTTACCCGACCTTCAAGGACAGTCCCTTGATACCTTTCTGGCACAACAGCCTTTAGCTTTAGAGCATTTTTTGCGGCTTGCGATTCAACTTGCAGCTATCTTGGTGCAGCTTCATCAGAACAAAATTATTCACAAAGATCTCAATCCCCACAATATTCTGATCAAGCCTGACTCGCTTGAAGTTCAGATTTTTGACTTTAGTGTTGCTTCTTGTCTTTCAAAAGAGGAGAAAACCGATCGTACAATTTCCCTCATTGAGGGCAATTTAAGCTACATTGCACCAGAGCAAACCGGAAGAATGAATCGATCGATTGACTATCGATCGGATTTCTACAGCTTAGGTGTCACCTTTTATCAAATGCTCACCGGACAGTTGCCCCATGAAACGACTGATCCTCTAGAACTCATTCATTGCCACATCGCCAAAAATCCGGTTTCTCCATCGAGCCTCAATGCTGATATTCCTGCAGTGGTATCAGACATTGTGATGAAGCTTTTAGCGAAAACCGCAGAAGAGCGATATCAGAGCGCGCTTGGGCTACAAGCGGATTTAGAAACCTGTTGGCGATCGCTCTCAACCGTCGGCAAAATTGCTGAATTCAAAATTGGAGAACTGGATTTATTCAGTCAATTTTCAATTCCACAAAAGCTTTATGGACGGGAATTAGAAGTTCAGGCATTGTTGGCGGCATTCGATCGCGTTGGTGCTTCAAAGGGTCACACCGAACTGCTGTTAGTCGGTGGTTATTCTGGGGTTGGTAAATCTTCATTAGTCAACGAAGTGCATCGGTCGATCGCATCACGCGGCAGGGGATACTTTATTTCGGGTAAGTTTGATCAGTTCAAGCGTAGTATTCCTTATGCTGCATTGATTCAGGCGTTTCAGGAATTAATTCGGCAGCTTCTGACTGAGAGCGATCGAGAGATAACGGACTGGCGATCGCGATTGATGAGTGCGATCGGGGTGAATGGTCAAGTCATCATTGATGTGTTTCCTGATGTAGAGCGAATTATTGGAAAACAGCCTCCTGCTCCTTCACTCGATGCCGTTCAATCCCAGAATCGATTTCATCGCGTTTTTCAGCAATTTATTCAGGTCTTTAGTCAGCCACAGCATCCTTTAGTGGTGTTCCTGGATGATTTGCAGTGGGCGGATTTATCCTCACTGAAGCTGATTGAACGAATCATTAATACGTCAGAGCATCAAGGACTACTGCTGATTGGAGCTTATCGAGACAATGAAGTCAGTCTGTCTCATCCTCTGATTCAGACCTTAGAGCAGATTCGACAAGCGGGAGCGACGATCAATCAGATTGTGCTGCAACCCTTGAATCCAAAACAGGTTACTCAACTTATCGCTGAAACTTTGCACACTGGATTAAATCTAGCTGAGCCGTTAGCGGATCTGGTATGGCGTAAAACGCAGGGGAATCCATTCTTTGTGACGCAATTGCTAAAATCGCTGCATCAAGACGATCGCCTGAGATTTGACTTTCAGCAGCGCTGCTGGGAATGGAACCCCGATCAGCTTCAAGACATTGATATGACTGAGAACGTGGTGGAGTTGATGGTCAGCCGAGTGCAAAAACTCTCACAGACCACTCAATCGGTTTTAAAGTTAGCGGCTTGTATTGGAAGTACGTTCAATCTCAATGTTCTATCCATTATCTATCAGCGATCGATCCCGGAAACCGCCCAAGATTTGTGGGAAGCCCTGCAAGCGGGATTCGTGTTGCCCCTGTCTGAGTCTTACAAAACTCCACTGGTCTTCGATCGACTCGATACAGTTCAGAAAGAGATTGGCTATAAGTTTTTGCACGATCGGGTGCAGCAAGCTGCTTATTCTCTGATTCCAGAACCAGAACGCGAAGCAACGCATCTAAAAATCGGTCGATTGCTACTGCAAAACACATCTCCCGATGATCGCCAAGAAATGATTTTCTCACTGGTGAATCATCTCAATGTGGGTCGAGCCTTGCTGACTTCAAAAGCAGAACGGGATGAGTTAGCAGAACTAAATTTAATTGCAGGTGAAAAAGCAAAAGTTGCGATCGCCTACGAATCTGCGCTGCGTTATCTCAAGATTGGAATTAGTTTACTGAGTGAAGAATGTTGGCTTCAGCGCTATGACTTCACGCTGAAGCTGTATGAAACTGCGATCGAAGTTGCTTATCTACAAGGCGACTTTGAACAGATGGAGCAATGGGCGGCGATCGTTTTGCAGCAGGCAAACAGCGCGACCGACAAAATGAAAGTCTATGAGATCAAAATTCAAGCGCGGATGGCGCAGATGAAGCAGCTTGAAGCCGTGGAAATTGGCTTACAAGCTTTGGCGCAATTAGGCGTGGAATTCCCGATTTCACCGACTGCGGCACAGGTGCAACAGACGATCGCTAACACAGCCGCGAACTTAGCTGGAAAAAACATCGAAGCTCTCATCGATCTGCCGTTAATGAGCGATCCAGAGCAGTTAATGACCATCCAAATGCTCGCCAGTTTAGGTTCTCCGACTTATCAATCCGCACCGATGCTGTTTCCACTGGTGATTTGTGAGCAAGTCAATTTATCGCTGCAATATGGAAATTCTTCGTCTTCAGCTTATAGCTATGTGTGTTACGGGGTCATTCTGAGTGGCATTGTTCATGATCCAGAGTCGGCTTACCAGTTTGGACAGTTGGCGCTCAGATTGCTCGATCGCTTTGGCACTTTAGCTCCGCAAGCTCAAACTCGGTTCGTGGCTGGAGCCTGTACAATGCACGGAAAAGTCCATGTCAGAGACATCTTGCCGCTATTGCTTTACACCTACCACAGTGGAGTCGAACAAGGACACTTAGAATATAGTGGTTATGCTGCGATGCAACGAGGACAATATGCTTATTTGAGCGGAGAAGAACTGCCTCAGCTCGCCCCCGAACTGGCAACCGTGAGCGCTGCACTCACGCAACTCAAGCAGGAAAACGCCTCAAGCTGGAATCGTATCTTTGAACAGAGTGTACTGAATCTGCTGCAATCGATACCGCATTCTTGTCGATTGCTCGGTGAAGCGTACAACGAAGAAGAGTTTTTACCGCTCCTACAAGCAGCAAACGATCGCACCGGACTGCATTATTTATATTTCAATAAGCTGCTGCTCTGTTACTTGTTGAACTGCCATCGGCAAGCTCTAGAATATGCAACTCAGGCTGAAGCTTATCTAGACGGAGTGCAAGCATTTTTGGTTGTGCCTGTGTTTTATTTCTATGATTCTCTGGTGCAGATGACGATCGCTCAGCCTGATTTAGAGAAAGTCAACTGCAATCAAGCCAAGCTAAAGATTTGGGCAACTGCCGCACCGATGAACTTTCAGCATAAGTACGATTTGGTTGAAGCAGAGCGATCAAGATGCCTGGGAAATCGCAGTGAAGCGATCGAGCGATACGATCAAGCGATTTCTGGTGCAATTACACACGGCTATCTGCACGAAGCCGCGATCGCCAACGAACGCGCCGCAGAATTCTACTTCTCACTTCACAAAGACAAAATTGCTCAAGCCTATCTAAGGGATGCTTATGAGGGATATCAGCGCTGGGGGGCGATCGCCAAAGTCAGACAGCTCGAACAACAGTACCCAACGCTTTTCACCCGCTCTTCTGAACCGAATCAAACGTTAGACTTGGCAACCGTGATGAAAGCAGCGCAGGTGCTTTCGAGTGAAATTGTGCTCGATCGCTTGCTTACGAAGTTGATGCAGCTTGTAATCGAGAATGCAGGGGCAGAATCTGGATTGCTCTTGCTCGAAAAGACGGGATCGCTCCAAGTCGCAGCATCGCAAGGAATGCAGCTTTATTCAGCTGCAATCGTGAATTATGTTGCGAGAACTGGTGAATCGATCGTCCTCGATCAAGCTGCCGTGCAGGGCGCATTTACAAGAGATGGCTATGTTGTGGAGCATCAACCCAAATCCGTTCTATGTGCGCCAATTCTGCATCAAGGAAAGCTCACAGGCGTTCTATATCTAGAGAACAATCTCACGATCGCGGCATTTACCCCAGAGCGGCTTGAAGTGCTGCAATTGCTGGCGGCGCAAGCAGCGATTGCGATCGAAAATGCCCGACTCTATGCAGATTTAGAAGAAGCAAAGCGCACCCTCGAAGGCAAAGTCATTCAGCGCACTAGAGAACTTCAGTTTAAAAACATTCATCTACAGCAAGAAATGAGTGAGCGCCAACGAGCAGAAAGAGCGGCGGCAGCAGCAAACCAGGCAAAGAGCGAATTTCTTGCCAACATGAGCCACGAACTCCGCACTCCATTAAATGGCATTCTCGGCTTTGCTCAGATTCTCAACAAAGATGCAACCTTCACAGAGTCCCAAAAGAATGGAATTCGCATTATTCATCGCTGCGGTGAACATCTATTGACGTTGATCAACGATGTATTGGATTTGTCGCGGATCGAAGCTCGAAAAATGGAGCTTCACTGCAACGATTTCTATTTATCTGAACTGTTAGAGGGAGTTGTTGCCATCTGTGGCATCCGGGCCACTCAAAAAGGAATTACGTTTCGCGATGAAACTCAGTCTCCGCTACCGAGATTGATTCGAGCCGATGAAAAACGACTAAGACAAGTTCTGATCAACCTATTAGGCAACGCGGTGAAGTTTACCGATCGCGGTCACGTCACCTTTAAGGTCGGCTATGTTTCTGCATTTGAACCGACTGCTGAAGCGGCAACAAAGGTGCGATTTCAAGTTGAAGATACGGGAGTCGGAATGTCTCCAGACCAGCTACAGGAGATTTTTCAACCGTTTAAACAGGTGGGTGAACGTCGTCATCAAACCGAAGGGACGGGGCTTGGACTTGCAATCAGTCGGGATTTAATCCGGTTGATGGGCAGTGAGATTCATGTCCGCAGCACACCCGGAGAAGGCAGCGTCTTTTGGTTTGATTTAGATTTAGTGGAGGTGTGTTACTTACCTGGCACGATCGAACAATCTCGGATTCGTGGATTTAAGGGCGATCGAACCATTCTTGTGGTAGACGACAAAGCAGAAAATCGCGAGGTTTTAGTCAATCTACTGAAGCCCTTGGGATTTGAGGTGATTGAAGCGATCGACGGACAAGATGCCCTAGAAAAAGCACAACAGTTTCACCCCGATGCGATCTTGCTTGATTTAGTCATGCCTAGGATGGATGGGTTTGAGACGACTCGCCAACTTCGCCTGTCTGAAAATCTGCATGAAACCGTGATTATTGCGACTTCAGCTAGTGTGTTTGCAATGGATCAACAAAGAAGCCGAGAGGTAGGCTGTGACGGCTTTTTATCGAAACCGATTCGTGAGATAGAGCTATTAGAGCAGCTATCAGCTCATCTCAAGCTAGACTGGATTCAAGAAGCATCTCCTCAACCGAGCTTGCAATCCGAATTGGTTGCGCCACCTGCCGCAGAACTGTCAATGCTACAAAATCTCGCGATGATGGGCGACTTAAAAGCGATCGTACAGCGCTCTGAGCAATTAGAGCAGCAAAGGCCGGAGTTTACAGCGTTTACGACTCATCTCCGCCAGCTGGCAAAATCCTTTAAGAGAAAACAAATTTTAGAGTTCATCAACTCATTCTGATAAATGATTGATCAGCGAGGCAGTATGTCTGAGCCAGGCGTAATTTTAGTGGTCGATGATACTTTGACCAATTTGGAAGTTTTGTTTGAGTCTTTGAACAATGCAAACTTCCGAATCTTAGTTGCAGAAGATGGAGAAAGCGCAATCTCTATTGCAAACTACGCGCGACCCGATCTGATTTTGCTAGATATTCTCATGCCTGAGATGGATGGCTTTGAAACCTGCCGCCAGCTAAAAGCAAATCACACAACCGCAGAAATTCCAGTCATCTTTATGTCAGCCCTGACTGAAACGACCGATAAAGTGAAAGGTTTCAGCTTGGGCGCTGTCGATTACATTACAAAACCCTTTCAGCAAGAAGAAGTTCTTGCCCGTGTGCAAACACACCTCCGGCTTCAGCAACTGGCGCGCCAGCTCAGGGAGCGAATGACACAGGAACAAGCCGCTAGAGCCGAAGCTGAAACCCAACGCAACCGCGCCAACAATATTCTCGAAAGCATTACCGATAGCTTTTTTGCGTTGGATCAAAACTGGCACTTCACGTATGTCAATAGTCAAGCAGAATTGACGTTGCAAAGAAAACGAGAAGACTTAATCGGCAAGAACATCTGGGACGAATTTCCTGAAGCTGTGGGGGCCGAGTTTTATCAGCAATACCATCGGGTTCGGACTGAGCAAGTTGCGGTTAAGTTTGAAGCCTTCTATGCTCCTTTGAACGCCTGGATGGCGGTTCATGCTTATCCAGCCAAAGATGGAATTTCAGTGTATTTTCAAGACATCAGCGATCACCATCGCAAACAACAAGAACTCGATCGTCTGTATCAACGATCGCAGCTTTTTGCGGATGTCACGCTAAAGGTGCGCCAATCGCTCAATGTTGATGAGGTGATGCAAACGGCAGTCGCTGAGGTGCAGGAACTTTTGCAAACCGATCGCGTTTTAATCTATCGCTTGTGGGCAGATGGAACGGGCAGCGGAGTGGCTGAAGCTGTTTTACCCGGTTGGACACCCGTACTGGGACGAAAGTTTCCTGAAGAAGTGTTTCCACTCACCCACCGGGAGCGATATCGCCAGGGCAGAATTGCCAAAATCTCGGACGTGAAGAATCAGCAGGAGAAAGTGGCAGGATGCCTAATCGAATTTGTGCAACAGTTCCAGGTTCGAGCCAAGTTAGTTGTGCCCATTTTGATTAAGTCAGAACTCTGGGGATTGCTGATTGCTCATCACTGTCGATCGCCGCGAACCTGGACAGAGTTTGAAACTGAATTGCTTCAGCAACTTGCCGATCAAGTCGGAATTGCGTTGAATCAAGCACAGCTTCTAGAGCAAGAAACCCGCAACTCGCAGGAACTAGCGCGATCGAACGCAGATTTGCAGCAATTCGCTTACATTGCCTCTCACGACTTACAAGAACCGCTAAGAATGATCACCAGCTATCTGCAATTGTTGGAGCGGCGCTATAAAGACCAATTAGACGAAAGCGCTAACGACTTTATTAGCTATGCGGTCGATGGTGCGGCCCGCATGAAGACGCTGATTAATGATTTGCTCGCATATTCACGAGTGCAAACCCGTGGTAAGCCGTTTGAGCTAGTGGACTGCAACGAAAGTGTCGAGCAAGCGATCGCCAATCTGAAACTTGCGATCGAAGACAATCAAGCAACCCTGATTTGTGATCCTCTGCCTGAAGTGATGGCAGATCGAACTCAGATGATTCAGCTCTTTCAGAATTTAATCAGCAATGCGTTGAAGTTTCGTTGTGCTGAGGTTCCGATTATTCGGATTTCAGCCGAGTTGCGATCGGAAGAATGGCTGTTTCGGGTTCAGGACAATGGCATCGGCATTGAAGCGCAGTACGCCGAGCGAATTTTTGTGATTTTCCAGCGATTGCACAACCGCACTGAATATCCAGGGACAGGCATCGGACTTGCAGTTTGTAAAAAAATTATTGAGCGGCATGGTGGAACAATATGGGTAGAGTCTCAGACTGGAAAAGGTTCAACGTTCTGTTTTACCATTGCAGCCCAACCTTAAACGGAGTCACCCGCCTTGAATAGTTCCCTTAATCGACAAATCGAGATTTTGCTCATTGAAGACAACCCTGGCGATGTCAGGCTCACCGAAGAAGTTTTGAAAGAAGGAAAAATCTTCAGCCGTTTAAGCGTGGTTGAAGATGGGGTGCAAGCGATCGACTTCTTGCACCACCAAGGAGGATTCGCCCGGGTGCCTCGCCCAGATTTGATTTTGCTAGATTTAAATTTGCCGCGCAAATCCGGGCGAGAAGTGCTAGAAGAAATAAAGCTGAGTTCTGACTTTAGACGGATACCAGTTGTTGTCTTAACCACTTCTCAATCTGAGGACGATATTCTCCGCGCTTATGACTTTCACGCCAATTGTTACATTACAAAACCAATCGACCTCGAACAATTCATAAGAGTGGTTCGATCGATAGAGGCATTCTGGCTAACCACTGTGAAACTTCCACCAGAATAAAAATGATAGATATCCCTTTGATTAAAGTGTTGCTGATCGAAGACAATCCTGGCGATGCTCGGTTATTGCAGGAGCTGTTGGTTGAGGTGCGCTCAGCCCGATTTGAGTTGATTCAGGTTGAGCGATTAAGCCAGGGCTTACAACAGCTTCAGGCACAGAGCTTTGATGTCATTTTGCTCGATCTGTCTTTACCGGATGCCCAAGGACTAGAGACGTTTATTCAATTGCATCAGCGCGATCGCAACACTCCGATTGTAGTGATCACGGGGTTGAATGATGAGACTCTGGCGAGCCATGCGGTGCAAAGTGGCGCACAGGATTATCTAGTAAAAGATCAAGTCACGGGCGATGTGCTGGTGCGATCAATTCGATATGCGATCGAGCGTAAACGCGCCGAACAAAAGATTCGAGAGCAAGCAGCACTGCTGGATATTGCCACCGATGCGATTTTAGTTCAGGATTTAGACGGACGGATCTTATTCTGGAATAAGGGTGCAGAGCGGCTCTACGGCTGGTGTGCGGCGGAAATTGTTGGTCGCCCTTATGAATCGCTTTCTCCCAACTCCGAGTTTGCCCCTGAAGCGGCTCAGAGCATCCTCTTTGAGCAGGGAGAATGGTCAGGCGAGCTGCAACGTACCACTAAGAGCGGCAAAACTGTCACCGTCGAGAGCCGTTGGTCGCTGGTGCGCGGCGATGATGATCAGCCAAAATCAATCTTAGTCGTAAGTACCGATGTCACCGAGAAGAAGAAGCTAGAGGCGCAGTTTTTGCGAGTTCAGCGCATGGAAAGCATTGGAACTTTAGCGAGCGGTCTAGCGCATGACCTCAACAACATTCTCACACCGATCCTAGCAACCGCACAATTGTTACAGTTTAAGTTTCCGCATCTGGATGAACGTAATCAGCGATTGTTAAAGATGTTGGAGACGAACGCGAAGCGTGGAGCCGCTTTAGTGAAGCAGGTTCTATTGTTTGCCCGCGGAGTTGAGGGCGAACAAGCTGTACTGCAATTAGAACCTTTGATTCTTGAAACACAGCAGATTGCCCAGGAAACCTTTCCAAAGTCGATCACGATCGAAACCAAAATCGCCGGGAGCTTATGGTCGATCGGGGGTAACGCAACCCAGCTTCATCAGGTGCTTATGAACCTCTGTGTGAATGCCCGTGATGCGATGCCAGACGGCGGAACACTAACCATTTCGGCTGAAAATCAATTAGTTGATCAAGCGTATGCCCAAGCAAATCTGGATGCGCGAGTGGGTTCGTTTGTAAAACTCACGGTTGCCGACACCGGAACAGGCATTCCTCCGGAGGTCGTCGATCGCATCTTTGAGCCGTTTTTTACGACCAAAGAGATTGGTAAAGGAACAGGTCTTGGTCTTTCAACGGTGCTAGGAATTATCCAAGGTCACGGTGGGTTTGTGAGCGTCAACAGTAAGGTAGGGCAGGGAACGCAGTTCGATCTATTTTTGCCCGCAGTGATGGCAATGAATGTTCAGGAACCCCAAGCCGCAGAAATTTTGTCCGGACATGAAGAGTTGGTGCTGATTGTGGATGATGAAGCGGCAATTCGAGAAAGCAGCAAGGCTTTGTTAGAGGCGTATCATTATCAAGTGTTAACCGCAGCTAACGGTAGCGAAGCGATCGCTCTCTATCATCAGCATCAAAAGGATATCCAGGTCGTGCTGGTGGATATGATGATGCCGGTGATGGATGGTGCAACCACAATCGATCGACTGTATGAAATTAACTCACAGGTTAAAGTGATTGCAATCAGTGGCATTGTTTCGCGATCACAAACGGCGGCAACGAAAGAGGCGGATCGATTCTTGCAAAAGCCTTATACGGCTGAAGAGCTTCTAAGTACGATGCGTCAGGTGTGTGGGGCGATCGCTTAACTGAATCTATCTGATGTTTCAATCACGAGCAGATCAGCTTTAAAGACGCGAACACCGTAGGTGCAGCGAAGCTTCTAATCGCGTCTTCAAAGCTGATCATCGTAGAACGAAGTTCACTATCCGCCCAACACCGAAGTCACTGCCCGTCCAATATTCTGAGGCTGCATCGCATCCATCGCCGCAGTCGGCTCATATCCACAATGCACCATGCAATCCGCACACTTTGGATTTCCACTCTTACGCCCGTATTGGCTCCAATCGGTGTGATCCAGTAGCTCTTGGAAAGTCTTGTAATGTCCTTCGTTCAACAAATAACAAGGCTTTTGCCAGCCCAAAACGCTATAGCTCGGACTGCCCCAAGGCGTACACTCATAGTCTTTCTCACCAATGAGAAAATCAAGAAACAATGGATTATGGCTAAAGTTCCACTTCTTACCCAACTTCAGCGGTGCCAGAATCTGGCGGAACAATGCTTTCGTCTGTTCGCGCTTGAGGAAATGATCCTGATCCGGTGCCCATTCGTAAGAATATCCCGGAGAAAGTTGCATTCCATCCACACCAAGCTCAGTCAGAAAATCGAAGAATTCGTGCATCTCTTTGGGATTAGCACCGTCGAAAATCGTCGTGTTGGTGTTAACTTGGAAGCCTCTTGCCTTTGCTGCTTTAATGGCTTTCACAGCAGTATCGAACACCCCTTTACGATCGACACACTGATCATGCAACTCGCGCATTCCGTCTAAATGCACCATAAATGTGAAATAAGGCGAAGGCTTGAACTTATCAAGGCTTTTCTCTAGCAACAGTCCATTGGTGCAGAGATAGATAAATTTCTTGCGATCGACCAATCCCTGAACGATTTCTGCAATCTGCGGGTGCAGCAATGGTTCACCGCCTGGAATCGACACCACAGGAGCGCCACACTCTTCAGCGGCTGCAAAACATTGTTCAGGAGTTAAATTTTGCTTCAGCACTTCGACGGGATGCTGGATTTTACCGCAGCCCGTACACGCGAGATTGCAGCGAAAAAGCGGTTCAAGCATCAACACCAATGGAAAGCGCTTGCGACCCATTAGGCGCTGTTTGACTAAATAAGAACCCACTCCGACGACTTGCTGTAGGGGAACTCCCATCGCTATCTCCTCATGTATCCTGATGGATGTATTGAAACCAGTGTACGGCATCTTTTAAAGCGGCGCGAATTGGCGTTTGGGGCAGTCCCAATTCCCGGATGGCTTTTTCTGGGTTGTAATACATCGGTTGTTTGGACATTCTCACGCCGTCGATCGGGATGGATGGCGCTTTGCCAAATTTTGTCAACACCGCTTCATCAATCCACGCAACGGTCAGCGGCAACCATAGGGGCACTGATCGCGCTGGAGCGCTTAACCCTGTGATTTGACTGAGTTCCTCTAACATTTGCTTCAGGCTGAGATTCTGATTGCCTAAAATATAACGATCGCCTGTTTTGCCTTTTTGGAGTGCGAGCAAATGCCCCCAAGCGACATCGCGCACATGCACAAGGTTCAAGCCTGTTTCAACATAAGAAGGCATTCGACGCTGTAAAAACCGCAGCACAATATCCCCGGTTGGCGTAGGCTTGATGTCATACGCACCGATCGGCGTACTGGGATTAACAATCACCACATCTTGACCGGACTGTACCGCTTTGATCGCTTCTTGTTCTGCCCAGTATTTCGATTGTTTGTAGTGACCGATCAGCTTTTCCACCGGAGATTGATATTGTTCGGGCGTCGGCTGACCGCTGGGATCAACGCCGATCGCTGCCACTGAACTGGTGTAGACCGATCTCTCAATGCCTGCGGTTCTCGCTGCCGCTAACACATTCCGCGTTCCCAGCACATTGCTTTGGTAAAGAATTGCTCGATCGCGTTGCCACAAGGAGTAGTGCGCGGCAACATGAAACAGCACTTGACAACCTCGCATCAATTCGCTCAGATTCTCATCCAGGAGATCACCCTGCACGATCTCAACTTCTAAGCCTTTAAGATTGTCCAATCGGCTATTAAGGCGTACCAGCGATCGCACTTCAAACCCTTCTTCGAGCATCAGCCGAACGAGGTTTGCTCCGACAAAGCCTGTACTGCCTGTGACGAATGCTTTCATACGTTAAATAAAACCGTTGGTTGATTTGATACCAGAATCCTAAATCTATAATTCGGCTAAAGCTTGCTTGTGGAGTGAGAAAAATTGTTCGGTTTTGCTCTGCAACCGTCCTTTCAACATTGGAAGCTCTATCATGCACTCTCTACACTTTGGTTTTGATTGGGTTCGATCGACCGTTCTCGCTTCAACTTTAATTGCCGTCAGCAGTTTACCCAGTTTTGCAATTCCTCAGTCGTCTCTCACATCCTCGCAGGTTGGCAACTCTACTGCAACTCAGGTGATTGCTCCTTATCAAGCGCCGCCTCAATTGCTTGTGATTCAAAGACCGCCGCAATATACTTCGTCTTTTACTCAGGGAGCTGGCGTGACGATCGCTCAAACTGCCGGGAATGGCTTACCGCGATCGCTGGAAATTGGCTACGCTTTGACCGCACAATTGCCGCGAAGAATTGGGGGCGGTGGTACTGATTCCTTACCTCAGTTGGTGTTCGTTCCTCAGGGTGTTCAGAATGCGGGTGGCGAGATTCTTGCTCCGGTACGATCGTCGATCCAGACGTATCAGGTTCAGACGGATCAAGGGTTTCTGGAGCAGACGACTCAAAATGTGATTAACTTCTCGCTCTAGAAGGCTGAAGTCCGATCCTTCTACTTATGCTCTGGGGGTGGCTCTGTTGGCGGTAGTTCCTCTTCTCCAAAGGTCTGAGGCCAAGGGCGCGTTGTTGTGATATCGTCCTCAACCTCAATCTCTATGGCGGCAAAAAATTCCGGCGGCAGCGACAAGGTTGTTAGATTGGTTAATTGACTCAAATCTTCAAGCACCGCTTCTGCCGATTGATAGCGGTGCCGAAAATCACGATGGACTAACTTAGTGAGAATGGCAGCCAGCGAACCGCTGACGATCGCTCGATCACGCCAAATAATTTCACCGGTCTCTGGATCTTCTTTGAGGTGGCTCGGCGGTAATCCTGTCAGCGCTTGAATTCCAATCATTCCCACTGCATAGAGATCGCTATTAAAGCGTGGGTTTCCTGCACATTGTTCCGGAGGCATATAACCCTGCGTTCCAATGCCGATCGTCGCAGTGGCGATCGCGCTTTCGGTGAGTTGATGATGCAGTTCTTTCACCGCACCGAAATCAATTAAGACTAATTGCTGATCACTCGATCGCACAATCAGATTGCTTGGCTTGATGTCGCGGTGAATCACTTTGTGATCATGCACAAACTTGAGAATCTCGATTAGATCTTGCATCAGTTCGACGAGCCGTGCTTCCGGTAAATGTCGCCCGATCGGTAGATCCTCGCTCAAGAGTGTCCCCTCGATGAACTCTTGAATCAGATAAAACTCTCCGTCTTCTTCAAAATTTGCCAGCAGTTGAGGAATCTGATCATGCTTTCCTAAACGTTCTAGGCTGTCAGCTTCGGATTTGAACAAGCGACGGGCTAAGGGTAAATGCCTCGGATTGTTGCTTGTCGGTCGCAGATGTTTCACAACACAAGCCGGATTTCCGGGGCGCTGGGTATCCTCGGCTAGATAAGTTTGACCAAAACCGCCTGAACCGATGATTCGCGTAATTTTGTAGCGTCCACTCAGTTTTTTACCAATAATTTCCTGCTCGTGTTCTTGGAGCAAGTCTTTATACTCATCATGATCGCGAATAATCTCCTGCACCATCGGTGTTCTTGCAAACTGCTTTAGCGTCTTGCGAAATTGGCGCTTGCTGCGATAGTCATGCGCGAGTCCTGTTCCCAAGTACGAAACACCCGTCAATAGAATGGCTCCGACTGGAACCGCGATCGGCAGAATCATCAATCCTTGCGTAAACGCTGCATATCCCACCCCTGCCCAAAAGAACGCGATCGCACCTGCCCACCCCAATCTTGCTGTAGGGTGTTTGGCTTGGGTTTGAATCAATCCAGCAATCAGAACCAATCCGGCGATCGCCGCTCCTGCAATGACTGAATTCGGCAACGCATCGCGAATCGACTTATTTTCAAGCAGCGTGGCGATCGCGTTGGCGTGAATTTCAACGGCGGGCATCCTGCCCACAGGCGTATTTTCCTCACCACTAACATTAGAAGCCGTCGAACCGATTAAAACAATCTTGTCTTTAAAGATCTCGCCTCGTCTAAGAAAATCGCTGTTCCAATTCTCCTCAGACAACACAGTCCAAAACGGAATTGTTGTTCTACTAAAGGTTCCATCTCCCCCGTAAAAAAAGATCGTGTTGCCCTTTGGGGGCGCAGGTTGAAGCTTTGCCGATCGCAAGGTCGCGTCTGCAAATGAAATAATCCTTTCCTCATCAAACAAAGCTGCTATTTCAGGCGACGATCGCTCATACTCGACCGCTTCACTGCCCAACCGATGAATCTTCTCGTTTGGCTCTGTACGATATTCAATAAATCCGTAGGAAGCGTTCGGCGTTCGGAAGGGGCAAAAGGGTAACGCCAGCCGCATTTGCTCACCCTGACGGTTATCAAGCCGATCGCTGTTTACCGATAACGTAACCCGCCCATCGTAGCGCTGTAAAACTTGCTGTAAAGCGCGATCGTCCTCGGCAATTTGCTGCTTGGGATCGCTGCAATCGGTAGAAGTTTCAGTCTGACTAAAACTCGGTAAATCCAGCAGTAAATTGACACCGACTGTTTTCGCTCCTGCCTTCATCACGCGATCGATCGCCCGTGCATACGCACTCCGACGCAACAACCGACTCGATCCCGACAATTGCAGCAGCGTCTCATCGTCGATCGCCAAAATCACAATATTATCCGGAGTGGCCACCGCTCCCCGAACTTTAAACATCGCGCTTTGGGTCTGACGCTCCCAAGACTGGGCAAATTTCGGCTGAGTTGCGGTGATTAATCCCGCGACGATCGCACAGCCCAGCATTAGCCCATGCCCCCATTGCCCAAATTGAGGGTCGCGCTTGTTCCCAGCAGTTTCCGTCACGGCAATGGCGCGATCGCGTTTGTACTCGTCATACGCCTCGATCGGCATCGTCTCAGTGGTCGGATCCTCAGGTTGTTTAACAGTCGTTTGCCGAAATAGTCCAGAACGTAGTGTCAGCGATAAGGCTCGAAGAAGAGAAGGAGTTACTTTTTTTGACATGACTGAGAGATCCGGGCGTGTTTGATTAATCAAGCGCCTTCAGCACGATTCAGGACGATTTTGTCATTACGATCGTTTTATCGCAATCCTCTAATCCCGCAATCTTACAAGTCACGCAGGTCGGCTATAAAAAAGAGTCAGTACAACTATAAATTCTCTAAAAAATCCGCCTAATAGCTGAGGAACTGTTCTAACTGCTCTAATTAACTAATGTTAAGCACTATTTCTTACTACGATATAAAGCTGGTTCAAAATGTTAGGAAAACCCCTACAGTTTAACGATAATTGCGCTCGATCGCGTCGGTCAACACCTGCGCTCTGGTTCTATCTCACCTTAAAACAGAGCGGATTTGTGTGGGGGCATCACGATGGCAGAGCGGACTAAGAACAGCTAGCTTGTATTTCTAAACGGAAAAGAGTTAGTTCCTGCTAGCGGATCGATGGCAGGTGATGGAAGGGCTGAAAGAGATCCTGCGATTTTTCAGTCCGCTCTCAGTTTTCCGTTGTTAAAATTAATTATTCTCATTTTTGCTTCTACAAATTCTAGGTCTTTAGCTTCTATGCATTACTCGATGAACCGTCTTTCTATTTTTGTAGACGGAAACAATATGTTCTATGCACAGCAAAAGAATGGCTGGTTTTTTGATCCCAAGCGCGTATTAGAACACTTCACAGCAGAAAAAAACGTTGAATTGATCAACGCCTACTGGTATACCGGATTGAAAGATCCCCAAGACCAGCGCGGCTTTCGAGATGCTTTGATCAGTTTAGGCTACACGGTGCGAACTAAAATTCTCAAGGAATATTACGACGATTCTTCGGGGCGATATTCGCAAAAAGCGAATCTTGATATTGAAATTGTGGTCGATATGTTTAATACCGTGGAGCAGTACGATCGCGTGATCCTGTTTAGCGGCGACGGTGATTTTGAGCGAGCGATCGAGCAATTGCGCTCGAAAAACACGCATATTACAGTCGTCTCGACCGAGGGGATGATTGCGCGGGAATTACGGAATGTCACCGATCGCTATATCGATTTGAACGATATTCGTTCCTATATTGAAAAAGCCGATTATTAGTTAAGCTTCTCTGACTCGACAAGGCAGCGTACTACAATAAGGGTTACAATCACGACAGAAATTCTTTTGTCGCTGTGTTCCAACGGTTTGGAAAGCGCAATTGAATTGATTGTTTCTTGACGACACATACACTACACCTAGTCGAGCTATGAACGCATCTCATTCCGATCGCATTCTGATTTTCGATACCACTCTGCGCGATGGCGAACAATGCCCTGGCGCAACCCTGCATGTGGATGAAAAACTTACGATCGCGCGTCAGCTTGCTCGACTCGGTGTAGACATTATCGAAGCGGGGTTTGCTTTTGCCAGCCCTGGAGATTTTGAAGCGGTACAGAAAATCGCTCAAGCGGTTGGCACTCCAGGCGGCCCTACGATCTGTAGCTTAGCCCGTGCAATTCCCGCAGACATCAAAGCGGCGGCTGAAGCGCTCAAACCTGCGGCAAAACCGAGAATTCACACCTTTATCTCCACTTCTGATATTCACCTGGAATATCAACTGAAGAAATCCCGCGCGGAAGTATTGGCGATCGCTCAAGAAATGGTCGCCTATGCGAAATCCTTCGTCGATGATGTGGAATTTTCGCCGATGGATGCGGCTCGGTCTGATCCCGAATACCTGTATCAAGTGCTAGAAGCCGCGATCGCCGCTGGTGCTAAAACGATCAACATTCCCGATACGGTCGGCTACATGACACCGAGCGAATTTGGCGACATGATTCGCGGCATTAAACAAAACGTTCCCAACGTGGATCAAGCCATCATTTCCGTTCACGGTCACAATGATTTAGGATTAGCCGTCGCTTGCTTCCTCGAAGCTGTGAAAAACGGAGCGCGTCAACTCGAATGCACGATCAACGGCATTGGAGAACGGGCTGGAAATGCTTCACTTGAAGAACTGGTGATGGCGCTGCATGTGCGGCGATCGTACTTTAACCCTTACCTCGGTCGTCCGGCAGAATCCGAAGCGCCGCTCACCCACATCAACACCCAAGAGATCTACAAAACCTCGCGCATGGTGTCCAATCTGACAGGGATGTTGGTACAGCCGAATAAAGCGATCGTCGGTGCCAACGCTTTCGCCCACGAATCCGGCATTCACCAAGATGGAATGCTGAAGAATCGGCAAACCTACGAAATCATGGACGCGAAAACGATCGGTCTGACCGATACGCTTTTAGTTTTGGGTAAACACTCTGGTCGTAACGCTTTCCGCTCTCGTCTGAACGAACTCGGATTTGAGCTAACCGACCAGGAAATCAACAAAGCCTTTGTCCGGTTCAAAGAACTTGCCGATAAGAAAAAAGAAGTCACTGATCGCGATCTAGAGTCGATCGTCAACGACGAAGTTCAACAAGTCCCCGACCTCTTCCGCTTGGAACTGGTTCAAGTCTCTTGTGGGAACACCACTTGCCCGACTGCAACCGTTCGCTTGATCAATCCTGACGGTCAAGAGCTGACTGATGCCGCAACCGGAACAGGCCCAGTTGATGCCGTTTACAAAGCGATTAACCGCGTCGTCAACGTCCCAAACCAACTGATCGAATTCTCGGTGCAGTCGGTGACAGCCGGAATTGACGCGATCGGCGAAGTCACGATTCGGTTGAAGTATGGCGATCGGATTTTCTCTGGGCATTCTGCCAACACCGATATCATCGTCGCGTCGGCACAAGCATACGTGAATGCGCTTAATCGCCTGTATGCGTCGTTGCAGATCACAGAGAACAAGCAAGCTGTCGCATCTCAAACCGCAAATTAGTGCATTTAGGCTAGAGTTTGGCGGCGCAACCTTTCAGGTTGCGCCGCCTTTTTTAACGTCAGTTCGACAGACCGTATTCGCTTCGATTGGAGAGTTGGGTTGCCCCCTAAATCCCCCACCAGTGGGGGACTTTGAAGGTTAAGAAACCGCTTCAATTTGGAGAATTGCTGTTTTCTAAGTCCCCCAGAATGGGGGATTTAGGGGGCAAGAAGCCGATTAAAACGAAGCAAGAAATTTCGTCGAACTCACGTTTTCTTAATCGTTTGAAGTTGGATGTATTGCAATGACTTAGCCGCGAATTACGCGATAGCGAACCGCATACCTCCAGCTTGAATACCAACCGCCGCCTCCTTTGAAGCCCCAAATTTGTAGAGATTCGCCATTCGGGATAGCCCACACCGGAAACTCGCGCAAGTGTTGACTGAGTTCATCATCTTGGTCGAGCGACATGATCCCGCCGATCGCGCTGATAGCAAAGGGCAAGATTGCACCCGCCGCCACTGTGTAGGGATTGGGGATTGTTGCTAAACCGGAGGAAACTGCTTGACCAATCTTAGTAACGACTTCACCATGCTTCGACCAGTCTTTATTAGAATCCTCGTCAAAGGCGATTAGCGCAACTTTCAGGATTCGGTTTTCGGGTACATCCGCATCAAAGATTGTTCCACCGCCGATTCCGAATGCTTTAGTTTGTCTATCGTTGACCGAAATCGGGCGAGTGAGAACCCCAGCAGAATTACCTCCATCAGAAATAGCTCCGGTGAGATAAAACTCGTCTGCACCCGTTACATCTTCGGTGTCGTAGCAGGTTACGTCTTGTAAGACCACACGAATTCTAGGCATAGTGTCTTTCTCCTAATCAAGGGTGTAATGAATGTTGTGAGTGAATGCGATCGCTCAAAGGTCAAGCAGAATCAATGGTTGAAACCTTTGCAGTGGGACGATCGCCGATTCCGAAACGTGAGCGAGAAACCAAGCTAGAACAATCACTGTCTCTGCGTTGTGTTTGTTGCTCACAGAAAATACTTCATACCCGAAGTATTGCATTCCAGGAGAAAGTGTCTAAATTTACAGATCTAAATATTGAACTGGATACGAAAACGCCGTTGACGTTCAAAAATCGGGTTTGAAGCAGGAAACCGCGATCGCACTCTAGACCGCACTCACGCCAAGCGCTTTGAAGCTTAACGACTAAGACTCCGCTAAAACAGGCTCTTCTGGCAGTTCTTCCGGTTTTGGCTTCTTCTGAATCAACTGCCCAATATTTTGATTGATTTGAAAATACTGATGAAACTTATCCGTCACCTGCACCAGCGACGATCGCCCGTCTGAATTCTTTCGCTTCCGGACAAATCCCATTTCAACAAGTTCTGGAATATGCTGATACACGCCAGAGCCACGAATCTCCACCAGTTCCGTTTGGCTAAGCGGCCCTTTCAGCGCCACAACTGCCAAGGTTCTCAGCGCTCCCACTCCCAGATCCGCGGGGATCAGCGCATTGATCAAATTCTGATAAGTCTCTCTTAGCTGCAAACTGTAACCCGACTCGGTTTCAGCAATTTCTAACGCACCGTCACGATGGGCATACTCCGACATCAGTTCCATCAGCGCTTCTTCGGTGGTTCGACGATCGCACCCCGCCAACTCGCACAACTGCGCGATCGTCAACGGTTGCGCTTTGAGATAGAGAATTGCTTCTAGAGTAGTCGTCAAACGAGACATGGGCAAAAAGAGCGCACAAGAATGACTAATAGAGTACCAAACTTCAGTCGAGGCGCTTCACTTGTTAAAGTGGAATTACCCTAAATTTCGTCAAATTATGAGCGATTCACCCCAAACTCCCACCACAGAAGCGCCCCAAGAACCAAAGCCAAGCTACGTGAAATTGGCAATGCGAAACATGGTGCGCAAGCGCGGCAAATCGATCTTTCACTTTGCGCTGACCACGATCGGGCTACTCGGTACGCTAGTTGTTCTTTCGTACTTAACGCGGTAATGCAAATCGAAGTTAGCGTTCAAGATTGCTTTAATCAGGAACTCCCCATTCAGGCAGAAACCTGGGAAATTTGGTTCCGCAAGTGGCTGGAATTGCTCAAACCGACGCAAGAGGGACAACCTTTGCATCCACAGGAGCAGTATGAATTGAGCTTGCGATTGACCGACGATCGCGAAATTCAGTCGCTCAATCAGAATTATCGCTCCAAAGATCAGCCAACGGATGTATTGGCGTTCGCGTCATTGGAGGTAGACTATCCGCAGTTCGATGAGTTAGACGCAGAACCGCTCTATTTAGGAGATATTGTCATTTCGGTAGAAACTGCCGATCGACAAGCCTCGCCTCACACCTTAGAGACGGAACTCGCTTGGCTTGCTGCTCACGGACTGCTTCACCTGTTGGGCTGGGATCATCCCGACGAGTCAAGTTTGCTGCGAATGTTAGATCAGCAACAGATTCTACTGAATGCAGTGGGATTAGAAGCAAAGCGTTGACTGTTATCGAGAAACTCTTTACGTTTGTCGTTTGAACGTTTATTTTTCAAAGTTACGCTTTACGTTTGCTAACAGAGTTGTAATACTGTGTTGTGTAATCTGATGTGATCGTCGCGCCATCAGGGTACTGATATCGTATCTCTACTGGTGGTTCACCTGGTTTGCGTATGTCCCAAGAACTTCCCACTCAGTCTCCCAAGCGTTCAAAAGTTGTCCCGCTCGTCAAGCCAGAACGGGATCTTGCTTGGCAGGTGGCTCCAACTCTGCTGACCAGTTTTCGCTATGCCTGGATGGGCATTAGCTATGCGCTCAGAACGCAGCGAAATTTTAGAATTCACGTTTGTCTTGGGTCGATCGCGATCGGGTTAGGACTTCTACTCAAAGCAACGGTCGTCGAACTTGCGGTGATCGGCTTGACGATCGGACTCGTCTTGGCGATGGAATTGCTCAATACGGCGATCGAATCGGTGGTCGATCTTACAGTGAAGCAGACCTATCACGAATTAGCGAAAGTCGCGAAGGATTGCGCGGCGGCAGCGGTTCTTGTGGCAGCGATCGCAGCCGTTCTCGTCGCGGGCTGCATTCTGTTTCCCAAACTTTGGCTGGTGCTACAAGTGATTCTCTGAGAAACTGAGAAAGCGCACCTCAAGGCATTTCTCATGATTTTAGTGATCGATAACTATGACAGCTTTACTTACAATCTGGTGCAATATTTGGGCGAATTGGGTGCAGAATTCACGATCGCCTCAGATATTCAGGTGTACCGCAACGATCAAATTACGCTTGACCAGGTTCGAGAATTAAAACCGGATGCGATCGTCATTTCCCCTGGCCCTGGACGACCCGAAGATGCCGGAATTTCGATGGAGTTGATTCGGCAGTTAGGCACAACCACCCCAATTTTAGGCGTATGTCTCGGACATCAAAGCATCGGGCAGGTTTTTGGCGGTGATATTGTTTCGGCTCCAGAATTGATGCACGGAAAAATCTCAGCCGTAAAGCATACAAATGTGGGCGTATTTGAGGGACTCGACAATCCGATGACCGCGACTCGGTATCATAGTCTGGTGATCGATCGAGCAAGTTGCCCAGCAGTGCTAGAGATTACCGCCTGGGTCGAGGATCAAACGATCATGGGCGTTCGGCATCGTGAGTATCCGCACATTCAGGGCGTACAGTTCCACCCCGAAAGCGTTCTCACGACTTCTGGAAAACAACTGCTGCGGAACTTTTTGCGATCGATTGGCGATCAATAATGCAAATTCTGGTGTGAGGAAGTATGAAACGCAGGCAGTTTATTCAATTTGCGGGCGCGGGATTGGCAGCAAGTTTGACCGCCACGCCCCTACGGGCGCAGTCTGGCGGACTGTCAGTGCGCTATCTCGGTCATATGTGCTTTCTGTTCACCGGAAGCGGACAACGAATTTTAGTCAATCCATTTCGCGCGCAGGGCTGTACAGCCGGGTATCGTCTGCCGAACGTGGCTACAGATTTGGTGATGATTAGCAGCCAGATTTTAGACGAAGGCGCGATCGATGTTGTCCCTGGTAATCCGAAGCTGTTGTTTGAAGCAGGCGCGTATAACGTCGGTGGGTTGAAGATTCAGGGGGTGGCGACGGAGCACGATCGCGTCGGCGGCAGACGCTTCGGACGCAATATTGCATGGCGCTGGTCGCAGAGCGGCTTAAATTTGGTGCATTTAGGCGGAACTGCCGCACCGATCACATTAGAGCAGAAGATTTTGATCGGTTCGCCAGATGTACTATTTATCCCAGTTGGCGGCGGTGCGAAGGCTTACGATCCGCAAGAGGCAAAGCAAGCCATTCAAATGCTCAATCCCAAAATAATTGTGCCGATGTATTATCGAACGGCGGCGGCGAAGGGTGAGTGTGATATCGGCGGGCTGGATGCGTTCTTGAGCGCAATGGGCGGAACTCCTGTGCGAAGAGGTGGAAATTCACTGTCGTTGAGTAGAGCGAATCTGCCGAAGCAAGGCTCAGCGCTTCAAGTGATGACGTACAGCTAGAGGGGTGCTTTTGTCCGATTGGTTTTGCCCCTAGTTCCGGCGATCGTCCTGAATGACAAGCCGTAGAATAAGGACACATAATCGATCGGACATCTTAACGGTGAGCTAAGACACGCCATCCTGAGAGACTTTGGAAATAGACGAAACAGGCTCTTCAACTCTGGGCAACGATCGCTGCCGTCGAGATTTGAAGTGGAATCCGCCATCTGTCCATCGATGCAGCAGCACATAGAAGCACGGAATGATGAACAGTGTGAGCAATGTCGATAAAGATAGTCCAGAGAACACCACAACACCCAAAGGCTGAAGAAATTCGCTACCTTCTCCCAATCCCAGCGCCAACGGGAAGATCCCTAAAACAGTGGTGACAGTCGTCATTAGAATTGGGCGTAACCGTTCGGGTGCGGCTCTAAGAATGGCCGATCGGCGATCGAGTCCTTCATCTTTGTAAATTTCATTCGCAGTTTCTACCATGATGATCGCATTGTTCACCACAATGCCCACGAGTAGGACTGCACCGACAATCACCGTTGCACCGATCGCAGTATTGGTTACGAATAGCCCAATAATACCACCGGATAATGCAAGCGGGATCGTGAACATAATCACCAGTGGATCAATCAGTGAGTTGTATTGCACTGCCATTACCACAAACACGAGAAACGCCGCTAAACCACCCAACACCGGTAAAGCACTTTGAAGCTGTTGATTGCTTGCAGCCGCACTACTGGGTAAGCGAGAAATTCCGTCCGGAAGTTGAACCCCTTGAAGAATGCGATCGACTTCCGCCAAAGCATCTCCCAAATTTGCACCCTCATTCAAGGTGCCAGCAATTTGGAACACTTGCCGTTGATTGATGCGCTGGATTTGCCCCGGTGCGCGTCCGGTGCGAATAGTTGCCACATCACCGAGGCGAACTAATTGATTGTCGTCAGTAAACAATGGAATCTGCTCAACTTGTGACGCATTTTGAATCGCTGCTTCATTCAGTTCGACCCGAACATCCACCAGGCGATTCCCGCGCTGAATCTGAGTTGGGATGGAACCTTCGATCGCAGTCTGAATGGTTTCTCCGACTGCTAGTGTGTTGAGTCCGAGTTCTGCGGAACGTTCGCGATCGCGCTCAATCTGAATTTCTGGCTGACGCTGATCCGCATCTGGGCGATATCGGGCGAGTGTTGACTGAGATAATGCCCCTAAAACTTGCCGTCCTGCTGCTTCTAATTGATCAAGATTCTGTCCCTGCAAAATCACATCAATTTCTGCACCTCGAACCGGGGAGTTGTTCAAAATCAAGCCCCGCACCTGTCCTGGACTGACACGGAGAAGAATGTCTACTAAATTGAGCCTGCGAAATTCACTATTGATCTTTTCAACAAACTTCTCTACATCTGTACCGGACTTTAGGGTGATGTTGCTCGAAGCACGGAGAGGGTTCTCAGACGTATTGTTGCCAAACAAAAAGCCACCCACCGTCGTAAACACATATTCAGTTTCCGGTTGAGCTTGCAGAATTTTATCAACTTCCTGCATAACTTTTTGGCTGGTTGCGATCGGCGTTCCCGGTGGAAATTGAGCGAATAAATTTGCTTGTCCGGTACTAATTCGCGGCAAGATTTCTTGTGGGATTCGTCCCGCCATCCACAAACCGCTACCGCCGAGAAGCAGAAATGCCAGCACGATCACCAAGAGCGGTTTGCGGGTCGCTTTAGCAAGCAACCCTGCATAGCGTCGGGTTCCACCTGTTAAACGTTGATCAAACTGACGAAACACCCAAAAGCGATTCACCCGACTCGACCAGCGAATCGCTAACAATCGCGATGCTAACATCGGCACGACAGTCACTGCGACCAGCAGCGAAGCCGCAACCGCAAAGCAAATCGTTAAGATCAACTCGTTAAACAATAGGGAAATAAAGCCGCCAACTAAGATAAACGGCAAGACTGAAACTAAGTTTGCACCGGTTGCCGCAACGAGCGAGGACTCGACCTCACGACTACTCTCTTCAACTAAATCGATCGCTGCTCCAGTTCCTTGCGTCGCTAACCCTGCTGTGCCTCCCTGCCCTTCAGCCTTTTTATCGATATTTTCCAGAATGACAACCGAAGTATCCACAGCTTGACCGATACTAATCGCTAACCCTGCCATGCTAAAGATATTCAGCGAGAAACCGCTTAGTCTCATTACCGCGATCGCAATTAATGTACAGAGTGGAATCGTTAGCGAAATGATAAAAGTTTGCCTGAGTGATCCTAAAAATAATAGAACCGAAAACGCGGCGAGTGCTGCTCCTGATAACGCTGCTTCGGTGACGCTGTTGAGCGATGCTTGAATAAAGGTCGATTCGTCTAAGGTTGAAAGAAGCTGCATCTCTTGCGGAATCACACCCGATCGACGTAATTCCTCAATCCGCCGCTTCACGCCCTCAACAACTTGAATGGTGTTCGCATCCGGTTGTTTCTGAATACTCACTTTTACCGCAGGCTGACCATTCAAATTTACAAAAACGCGCTGTTTCTGAGTGCCGTCGTTAACCTCGGCAAAATCGCGCAGATTGACACGATTAGAGAGTGATGGCGTTGTCGGCTGCGTTGGAGATGATGTTGTATTTTGTGTTTCAGATTGTGTTGTCGATGATGTTGTTGATTGATTTGCAGCCTGAAAGGACAAATCCTGAATTTCCGCTGCGGTTTTGAATCGCCCGATCGTTCGCGTCAGCGGTTCAGAATTTCTGCCTAAAATTCGACCCCCGGAAACATCCTGGTTCGTTTCTTCTAGCTCTTGTAAAACGCTATTCAAACCTACGCCAAGTGCCTGCAATCGATCGAGATCCACGATTACCCGAACTTCTTCCTCTACGCCTCCAGAGACATCAACTGCGGCAACTCCTTCAACGACTCCTAATTCCCGCGCCAATTCTTCATCGGCAAACACGCGCAAATCAACCGGCTTAGAAGAAGGAGCAGTCACCGCAAACTCGTAAACCGGAAGCTGAGATGGATCAACTTTGAAGAGCGTGGGTTCCTCGATCGTATCCGGCAAGTTCCCCCGCGCTCGGTTAAACGCTGCCGTCGCATCATTCAGCCCCTGGTCAATATTTCCCCCCGGTTGAAAGAACAGATCTACGCTGACTTGTCCTTCGCGAGTTTGTGAATAAACCTGAATGACACCTTCTGTTGCAGACAGCGCTTCTTCAAGCGGACGAGCCACCTCATCGACTGCCACATCCGGCGAAATTCCGGGCGATTGTACCCGCACCCCAATTCGAGGATAGGTAATCGAAGGCAGCAGATCGACTTGTAGACTCGATAGAAAATAAACGCCAAGTACGACCGCAGTGAGCGTCAGCATCAAGGTCGCAATGTGTCGCCGAATCGCGATCGAGCTAATACTAAAGCCACGCGACGGAGGATTCTGCACTGTCATGTTTCTATCCTTGCGATAAAATGCTCAACCGAACTGGCGCACCCGCCTCTAACTTGCCACTGCTGCGAACCACAAACGATTCACCCGCATTCAAGCCTGATAAAACCTCGACTTGCCCGTTTACCCGTTTGCCAAGCTGCACTTGTCGGGGGCTGACTGTGGCTTGCTCCCCCGATCGAGTCACCACATAGATCGTGGCGGACTTGGGTGGCTCTTGATTTTGATCAGATGATTGCTGCGGTCTTTGTCCGATTTGCGTGGCTGTCTCTGGAACCACTACTTGCCGAGCGTTTCCGGTTTGGAAACTGACTCGCGCTAACAATCCACTGCCAATTCTGCCATTGGGATTTGGAATGGTAACTTCAACTGGAATCAATCGCGCTCGTGTTTCTGCGGCAGGTGAAATTCGCGTGACTTCTCCGGTGATCGTCTGATTCGGTAGCGCGTCTAACCGAACTTGCGCTCTCTGCCCCACTCGAATATTCGCAAACTCTCGCTCTGAAACCTGCACCTCTACTTTCACTTGATTAAAATCACCCAGTCGTAGCACTTCAGTTCCCGGTTGAGCTAAGTTTCCGGGTTCCGTTGGACGCGCTAGCACTGCGCCATTCACCGGAGAGGTGAGAACGCTGTAAGACTGACGTTCACGCTCTTGACTGACGATCGCTTGCTGTGCCGTAATTCGCCTAGCCGAAGCGGTAACGGCTTGCTGCCGATTTCCGACTTGTTTTTCCGCCGATCGTAATGCCTGTTCTGCGGTTCCGACACGGGTTCTAGCCGTTTCCGTTTGTTGCTCTGAAATTGCACCCTGACGAAACAATTGCGCTTGTCTCTGATAATCCGAGCTCGCTTGCTGCAATTCTAATCGTGCTCGTTCGACCTGAGTTCGAGCTTCTTCAACTTCTGCTTGTAAGCTCGCAACTTCCGATTCTCGCGCTGCAACTTCGGCTTCGGCTTGAGCAACAGATGAGTTGGCGATCGTGCCGTCTAACTGAGCCACAACCTGACCTGCCCGCACCGAATCCCCCACATTCACCGTAATATCTGTAATTCTGCCTTCGGCTTGCGATCGTAGCGAAACCTCACGAAAGGGGCGAGTCGTTCCCGTATAGCTGCGGTCTTCTGTTAAAGCACTCAGTTCCGCCACCGCAGCATCCACTGCAACCGCTCCTCCTTGCTGATTCTGGCGATTGGGCTGTTGCTGAGCGTCGCTAGATGGAATCAGATTACAGCCACTTAGAAACAGCACACCAGCGAGTCCGAGATGGCTGAGCGTCAATCGGGCAGAAGTCGGAAGTCGCATCATTACAGATCAACGCAGGGCAGGTAACCGTTTCACTGTATAAAGATTTGTGTGCGAAATGTATCAATCCAAAGACTGAGTTAGATGAAATTGCTAGGAATTCAGGCGATCGCCTATCTCCCTCATAAGGAAGACGAATTCTAAGGACAGATTGCAAGAATCGAGACAGGTGTGAGGCAATTGTGAAAATTTTTTACAAAACCTAGGATGATCAATTATGGCAGACTCGATTAAAACGATTGATGTCGATACCACGATTTCGGCACTTCAGGGCGGACTGACCTCGATTCCGATCGAGCAAGCGATTGCAGCGATCGAAAGTTGGCAACAGCAGCTTCAAGGCACTGATCTATCAGAAGATCTCGGCGCTCTCAAAGCAGCCTTGGCAGATGGCGATGTTGCTGCAATTTCAGAGATTCTGATGGATTTGGGTGAAGATACTTCGGAAGCCGCAGCCGATGCGACTGGAGACATCGCAGTTAAAGTCGAGCAGTTGGGCGAATTATTGATGCAAGCGGGCGAATCCTTAGCATAAAAGCGCCTGCGGGTCAGGCATCTCGCTCGGAGCTTGAGTAATTTTGAGAACGAGCAAGATGCCTATCCCACCGTCATTCGAGGTAACTTAGAAGCTCACAAGCAAATGGATAAGGAGCAGGGAATGCTACGAAAACTAGGCTTATGGATGATATGGTTTGGATTTATTATCTACGTGCTGTGGTTTGCTCCACCTCTGCGCTCTAACTTGCTACAGCCCATTCAAACGTTGTTATCAGGACAGATTCCGCTACTCAATCCGGTGGTCGTGTCGATATTCAGCATGGTTGGAATCTGGCTACTCATCTATAGCTGTCTAATCTTTGCTGATGGTAGAACGCAGCGAATTCCAGCTTGGGCGTTTGTGCTAGGGTCGATCGCATCAGGTGTGCTTGCGTTGATTCCTTATCTTGCACTGCGCGAACCGAATGAACAGTTCTTGGGCGAAAAAGATCCTCTACTCTCGGTGTTGGATGCTCGATCGACAGGTATCGTTCTGACCATCAGTACCCTGGTATTGCTATTGTTCGCGATTCTATTTGGTGACTGGGGCGCTTTTATTCAATCATTTCTAACTGATAAATTTATTCACGGCATGACGCTGGCAGTTTTACTATTTACGCTATTGTTTCCCTATCCAACCTTGCTGAGTGATGATATGGCGCGACGGGGATTAATGCAGCAATCTCAGTTCTTTTGGGTCGTTGCGCTTGTTCCGCTATTTGGTCCCCTTGCATATCTGTGCCTACGCCCAAACATTCCTGCTTTGAAGTAGCTTTCACTCGCATGATAGATTAATTTCGATAACCTTTTTGGTGATAATCCTCAAAGCTTTCTAACCGTTGCTATGCAGGATTTTAGCCAACTGCTGAAAGATAACATCGATCGCATCAAGCAAAACTGGGCAGATGCGGTAGGAAATGATCGCCACATTCGCAGTGCAGCGACTATAGATCGAACTGCGATCGAGGATCACATCGAGGATGTGTTGATAGCAATGGCGATCACAATGTCGCAAACAGCAGCCGATGATGATGAGACAGTTGCAAAAGCAAGTATTTCTCATGGTGTCCTGCGTGCGGCACAAGGCTTTGACCCCAGCGAAATCGCCCAAGAGTACCATCTCTTACGCAAAACGATTTTCGACTGTCTTCGCACCGAGCTACTCACAGGCACGTCTGAAGAAATTTTTCGTGCAGTCATGGTGATTGATACGGTGATCGACCTTGCGATTTCAAAATGCTTCAAAAGCTATGTTGCTGAACGGTTAGATGAATTGGAACAAGTGCGAAGCCAACTCAGCATGACCGTTACCGAGCTGAAGCGATTAGCACGATCGAGTGAAGATAATCTCTCTATTCTCGCTCACGAACTGAAAACACCGCTCACTTCGATCATTGGCTATGCAGATTTGTTCTTACGGCAATCCCGACAAGAACAAGCACGAGATTCTATCGCTAGCTTAGAACATGTCGAGAAAGTATTACGGGGTGGACGACGGTTGCTGCGTCTGATCAATGATGCACTCGATCTCTCGCGCTACGAAGCTGGAAAAATGCAGGTGATCCCCGAAGTGATTGACCTGCCTGCTTTGATTCAAGCTGTTCTAGAAGTCATCCAACCTTTGGCGAACGATCGTGGCTTGCAATTGATCACTGAACTGGATCAGGCTCCAGCCGAAGTCATCACTGACCCTTATCGGTTGCAGCAAGTCATTGTCAATCTAGTCAGTAATGCGGTGCGCTATACCGAATTTGGCAGCGTCACGATCACCAGTCGCACTTTAGCCAACGATCGCTGGGCGATCTCTGTGACGGATACGGGAATCGGGATTGATCCAGAAGATCAGATCAGACTGTTTGCTCCGTTTGAGCGCGTTGGTACGATGCGATCACCTGATAGTACCGGATTGGGGTTGGCGATCGTGGCTCGTCTCGTGGAACTCTTGAAAGGCAATATCTATCTTTCTTCCCAACCTCAAGAAGGATCAACCTTTACAGTGATTTTCCCGCTAGAAATTCAAGACGTAATCGAATCCAATGACTAATATTCAACATCCCCCAGAATTGGCGATCTTTAGCTTGTACAAATAGGTCGATCGATCTGTGATGGCTGAGATCTTTCGCCCCCTAAATCCCCCATTCTGGGGAACTTTGAAGAAAAAAGAGTGTTCTAATGCAATGATTTCTTCAAGTTCAAAGTCCCCCAAATTGGGGGATTTAGGGGGCTGAAGCCGATGGCAACGAAGCGGGAAAAAGATGGATGTATACGGCAGAAACTCCACAACCTATCGGTAGTTTGTAAACTGCAACGCCACCGGAAAATCTTCTTGCTTCATCCGTTGCATCACCACTTGCAAATCATCTTTCGATTTTGCCGAAACGCGCACTGCATCGCCTTGAATCGAGCCTTGAACCTTCTTGTATTCATCGCGAATAATTTTGGTAATTTGCTTTGCGATGTCCTGGCTAATTCCTTTTTTCAGCTTAATTTCCTGCCGAACGCGATTTCCACTCGCGGACTCAATCTTACCGTAATCAAAAATTTTCAGCGATAAATTGCGCTTTGCTGCTCGCTGCTGCATTAGAGTATGCACCGCATCCAGCGTAAATTCACTATCGGTATTAATTGTGATCGTATCCGCACCGAGTTCGATCTCCGTTTTCGTGTCTTTGAGATCGTAGCGACTCTGGACATCGCGCTTGGTCGTATCGATCGCGTTGACCAATTCTTGGCGATCGAAGTCGCTAACAATATCAAACGAAAAAGTAGAAGCCATAAGCAATAATTAAAGCGTGCTGATCAAGCTTAATCCGATTAGCGTAAAGCTGCAAATCGAACCAATTCCGAACATCAGTGATCGCAAAGTTGGAATGTTCAAAATATAAAAAACCGGAAACAAAAATCGCGCAGTAATCCACACGATCGCCGCCCATCCTGCGATTTCAGAAGTCTGATTGGTAACATACGCCATCAGTGCAGCCGCGGCAAAAATCGGGAAGGCTTCGAGGGCGTTTTGGTGTGCCCAGGTTGCGCGTTTTGCATAGTCTGGAAGCTTGTCAAACGCAGCGCGAGGAGCCGCCATGATCTCTTTGCTGTAGCCGATTTGCACTCGTCCGTATGCCACGACCAAAAACGGTAAGTAAATCCACACGACCGCAACGGCGATCGCAATCAACAGCAGACTTGGAACAGAGAGTCCAAACAGCATAAGTTAATCAAAATAGAACAGTGTCACAACTTTACGCTGATCTTCGGCATCGCGGCAGGTTTGCAGCAAGGTATGGCTGTCATGGAACGCAAACGAAATCAATTGCTGACAGCGCGAAATAATTTCCTGATTACACAGCGCACTCGCTTCACCCAGCGATAAAGAATTATTTTCTGGGCATTCAACCAAGTGCATCACCGTTTCAAGCTGCTCACGCGATTCGCGCGGCTGGCGATCGAGTCCTTGCGGCAAAATCACCGTCAGCATCGATGGATCAGCCCGTAGCGCTCCCCGAATCGCGGCGAAATTGGTTCCCGTAGAACCGGAAGTGATAATCCGATTCCCTTCTAGCACTAGGGCATAGGTCATCAGTTCGATCAAGGTTTGATGCGTAATCGGAACGTGACGCGATCCTAAAATCGCGATCCGCTTCGACCCTGTTTGCTGAATCGTGGCAAGTTCTTGTAGAAAATCGTCTACCTTGGGTAGATCATCGATCGATTGGCTCAAAGGATGTACATCTAGTTGACAACGCCGTTCATTGTATCAGACAGTCCCGACATCGGAGTGATTTGCATACAGTTCTAGAACTTGATTTTGCTAAAGAACAAGGCTGTACGATTGTATTAGTGACACACGACATTCTGTCGAACTCAAAGACAGAAGATCGTTAAATTGAGAGAATTATGGTAGCTGCAACACGAACAGGTTTTTCTGCGCCAGAGGCATCGTACACCTGGAATCAATCAGTCTTACATACAGCAGAAGGATTTGCGCCAACAACACTTCCGCTCCTTTCTGGTGCAATTCCCCCAGGATTACGCGGTTCTTTGTATCGCAATGGCCCAGCTCGATTAGAGCGGGGTAACACTCGCGTTGGACATTGGTTTGATGGCGATGGTGCAATCTTGAGAGTGCATTTTGATCAAACAGGCGCAACAGGTGTGTATCGCTATGTTGAAACGCCAGAATTTCTCGACGAAGAACGCGCTGGGCGATTGCTGTACACCGGATATGGAATGTTGCCACCCGGAGGACTGATCGATCGCTTCACTAAAGGCTTGAAGAATGCGGCAAATACGTCGGTGTTAGCGTTGAACGATCGACTCCTCGCGCTTTGGGAAGGCGGACATCCCTATGCGCTCGATCTCGAAACCCTCCAAACCCGCAGCCTTGATAATTTGGGAGGCTTATCCGATTCGCTGCCATTTTCCGCACATCCAAAACGCGATCCGCAGACAGGCGATTTTTATAATTTCGGAGTCAGCTTCGGGAAAGATACGATTCTCAATCTGTACCGCATAGATGCCAGCGGCAAGCTACAACAACAGGACAGTCACAAACTAGATGGAGTTCCGCTGATTCATGATTTTGTCATGGCAGGACAGTATCTCTTGTTCTTCATTCCGCCTGTGCGATTAAATCCGTTGCTGTTGTTAACTAGGCTGAAGAGTTTTAGCGACTCGTTTGACTGGAAACCAGAGAAAGGAACTCAGGTACTGGTATTCGATCGTCAAACTCTAAAACTGATTAGCCAAGGCGAAACCGACCCCTGGTATCAATGGCACTTTGGCAACGCTTGCGTCGATCGGGATGGAAACGCTGTGGTTGATGTGATTCGTTACGCTGACTTCAACACAAACGAATATTTCAGACAAGTGGCAACCGGAAAAACTCAGACATCAGCACGATCGACACTCTGGCAAATTCGAGTTAATCCACTCACTGGAAAGGTGTTGGAGCAGCAGGAATTGCTCGATCGACATTGTGAATTTCCAGTTGTCAAACCCGTAGAGGTTGGGCAATCCTGGCAACAGACCTATCTTTCGCTGCATCGTCGGAATGCCGATCCAGCGAAAGAAATCTTGGGCGTGATCGCTCGATTTGATCAAAAAACCGGAGCATTGGTTGAAGCAGATTGCGGTGAGAATTGCTACCCGATGGAGCCGATTTACGCACCGGACGCGATCGATGCCAATCAAGGTTGGATTATCACCGTTGTTTACGATGGCAATCGCGATCAGAGTGAAGTTTGGGTTTTCGATAGCGATCGTTTAAACGATCAGCCTGTGTGTCGATTAGGCTTACCCGAAGTGATCCCGATCGGCTTTCATGGAACGTGGAAGTCCGCAACTTAAGGCTTGCTTCAGGTTCGTACCTCATTCAACCACCCAACAAATGTGGCAAATCTCAATTTTCTCAAAGTCCCCCACTCGCGGGGGATTTAGGGGGCAATCGATCGAACCGAAGCAAAACTCTCGCCAACCCTAAGCCTCTTAAAACTTCTCCCCAAACCCAAACTGAAGTCGGCTTTCACCCTGGTTATTAATTCCATACCCCGCTCGAATTGTCCCCAAAGGCGACTTCAGCCGAAGCCCAACCCCGAATCCAAATCCCGTTCCCGGCAATCCCCGCACTTCCCCTGGCGCTCCTAACACCGAATTCGCTGACCCCAAATCCGACCCAAAATCCGCAAAAACCGCCCCGCCGATGATGCTGTAAATCGGAAAACGGTATTCCGCAGAAGCCAACACGAAACTGCGACCAATCCCCAGTTTGGAAATATCATATCCCCGCACCGAATTTGCACCTCCCAGCGAAAACGCATTGTACGGCGGCAGATCCCCGATCGTCGTTCCCGCCTGCACATTAAACGCCAACACTTCCGGCTGGTTCTGCGTTTTCTCCAGATTAAAGAAATTCACCGGAATATACTGCGAATAGTTCGCTTGCAGACGATTGGAAAGAATGCTGCCCCGCCCGATCGGGATCGATTGCTCGGTCGTCAGCGATAAGATCGAGCCGCTTGACGGATCGACGGGGTTATTTCGCTGATCGCGCACCGCCGTAAAATTCACCGTCGTCAAATCATCAATTCCCGTGCCACTAAATGACAGCGGCGCACCATTGCGATCGCGCCTCACCACATTTCCACCCTGATCCCGCAAACTCACCCGCGTATAGTTCACCCCTAAGGTTCCGTTCCAACCCTCCCCGATCGGACGATTCACCGCCACGGTTCCACCGAAGCGACCTTCCCGGACGCGATCGCCGTTCGCCAATCGGCTGGTGTCATCGTCAAACACCCGCGAAATTCCGCGTCGCCGAAAACCACTGGCGCTGTAGCCTAATTTGTCCGGTTCAGTCTCACGATAGGGACTAACAAATCGCCCATCAAACTGAACATCACGAGTTCCAACCGAGACATTGCTGCCGAGTTGCTGTCCGACTCCGTTAAAGTTGTTGTCGTTGTAGCTGAAACTGCCAAATACGCCTAAGTCGTCGTTAATTCCACCACTAACGTTTAGGGCGCGGCTACGGGCTTCGGTGAGGTTATAGACAACCGTTGTGCGACGGGCATCGCCTTCAAGAGAAATGCGCCCGTTGGTAAATAATCCGGTTTGAAAAATGCGCTGCAGATCTTGACGAGCAACAGACTCCTGGAAGATTTGCCCCGGCTTTAGTTGAATTTGAGTTTGCAAAAAGCTTTCTCTGGTTCTGCCGCGAATCGGTTCGCCTTTGTCGTTGGTCGGTCTGCCTTGTTCGTCGGTAAAGCGAATTTGAATGTTTGAGACTGTACCTTCTGCCACTTCTACGGTCAACACCCCTTCACGATTGGGCACCACACCAATCACTCGCGCCAAGCTAAATCCGTTTTGGCGATACCAAGTATTAACTTGACGAATGCTTTCATTGATGGCGGTTGGACTAACGGGTGCGCCAAACTGAGCCTGAAAGAATTGATTGGCGATCGTCGGGGTCAGCGCCTGAGCATTCACCAGATTTAGAGCGCGAACGATCGCGGGTTGCACCTGAAAGACGACGCTTAATCCATTGGGATTGGTGCGAGTAGTAAAGGTGGCAGTGCTAAACAAGCCTGTTTCCAGGATTGTGGCGATGTCGCGCTGAAGTTGGGCGGTGCTGACGTTGCCTCCAGGCTGCGTTTGGAGCTGAGCGCGGACAAGTTGCTGGAGTTCGGCAGAGGCACCGACAATTTGCACATCGGTTGCAGTCAGCACGACATCCGGTGGCGTTGGGGATGCCGGACTAGGCGATCGAGGCGGCGTTTGCTGCGATCGCGGAGTTTGGGCTTGAGGGGGCACAATCGACTGAGCGGCCTGGCTCGATTTGCGAGAAAATTCTGGAGTCGGGCGAGGGGCTTCAACAACGGCAGAGGGAACCGCTTGAGAAGAGGCGACTGAAGGCTGAGTTGCGATCGGGGTAATTGCTTCTGGCACAACGACATCTTGAGCCACTGTTTTTTGCACCGAATTTGAGGCAGAAATTAACCCGATCGTGCAGGCTGTTAATGTAGAAAAACGCATTGCTAAATCCACAGAATTAGAGTTTTGATTTAATTGAACAAGCCCAAGAATTAAGAATAGTTGTATCAGAAAATTCAGCCAATCGAACCTACAGCAAATGATGTTGCTCTTTAAATTCGTGCTCTGATAAACAGCTTGATATAAAACTGTTGTAGTACCTATAGAAGAACGATTTGTAATCAGAGTTCCCCACCTTATGAACCCATCCCTGCACCCGCTTGGTGTCCCTCCGAATGCCTGGTATGTCGATGAATCGATCGCGGATCTGACGCGACCTCCGCTTCCCCCTCAACCGATTACACTTCAAACCGCAACGAAAACACTACGGCTTGATCTGACAAAATCCGCATTGTTGATCGTTGATATGCAAAACGATTTTTGTCACCCGGATGGCTGGCTCTCGCATATCGGAGTCGATGTCACTCCGGCCCGATCGCCCATTGTGCCGATTCAACAACTGCTTCCAATTTTGCGCCAAGTTGGGATGTCGATCGTTTGGATCAATTGGGGAAATCGCCCGGATTTGCTCAACATTAGTCCCGCGACTCGTCATGTGTACAATCCTACTGGAACTGGAGTCGGACTCGGTGATCCCCTGCCGAACAATCAGGCTCCGGTGCTGGAAAAAGATAGCTGGGCAGCCGCGATCGTCGATGACCTCAATCCGATCGACGCGGACATCAAAATCGACAAATATCGCATGAGTGGATTTTGGGATACTCCTCTGGATAGTATTCTGCGAAATTCGGGGAAAACGACACTGTTTTTCGCTGGTGTAAATGCGGATCAGTGTGTGATGGCAACTCTACAAGATGCGAATTTTCTCGGATATGACTGCATCTTGCTCGAGGACTGCACCGCTACCACCTCTCCAGAGTTCTGCCTGCAAGCAACGCTGTATAACGTAAAGCAATGTTTCGGATTCGTGAGTAATTCGATCCAGCTTTTGAACGGGATTAAGATAGCCTAACCTCGGTATCGACAGGTTAATCGCCATAGTGCTATATGTCTATGAAACCACTCTCTTGTTGCAGAAATTTTAGAATGCAGACATATTGAGGTGTCGCAGTTTCCTATAAGAGAATGCAGTATGGCGATTCCTAATACTTTAAATCCTCTAAAAATTCCTGATTTTAATGCTGATGGTCGCACAGACCTCTTTAGTTTCAATCCGAATACGGGTGTCTCACAAATTACATTGATTGATGGGCTACGATCGCTCGGCTCAAGCTCTCTCCCTGGCAAGTCCAGGGATTGGCAACCCTCGAATTTTGGTGATTTTAACGGCGATCGCAAAACAGATTTAGTTTGGCGCAACACAAAAACCGGAGGCACCGAAGTTTGGTTAATCAATGGCACTTCGATTCAAGCCAAATCCTGTCTCGAAACCTTACAAGGCAATTGGACGGAAACGATCGGAGATTTTGATGCCAACGGCAAAAGCGATTTCTTTTGGTACAACTCCACCACCGGAGACTACAACATTTGGCTGATGAATGGCACTCAGCGCGTTAAGCTATCCAGCGGTGAGATTGGTGCAGGTTGGGAAATCGCGATCGCAGATTTTAACAACGATCAGCAAACCGATTTGTTTCTGCGTAATCCTCTAACCGGAGAGAATGCCGTTGCCACGATTGATCTGGAAACTTTAGCAATTAAAGTCGAAAGCACTCGCTCCAAGTCTCCCACTTCGAGCGCAGAAATTATCGATTTTAATGGTGACGGGCGCAGCGATGTATTTTGGCGCGATCGCCTGACTGGACAAAATCAGCTCTGGGTCTGGTCAACTGACTTGCAGCCACTGTCGTTTCAGTTTTCGCTTCCCGGTCGCAGTCGCGATTTTGTCATCAAGACGGCTGATTTTGATGGCAATGGCAAAACTGATTTTCTCGTTCGCAATCCCAGCAGCGGAGTCAATCAGGTGTGGCTCTCTGGAACAGCGCTAAAGATATCGCCGATCGCCACTCAGCCGCCCGGATTTCAACCGGCGATCGGCGACTACAACGGCGATGGTTTCTCTGATATTCGCTGGACAAGTACCGATGGAACTCAGAGTGCCGTCTGGTTTAGCAATGGCAACCTTCCTCAAGTGCCGTAGCGATTTATAGTTCGCAATCCGTAATAAATAAACAGAAATTACGGATTGCGAACTATAAATTACAAATAACCTTCACGCTGAGGATGATTCGATGGAAGAGTCTTGTGTTATTCCAGTCGTCAAATCCCCGACCGAGTATCAGGCATATCGGATCAGTCCCAACGATACCAATCGTCTCGCGATCGTGTTTGATCCGACGATCGCGAATTTTTCTCTAACGCTTTGTGTTGAAATCTTTGATGTGGGTGGAAAAACTCCGCCGAACCGTCATCAACTGGCGGTCGAGATGTTCTTTGTGCTTAAAGGCGAAGGGATCGCGATTTGTGACGGGAAAGAAGTGCCAATTCGAGCGGGAGATAGTTTGCTTGTGCCTCCGACCGGAATTCACGAAGTTTGCAATACGGGATCTGAGCGCCTGTACGCCTTGTGCATCATGATTCCGAACGAGGACTTTGCAGAACTGATTCGCAGCGGCATACCTGCTGAACTGGATGAAGAAGATCTAGCGGTGTTGCGGCGTTCACCTGTTCCCCAATTATCGTATGGATAGAGTAATCAACAGGTTCGATTGATGAAGGTTTTGCCGAAGCAATCCGTTTCGATGTACACCCGCGGTAGCTCTGCTTCACAAAGTGTTCGCGTCCGCCTTGATGCTGATGTGTACTATCCGGATGCAGAAGGAACATTTCCGGTGTTGTTGATGCGGCAACCGTATGGACGAGCGATCGCATCTACGGTCGTTTATGCACATCCCGTTTGGTACGCCTCCCAAGGGTATATTGTAGTGATTCAAGATGTGCGGGGGAGAGGCACGTCAGAAGGCGAGTTTAAGCTGTTTGAGAACGAAATTGAGGACGGTTTCGAGACGGTAAATTGGGCGGCAAGTTTGCCCCGCAGTAACGGCAAGGTTGGAATGTACGGCTTCTCTTATCAGGGAATGACACAACTCTATGCCGCAGTAAACCGCCCGGAAGCACTGAAAGCTATTTGTCCAGCAATGTTAGCTCCAGATGTGTATCAGGACTGGGCATATGAGAATGGCGCATTTTGTCTGTTTGCGAACTTAGGTTGGGCAATTCAACTCGCAGCAGAAACAGCGCGATTAAAGAGAGATGAATCCGCATTTTTAGAACTATCTAGAGCCGCGAAAAATCTGCCGTTGAGCGATCGTATTCCCGCCCGTCCAGAGTTGATTCAGAAGTTTGCTCACTATGATGCTTACTATCAAACTTGGCTCGATCGTTCTGAGCCAACTGATTCTTATTGGCAGAAATTAACCGTTGATGTGAGCACAATTGATATTCCAATGCTCTACATCGGAGGTTGGTTTGATACTTACATGCGGGGAACCTTGCGATCGTACCTATCCTCGAAGCAAGCACATTTGATTGTTGGAGGGTGGGCGCACCTACCTTGGGGTCGCAAAGTTGGCGCGATCGACTATGGCGCGAATGCCGTGAGTTTTTGCGATCGCGCTCAGATTCGCTGGTTTGATCATTGGCTCAAAGATAAAGAGCTAAACGATTCACCTGTGCAATTGTTTGAAATGGGGAGCAATACGTGGCGATCGTTCCCTGAATTTCCGCAGGGCAATAGAACAACATTGCATCTTTGTAGCACTGGACTAGCAGGAATGGACGATCGCGACGGACAGTTAAAGGATCAAGTTTCCGAAGCTGCGATCGATGTGATCGTGCATGATCCTTGGCGACCTGTTCCGGCTTTGGGCGGTCATGTGGCTTATCCTTGTGGATCGTTCGATCGTTCTAGCATTGATGCTCGCAGCGATGTTCTTACCTACACGACAACCCCTTTAGAAGCTGATTTGCATTTAGCCGGTGAGAGTATTGTTGAGGTTTATGCAAGTTCTAATTCACCCAGCTTTGATCTGTGTGCTGTATTGTCTGAAGTCAAACCGAATGGTAGTGTAATGAACTTTACACAAGGATATTTGAGCAGCGATCGTCCTGAACTTTCCCTATGTCAAATCCCATTGCAGCCCACCTGTATTTGCATTCCGAAAGGGAGTGCAATTCGCTTGAGTTTAAGCGGGGCTTGCTTTCCAGCTTATCCGGTGAATGCGGGAACTGGGGCAAAACCAGGAGAAGCAAGCGCGATCGACTTTCAGATTATTACAATTATGGTTCATACCGGAGAAGCTTATTCTTCTAAGCTGCATCTAAACCTACAATAATGCTTTCAGTATCAATTGAGGATGAAACAACAGACCGGGAGACTTTAACATATGCCCGATTTGCAGAAATTGTAGGTGCAGGTCAACATCGTTTTGAGCGCGAACAGCAAGTCGATCGGCATAAGCTTGAAACAATTCTCCTGCCCAACTTGGAGGAATCGCGCCCTTCGTCGTCGAGAACTTAGAATCGGAACCCGTCGCAATTGACCAAGGAAACGCATTACTCCGGGCGAGTTGCTTCTGAAAACTCATGCCTTTGAGCGTTGAGTTTCGCGATCGCTGAAGCCAGCGACGCAATACCAGCGACGACATCGCACTAACTGTCATTCCTTGACCATAAATCGGACAGAGCGCACACACAGCATCTCCAAGCGCGATTAAACCATCCGGTAGTTTAGTGTTCTCGTAGTGATACAGCCGATTAACCGTGGCTCGATGTGCCTGAATTTCAGAAAGCGGCTCTGCATGAACGATCGCTTGATAAAACGCAGAGTCAGACAAAGTTTGAGCAAATTTCACAAAGCCTTGATCGTTCAGAGGTGGGTAGTCCCGCCCATAACCACCCAAAGTTGCAATCCATTGATCCGCTTCTACCTGTGCTAAGTATCCCAAACGCGGTTGATCTGGAGGTTCTTGACTAATCAAGACAATTTTTGCATCTGGTAGAGCCTCAGCAGGAATGCGGTAACGACGAGTTGCATAGCCCAATCCAGGATCAACGACGGTCATCGGCGGCGGAGTCAAACCCAGATTTTGCAACCACTCCGGCAAGTGGGTACTCCGACCACTCGCATCTACCACTAGCTGAGCCGATAGACCTCCTTGTTGCAGTTTGATGCCCTGAATCGAAGTCGCATTGCCCCACAATCCAATCACTCGCTGATTTTGTAAAAGCTCAACATTCGGAAGACTGCTGACTCGTTGTCGAACTGTACTTTCAAGCAGTGGGCGAGTACAAGTGTAAGATTTTAGCCCGATCGGTGTCTCAGTTGTGGGTGTCCAGTTGCCTTTTTGAAAGTACAGAAAATCCTTGCCCCAATCAAATTCAACTGCACCACGAGCCGCAAGTGTTTCTCCAATGCCCGGAAACAATTCTTCTAGAATTTGGTAGCCTTTGGAAAATAGCACATGAGGCTGAACGGATTGTGGAACACCCCGACGCGGTTCTGCGCTGAGAGGAAGCTGATCGCGATCGACGATCGTCACCCGCTCAAACTGTTCCGATAAAACACGAGCCGCAAGCAGTCCAGCCATACTGCCACCGATCACGATCGCGTGTTGATGCCGTTGAGTAGACATGAGGTTCACCAAGGTTGCGCTACTCAGACGATAATCAAACAACGATTGGAATTGCAAGCCGAGTGCAAAAAATTACCGTTTCTTAGACCATCTTCAGAAGGATATCTTTTGTTGTGCTTGGCAAATCAATCTCTAAAAAATAGCTTGCAGGATACAAATAGTCTTCTCCGCTCTCGTCAATAATCCGAATATCATCGTCTCTGGTCGCACTCGCGTCCGGAACAATGCGATACAGCTTATGAAGCTCTAAAGAGGCTGGATAACCTTCGTTTTTAATGCAAATTGCAAATTTTGGTGTTTCTTCTTGCATGGTTCTAATCCAAGTAGCGTTTACGTTTTATTTCCTTGCGCCCAATTCCATGCGCTTCATACCAATGTAGCTCAGCTAGACGAACATCTCCGCTCTCTAACCTAATCATCGCTGTTCCTTTTAATTTTCGCCACTTCGCCTTGCCATACTGTTTCCGCAGTCGAGCAAGGTCTCGAATTCCTTTTCCGTTTGCAATGGTTTCAATGTCATCAATTTCGCCAATAATTTCAAAATTCATCGTGCGATCGCTCGTTGCAGCGTTGCCGTGAAGTCAGGATAAGAAATCGCCGCCGCTTCTGCTCGGTGAATCGTGGTTGTACCAGCAGCATTCAAAGCCGCGATCGCTAAACTCATCGCAATTCGATGATCAGTATGACTATCGACTTCGGTTCCTTTCAGCGCGGTTCCTCCAGTGATTTCCATGCCATCGGGAAGTTCGCGAACCGATGCACCCATTTGATTCAGTTGAGTTGCCATGACGGTGATGCGATCGCTTTCTTTTACCCGCAGTTCTTCAGCATCTTTGACGATCGTGGTTCCTTCAGCAAACACCGCAGCGACCGCAAGAATGGGAATTTCATCAATCAATCTCGGAATCACGTCGCCAGAGATTTCACAAGCTTTCAATTTGCTATGACGCACCCGCAGATCTGCCACAGGTTCGCCTGCGACTTCGCGCTGGTTTTCGATCGTAACATCTGCTCCCATGCGTTCCAGAATTTCCAGAACTCCGGTGCGGGTGGGATTGATGCCCACATTCTCGATCGTCAAATCAGAACCGGGCACGATCGCACCCGCGACCAGCCAAAACGCAGCCGAACTAATATCACCCGGAACAATCACAGTTTGTCCAGTCAGCTTTGCTTGTCCGGTCACAGTCACGCTGTTTGTTTCAGGATTAACCGTGAGATCGGCTCCAAATGCCCGTAACATTCGCTCACTGTGATCCCGCGATAAAGCTGGCTCTGTCACTGTGGTTTGTCCGTCGGTCATGAGTCCTGCTAAAAGAATGCAGGATTTCACCTGAGCAGACGCGATCGGCGAATGATAGTGAAGCGGTTTTAAGGCTTGTCCCTGAATTGCTAACGGTGCAAGCGAATTTTGTTTGCGTCCCCAAATTTGTGCGCCCATTTGCTGAAGGGGTTTGACCACGCGGGACATCGGGCGCGATCGTAGTGAACTATCTCCGGTGACAGTGAAGAAGCGATCGGGATGAGATGCCAGAATTCCGAGCATTAATCGTAAAGTTGTCCCAGAATTTCCTGCATTCAGAACATCTACGGGTTCAATCAGATTGCCCAATCCAATCCCTTTCACCCGGACTTCTTCGGTGTTCAACTCCGAAATTTCCGCTCCCATTGCGCGAAAACATTCGGCTGTACTGCGCGGATCTTCGCCTAACAACAAGCCTCGAATGATAGTTTCTCCTTGCGCCAATGCTCCCAACATCAAGGCACGATGCGAAATCGATTTGTCTCCGGGAATGCGAATTCGACCTTGCAGCGAGACACCTCCAGCCGGACGCTGAATCACTAAATCATGGTGGGTATCGGTGACACGAAGCTCGATCGCAGAAGACATAACAGGCGCAAAGACAAACTACGTGGTTCATCGTACCACTGCATGGGTCTGCTAAAAGAAATCTGGCATCCACGGGGTAGGGCTGGCAAAGATTTGAGCCGCAGTTTGAATGGCTTCGGGTGTTCCAGTGAGGAGTGATGCGAGTACTAATTGTTCTGCGGTGAATAGTCCAGTGTAGAGGGGTGAAAGCGATCGAATCTCAAGGTGTAACTCTCCACGTCCACCGGATGTTACAGTACCACGACCATTCTCCACGCTCAGAATGAACTTACCTTGATTGTTGGGCAACATCGCATCTTGAATGTCTAAATGAAGTTCAGCGTTGATGTTTGGATAGTTTCGCAGTTCTAGCGCTCTTTGTAGATGAACAATTCGGAGCATCCAGGGCTTTATCCATTTAACTTTAGCAGTTTGATCCGGTAAACATAAGCTCAAAGCATCAACTGGGGCACTCTTCCATTCAATGCGATCGATCTGGGATAGATGATTTGCTAGGAATGTCCAGAACTGTTTGACAGCCGCAGGGGTTAATAACACCCAATCTCTGATGATCAAACAATCCTGTTGCTGTTGAAAAATGATATACCCTTCGTTCTCAAACTGATAAGCATACATCGGGGACTCAGAATGCTTGAGCATCTGCCAGATCACAGCATTGCGATCGAGAAATCCTTGATTCAAGCAAGCTTGCTGATTGTACAGTTCAGCAAACATCTCAGAGTCTAAGCTAAGCGATCGTACCTCTAATGTATGTTGTTTGCTCTGAATACTCGCCGTTGAAACTTCCCAATGACAAAGCGTTCCCGCCTGTTCATAGCCTGCTTTGCGATACAAAGGTTGAGCCGCCGAGAATAAAACTGAGATTGGCGTTTCTTTGCTATAAAGTTCTTGCAGAACAGATTGCAGGAGCGCGATCGCAGTTCCTTTACCACGATATTCTGGTGCAATGCCAACCGCAGCCACTCCGACCATTGGAATGTTCGCACCGTTGTACCACTGTCCTAGATGCAGTAAGCCCAATCCTCCGACAATCTGATCATTGGTGCGTAAGATGCGAGTGTTCTCGATGCCAATTCGATTGAGGTAAACAGGTTCATCGAGTGCAGGCGCATTAAAACATTGCGTTAGAATCTTGCCTAATTGCTTGATCTCATCGGGATGTTGTGGAGTGTGGTAGGTGAATTGCATAGTTACCTGGCGGCAAGAAGTTGCTGGGCAGTTTTAATTTGCTCTGAGCTAAAGCCTGCTCTGGCAAGATAGGTGAGAGAGCTACGATCGGCATATCTCGGATCAACAGTAATGGCTTGCTGAAAAATCTGTTGAGCAGAGACTTTATCGCCCTGACCTTGATAAGCAATAGCGAGTGCAATCCAAGGGTGCGGATTGTTTGGTTCTAGTTCAGCAGCGCGTTTCGCACATTCGATCGACCAATCATACATTGCTAATCGCTCATAAGATAAGCTCAGATTGTAGTAAGGGATTTCATTGTTTGGATTGAGCATGGTTGCCCAAGTGTGTGTTGCTACAGCCTGAGAAAGATCGCCATTTACCAGATAGGCAATCCCCAACGCATTAAAGGTCTCAATGTTGAATGGATTGTAGGGAATTGCGCTTTGTAGCATACCAATTGCTTCTGGGCGACGATTCGCCAAGTGCAATGTCCAACCTAGACCAATTCGACCTGCAAGGTTTTTGGGATCGAGTTCAACGGCTTTTTCAAAGGCTGCGATCGCGCTCTCGAATTGTTCTTGATTGCGGTACTGAATTCCTCGTTGGCGATAGTCTGCGGCAGATTGAGCAACTGACAATTCCGCCGTTCCGACAACAACCGCAAGCGAGAGTAGAACACTAAAGATACGCATAAGCTAACGGGAAAGGGCTTCAATCTGAGCAGAAATCGCAGCAGGGGTGTTGGGTGATTCTACAACAATTAGATATCCGGTTGGCTTTGCTCCGAGCTTATTTAACAATCCGGGCATATGAGCCGATCGCAGTCGTCCGTTGCTGTCGTAGAGTTCCAGTGCAGAAAGACAGCCGATCGCAGGATTCCAGCCGCGACTTTGCAGGTAGCGCTGATTGTTGGTAAAGAAGCTTGGATTTTCTCCGCTTCCGTGAATTCTGAACAAGTTGCGTCCAGCCATTCCCGCCCAGTAACTTGCTTGAATTGGAAAATAGCTGCGCCAGCTTGGAGGCAGTAATGCGTTATATCCATCCAGCTTTCCAGCTAGTGTTCCTTTGCGCCCGGGAATGAATTCTTTGACTCCGGGTTCAAGCGGTGCGAATAGCTGGACTAAGGAATAAAAGCCATAGGCACGAAAGAAATCTGTATCAGGTTGTGGAATCGTTCCTTCGATGCGGTAAATACCTTGCGGTGTGTAACCGCGTGAGAAATTCCAGGAGAGATTATGCAGCGATCGCGTTAACAATGGCATCGTCCACAGTCGCCCATTTTCCCGCACAAATCGCCCTCGCTGATCTTTGAGAAAAGCGGAACACAATTGAGAACGATCGCGATTACAAAAAACATAAAGCTGCTGTTGATTCGGAACGATCGTCCAGACGAGTAAATCTCTAATCGGTGGGATGCGCGTCGGTGCTGTGAGTTCTGTAATTGTTGTGTAAAGGCTTACATTCTCAGACCAGCGTGGAAAGCGTTGTGCAATGAAGTTAATTAACTGTTGTTGTTCTGTTACACTCGTGCCTGATTTTGCCAGTGCAGACAGAGACATCGCAACCCATCGGGGATTAGAACTTTGGGCGATCGTTTGAATGAATTGTTGCTGTAAGTTCGGAGTCGGCTTGCTGAGATAAAGCTGTGTCCCGACCTGTAGCGCCATTTCGACGGTACGGGCTTGAGCAGGTGTGAGATTTTGTGGCGTGAGGGTGAGAATTTGGGCGATCGTCTCTCGGATGTAAGTATCTTGCGGCTCAATCACTGCCGTTGCCCAGAGCAGTTTGCGCCAGTGAGTTTCGTTAGAGTCTACAACTGGGTAGCGCGTCAAATCGTAAGCTGCGGGTGTGATGAGGTTTAATTGTTCCTGTCGCTGGCGAATTCGAGCTTCAGAGGTGGCAATCGGAACTGTGAGGCTTTGTGCAGGTGCGATCGCAGTTGTAAGCGTGAGAAGCAGGCTTGCAAGGGGGGCGAGAATGCGACGAGTCATATTGGGTAGAGAAGAATTGCGTTTGGGCGACATTAGGGTTTTGTCGCTGCGTTTGGGTTCTTTCTAGTCCCCTAAATCCCCCACTCGTGGGGGACTTGGAGAACCAGGAATTTCCCAAACTGAATGAATTCTCCGGCCCCCTAAATCCCCCATGAATGGGGGATTTAGGGGGCGAAGCTCCATCGGGTAATCGACTAACCCTCAAGTAATCACCGTCGGTTTGTCCATTCCGGTCAACGACTTAATCTGAGCCACCGAATCCGCAATCTGGATCAAATCCGCCAGCGCATCTTGTGGATCAGCATTGTGTTTTGCTGGATCAGCCTCATACCGTTCTACATACAGTCGCAAGGTCGCGCCCTGAGTTCCTGTTCCCGACAATCGGAACACAATCCGTGAACCATCCGTAAAGCCAATGCGAACCCCTTGTTTCTGGCTCACACTGCCATCGATCGGGTCAGTATAGCTAAAGTCATCGCTGTAGGCGACTTCATAACTACCAAACTTTTGACCTTTTAGCGTTGGCAACTTGTCTCGCAGTTGAGTAATTAAGGTGTTTGCCCGATCGCTGTCGATCGCTTCATAATCATGACGAGAATAGTAGTTCCGTCCATAAGTCCGCCAGTGTTCACGCATCAATTCTTCAACCGATTGCTGCTTCACTGCCAAAATATTTAACCAGAACAATACCGCCCACAATCCGTCTTTTTCACGAATGTGATTCGATCCGGTGCCAAAACTTTCTTCGCCGCAGAGTGTAACTTTACCCGCATCGAGCAAATTCCCGAAAAACTTCCATCCAGTCGGCGTTTCATAGCAATCGACTCCGAGTTTTTCCGCCACGCGATCGGGTGCTTGCGAAGTTGGCATTGATCGCGCAATTCCCGCAATTCCATTCCGATATCCCGGAACTAAGGTGGCATTTGCCGCTAGAACCGCCAAACTATCGCTCGGTGTGACAAAAAAGCGACGACCCAAAATCATATTGCGATCGCCATCTCCATCCGAAGCCGCCCCGAAATCCGGTGCATTCTCTCCGAACATCACTTCGACTAAATCATGCGCGTACACCAAGTTTGGATCAGGATGTCCGCCGCCAAAATCTTCAAGCGGCATGCCATTCTGCACTGTTCCCCTGGGTGCGCCCAATCGCTGTTCAAAAATCGCGTGGGCATAAGATCCCGTCACTGCATGAAGCGAATCCATGCACATCCGAAACTTGCCGCCTGTGAATAATTGGCGGATACGATCGAAATCAAACAGCGATTCCATCAGTGCTGCATAATCAATCACTGAATCAATCACTTCAACGGTCATTTTTTCCAGTTGAGTGGTTCCAAGGATATCTAAATTGACATCCGGAGCGTCGAAGATTTTGTATTCGGTGATGGTTTTACTGCGATCGTAAATTGCTTCAGTAACTTTCTCTGGAGCAGGGCCGCCATTTCCAATGTTGTACTTAATTCCAAAATCGCCATCCGCTCCGCCGGGATTGTGACTGGCTGAAAGAATGATGCCGCCGAACGCATTGTATTTACGAATCACAGCAGAAGTCGCAGGCGTTGAAAGAATCCCGCCCTGACCCACTTTCACCCGTCCAAAGCCATTGGCAGCCGCCATTTTTAAGATAATTTGAATCGCTTGACGGTTATAAAAGCGACCATCGCCCCCTAAGACCAGTGTTTGTCCGGCAAAATCACCAATGCTATCGAAGATCGCCTGAACGAAATTCTCAAGATAGTGGGGTTGTTGAAAGACCGTTACGAGTTTCCGCAAGCCAGAAGTTCCAGGCTTTTGATCGGAAAACGGCTGTGTTGTCACGGTGTTAAGGGTCATTCCAGTAGCTCTCTTTTCTCACGTCAAAGTTTTAGCTGGCAAGTTCATTGTCCACTACTTTCGCAACCGTGGAATAAATCTCTAAGTTCAAACCTTTGCTGATTGTGAATTGGGACTGATTATGAATTGGGACTGATTGTGAACTGGGGTTGATTGTGGATTGGGCGGCTTACCTAACTGCTCCGACTTAAGGATGATTTATGGTTTGAACAATAGCTTTTTTTGCTACCGTATCGGCAGTCTGTCATTTCTAACTAATTTTTTATCCGATCGTTCTATTACCGCGCCAAACTTATGCAAGCCGAAGAGATTCAACTTCCAACCACAGACGAGCTACTTCGCGACGATCGTACCGGACTCGATGTGGACACGCTCAAACGATCAGTTCTGAATAACTTGTTTTATGTCCAAGGGAAGTTTCCAGAAATCGCGGCGCTGAATGATTACTACATGGCGTTAGCCTATACGGTACGCGATCGCTTACTCCGAAGTTGGCTAATCACCACGCAAACCTACACAAAAGTACAGCCGCGCCAAGTGTGCTATCTCTCGGCAGAATTCTTGTTGGGGCCGCACCTGGGCAACAATTTGATCAACTTAGATATCTATGATCAAATGCGGCAAGCAACGCAAGAGTTGGGATTGAATTTTGATGAACTGCTGGCGCAAGAAGAAGAACCGGGATTAGGCAATGGCGGTTTGGGACGATTAGCGGCGTGTTATCTCGATTCGATGGCGACATTAGAAATTCCCGCGATCGGCTACGGAATTCGCTATGAGTTTGGCATTTTTGATCAGGATATCCGCGACGGTTGGCAAGTTGAAATTACCGACAAATGGCTCAAAAACGGCAATCCCTGGGAACTAGCGCGACCAGAATGGGCAGTCGAAATTCAACTCGGCGGATGGACTGAGCGCTACACCGATGAGCAGGGGCGCAACCGTGTCAGATGGATTCCCAATCGTGTCTTAAAGGGAGTTCCCTACGATACACCGATTCTCGGCTACAAAACCGACACTGCAAACACCTTACGGCTCTGGTCAGCCCAAGCGGTCGAGTCTTTTGACTTCGCAGCGTTTAACTCCGGGAACTACTACGGTGCAGTGGGCAGCAAAATGGCTTCCGAGAACTTGTCAAAGGTGCTTTATCCAAACGATGAGCAAGTCCAAGGAAAACAATTGCGGTTAGAGCAACAGTTCTTTTTCGTGTCTTGTTCGCTGCAAGATGTGATCCGGACTCATCATGAACAAAGGAGAATGCCGATCGAAAAGCTGCACGAATACTTCACGTTTCAGTTGAACGACACACATCCAGCGATCGCGGTTGCTGAATTAATGCGATTGTTGATTGATGTGCATGGCTTGGAGTGGGATGTTGCTTGGCACGTTACCCGCAATACGTTTGCCTACACGAATCATACGCTGTTGCCTGAAGCCTTGGAGCGCTGGTCGATCGGTCTATTTGGGTCATTGCTGCCGCGACATCTAGAAATTATTTATGACATCAATGCGCGATTCTTAGATGAAGTACGGCAGAAATTCCCGAATGATCTCGATCGCATTCGGCGGATGTCTTTGATTGATGAATCGGGGGAGCGATATGTGCGAATGGCAAATTTGGCAACCGTTGGCAGTTATTCGATCAATGGGGTGGCTGAATTGCATACTCAGCTTCTCAAGCAAGATGTGCTGCGCGACTTTGCTGAGATGTATCCGGAGCGATTCAACAATAAAACGAATGGAGTTACGCCCAGACGATTTATGGTGCTGAGCAATCCCAGGCTCTCACACTTGATTACCAGTAAAATTGGTGAAAACTGGATTAAGAATCTCAACGAACTCCGCAAGCTAGAACAGTTTGTTGATGATCCGCAGTTCCGCGATGAATGGAAGCAAATTAAGCAAGCGATTAAGCAGGATCTTGCAAACTATATTCAGCGTGAGAATGAGATTGAAGTCGATGTAAACTCAATTTTTGACATTCAATCGAAGCGTTTCCATGAATACAAACGCCAGCATTTGAATGTATTGCACATTATTACTTTATATAATCGCATCAAAGCAAATCCTGATCTAGACGTGACTCCACGCACCTTTATTTTTGGCGGTAAAGCTGCACCTGGCTACAAGATGGCGAAGTTGATTATTAAATTAATTAACTCGATCGCCGATGTAATCAACACCGATCCAGACGTGCGAGGACGAATCAAAGTCGTTTTTCTCAAGGACTACAACGTCAAATTCGCTCAACGCGTCTATCCGGCTGCCGATTTGTCTGAGCAGATTTCAACCGCCGGAAAAGAAGCATCGGGAACCGGAAATATGAAATTCTCGATGAACGGGGCGCTGACGATCGGAACGCTCGACGGCGCAAACATCGAAATCCGGGAAGAAGTCGGTGCAGAAAATTTCTTCCTATTCGGGCTAACCGCCTCAGAAGTAGCAGTTCTCAAAGCAGAAGGCTATCAACCGATGAAGTATTACAACGAGAACCCGGAATTGAAGCAGGCGATCGATCAAATTGCGTCGGGCTTTTTCTCGAAGGGCGATTCTACACTGTTCAAGCCGCTCATTGACTCACTATGGTCACCAGATCCCTTTATGCTTCTGGCAGACTACCGATCGTATGTCGAAGCTCAAGAGCGAGTGGGCGAAGCATTTCGCAATCAAGACCACTGGGTACGGATGTCGATCTTGAACACAGCGCGGATGGGTAAATTCTCATCCGATCGCGCTATTCACGAATACACCCAAACCATTTGGAACGTTCCGCCGCTCAAAGTCTGTCCGCCGGGAGAGCCTTGTTCAATTCATTGCCCCGAATCACTGATGTAAGTTCTGTTCAATTGTTGCAACCTGAAAAAGTTCAACGCTCTCCTAAACTTCTTCGATTCCTATGGCTTTAACGCTTTATTTTCTGCGTCATGGAGAAACCACCTACAGTCAAACCGGGGGCTTCTGTGGCTCACTTGATCCTGATCTCACCGACGAAGGCTTACAGATGGCGATCGCCTTCGGCAAAGCTTACTCCAAACTCGATTGGAAAGCTGCGTATGTCAGCCCGATGAAACGCACGATCGCAACGGCGAAACCGCTCTGTGAAGCTGTTGGATTAGAAATGCAATTGCGAGATGGATTACGAGAGATTGAATACGGTGAATGGGAAGGAAAAACGCAAGATTATGTCAAAGAACATGATCAAGAAACCTATATTCACTGGATGACGGAACCTGCTTGGAATGCTCCGCCAGGAGGAGAAACCGCCGTTCAAATCGTCAGCCGCTCTGAATTGGTGATTGCTGAAATTGAAGCAAAATATTCAGATGGCAATGTGCTAGTCGTCTCACATAAAGCAACGATACGGATCATGCTTTGTGGATTGCTAGGAATTGATTTAGGACGATACCGCGATCGTATTGATACCCCTGCTGCGTCGATCAGCGTCGTCGAGTTTGGCAAGTACGGGCCAAAATTAAAGATTTTGGGCGATCGATCATTTATGGATGAGGAACTGCGATCGCGCCCCGGAACCTAACTTGCTGATACGCCTGATCACCCGCCGCTAACATCTTCTCGAACCTGACTAACCATTTCTAGACAGTCGGATGCAACGGGATTATTGTTAGCTGGCTGACGCTGAGCAACTTGCATCAATAACCGCAACGCTTCATTTACAGCATCTTTAGTCGGGAATGCTTGAGCGACATCAGGATCAAGAAGAACTAAATTTGTCCCTGCTCGATAACGCTCAACATACTTACCTCTTACACCCCCTTCGAATTGAGAAAAGTCGTATTCAGGGCGTAGTTCATCTTCCATCACGGTAGCAGCTTCCTCAAAAGAAACATTGTGCTTTTCGTAGTTTGGCTTTGCTCTATCTGGATTCCACCCGTCAGCATAATATTCCGACTCCGGGTATTAGATCGACTGTCTCGGTCTAATTCTAGGATTTAGAACAGTAGATTGACTAGCTGTTCACATATTACTTCGGCTCGAACAACCCTACAGCAAATGACTAACTGCTGGTTAACTTTGTCCAATAGCGATCGTATGCCTCTAAAACCGTCCGCTCCATTGGCAAAATTGACTCTGATTTATCAATAATCTCGGTTGACGGAAACATACCTGGATTAGATCGAAGTGCTTCCGGTAATTTTGCGATCGCAGCTTGGTTTGTGGTCGCAAAAGACAATCGTTCTGTCACCTTCGCGGCTACTTCGGGTCTTAACATAAACTCAATCCAAGCATAAGCTGCATCAGGATTTGGAGCCGTTTTCGGAATCACCATCGTATCGCTCCAGATCGAAGTGCCACTGGCAGGAATTACATATCTCAGCTTGGGTTCTTGACTAATCGCAAGCAGGGCATCCGATGAATATGCCATTGCGATTGACAAGTCACCTGCAATCAATTGATCGCGCCAGCCATTCGTTGTGAATGTTGCGATCGCAGGCTTTAGTTCTTGAAGACGATCGTAGGCTTTTTGCAGTTCTGCTGGATTCTTGGAATTGTAGGAATAAGCGAGCGATCGTAGAGTTGCACCCAAAACTTCTCGCACATCATTGATCAAAGTAATTCGCCGCTTTAGCTTGTCTTTGTTCTCCCAAAGATAGTTCCAATCGGTTAGAGAGTTGGTAATCTTCTCGCTGTTGTAGAGTAAGCCCGTGGTTCCCCAACTCATTGGAACACTGTAGCGATTTCCCAGATCATGTGTTGTTCTCTGGAATCGAGGTAATAGATTGTTTAGGCTCTCTAACCGGAGATGATCCAACTCAGCAAGATAGCCGAGTCGAATCATCTCCGTCACTTTGTAGTCAGAAGGATAAATCACGCTGTAAATTCCCGCTTTTCCCGCCTGGAACGTTGCCAGCATCATCTCATTAGAGTCAAACACATCGAAGGTGACTTTGATTCCCGTTTTGGCACGAAAGGCATCAATCAATTCCTGATCGATGTAGTTTGCCCAAGTGTAGATGTGTAGCTCATCGGAGGCAGTCGCCATTACTCGATCGGTCTGCACCTTTGCCAGCGTCCAACCGCAGCTAGACAGTGCAACCCCAGAGAATCCTGCTGCGGCAGTTTTCAAAAATCGACGGCGAGAATACGACATTTGCGCCTCCTACGATTCGGATAACGCTAAACTGTCGGCGGCATCCCAATGCACATAGATGGGAGCATCAGCGCTCGGAAGGCTGAATGACGTAGGCTGGCGAACAATGATACGATCGCCCGACTTTAGCTGCACAAAACAATGGACATGCGTTCCCAAGTACATCACATCCTGTAATCGACCTGCAAAACAATTCGCTGTATCGCCCACCGGAGCTAAAGCAATCTGAATTTTTTCAGGGCGTACACTCACCATCACCCATCCCGATGTAAGCCGATTGGCGCTCTGCTGCACCGTGAGCTTGATTCCAGTTTCGGTTCTGATCCAGAGTGTTTGAGGATGTGCGCCTTCGATTTTGCCGCGCAATAGATTGGTATCACCAATGAAGTTTGCAACGAAAGCGGTTTGAGGTCGATCGTAAACCTGCTCTGGTGTACCAACCTGCTCGACTTTGCCCAGATTCATGATGGCAATGCGATCGGACAAGGAAAGCGCTTCTTCTTGGTCGTGCGTTACCATCACAAAGGTAATACCTAGCTCTCGGTGTAAGGTTGAGAGTTCGACCTGCATCTCCTTGCGTAATTTCAGATCCAAGGCTCCGAGCGGTTCATCGAGCAGCAATACGGCAGGACGATTGATTAATGCCCGCGCTACGGCAACCCGTTGCTGTTGTCCGCCAGAAAGCTGTGCTGGAAATCGATTTGCAAGCGATTCGAGCTTGACTAATTTGAGCGCGTCTCGGACTCGATCTTGAATCTCCGATCGCGAACAGCGCTGAATCTTTAACCCGAATGCAATGTTCTCCCAGACGGTCATGTGTCCGAATAGTGCATAGCTCTGGAACACTGTATTTGCAGGACGATTGTACGGGGGAACATTCACCATCGAGCGATCGCGAATTAAGATATCTCCGGCTGAAGGCTGTTCAAATCCCGCAATCATTCGCAGGGTTGTAGTTTTGCCGCAACCAGAAGGCCCCAAGATGCTAAAAAACTCACCGCGTCGAATGCTCAAATCGATTCCGCGCACTGCGGGTTCGCCGTTGTACACCTTGGTGACTTTTTGCAGTTCGACATCAAATTTGACATCGACACTCCGAGTTGGGGAAGTTTGGGTTGCCATTTCAGCCATAAAGGGACACATCGAGTGCGATCGTGGGTCATGAACGGCGCAGTTGTCTGCTATCTCTGCGACAAACTCATCGTATGCGGAAAACCCAAAATCAGAGCAAATGCCTGATTAAAAGAAATCGCGTGAGTTTGTATTGATAGATTTCCCGGCAACTGGGTAAAACGCTCACGCAATCTACTCGCGCCGCAGTTCGTCTGGAATGCCAACCGGAGAGAGTCCGCCGATCGCTCTCAAGGCTTGACATCGAAGTAATTCCACAAAGTTCAACATCCGCCGTTCATTTTGCGCCACCGACTCGATCGCGCTACATAACGCTTGTGCTGCCTCTGTTTCTGCATATCCGCGTCGCTGAGCAATTTTGATTGCTTTCTCATCTGCATCAAGCTCAACGCGCGAGCTTTTACTGTCGCGCCAGATTTGAAATAGAGCGATCGCACTTAATCCACTGGCAGCGGCAACTCCGACAAAATCTTGCTGAGCGAATTCGATTCCCAGCCCGATCGCGCCTAATACAGTTAAGCCTAACATCGGGGAAGGTTGGAGCCATCGAATCCCAAGACTCCAATTCACGGTTCGTAAAATTAACAAATCTCGCTGCGATCGCGACAATCGACTCCACAGATCGAAATTGATGTAAATCGGTCGATCGCTCGTCCACGGAAGCGGTGCGGGAGCGTCGATCACGGCTCTTTGATCGGGTTTACTCACAATTTTGGCGAACATCCGACCGGATGCAGGCATCACGTCGAGCAGTCGCCGGATTTCGGCTTCAGGATTCATCACACAAGAATGGGCAGTTGGCTACACCTACTAGAGTACAAGGTACTTGCTCTAGCAACGAGCTAACTGCCCATTTCAAGTCACTTGGGGCTTACTGGAACAAGAACAGCAAGTCCGGTGCAACCCAGTTAATCAAGATAAATGCGGTTAGGAGAACACTGAGGGTTACAACCCCTAACAGAGCATTCAAGGAAAGATATCTTGCCATAGATAATCTCCAAACAGAAGTGGATAGTTGACGACCTGTTTCGATCGCACTCGCGGCGGATAGTGCAAAATTTGCTTTCACCGCGAGGCGCAGAAATTAGCGTGCCTGTGAGGGCATTTTCCGCTTGTCAGTTCGATTCAGCAGCAGCGAGTCAGCACCTACAGGAATACGATCGTCACGCTCAATCAGGGTACCCGCAAGGAGTTCCTGGATCGAGAGAAGCGGCCACAGCAATGCAGGCAAAACGCAGCTAATTGCCAAAGGCACATCGATGATGATTTCTTTTTCTTCAGGATTGCCTGCTTTCTTTGCGGCATTCAGGTAAGACCGACCAGAGTAGCCGATCCAGCCTGCGATGTACAGAAAGAGCAGACCCGGAAGCGTGAATTCTCCGACGTGCTTGAGGTTGCCATCGGTGATCAAGTGGGGCAGTCCATCGTCTTTACCGCAGAGCAGGCCATGTTCTGCGTAAAGCTCTAGGCGACGACGAGCGGTTGCGTTTTGCGAATCTTGGATTCGTTGGGCAAACACTTCGTTTTCGCTGCAAGGAGTCAGATTATAAGCGTGGGCGGGCTGGACGTTGACAAAGCCAAGCCCAAGGAAAATGGCAAGCACTAGAGCAAACAATCGTTGCATGGAATTGTTTCCCTTTATTGACGGATTACAAAGGAGGATTGTGTCAAAAAGTTGATTTTTTGCACAAGATGAGTGGAGCGCTAAACTAGAAAACCAGCCTAGCTCATTCTCGTTGAGCGACTGTAAACAGTCACCTACTCCCAAAACCTACCAGCAAATGGCAACGGTCTTAGCAATTGAAACAAGTTGTGACGAAACTGCGGTGGCGATCGTAAAAAATCGTCACATTTTGAGTAGCGTTGTTTCGTCACAGATCGCAATTCACCAGCAATACGGCGGCGTTGTGCCCGAAGTCGCCTCGCGTCAGCACGTCGAAATCGTGAATCAAGCGATCGACCAGTGCTTCACGGAATCGGGTCTTGATTGGTCGGAAATTGACGGAATTGCGGGGACTTGCACCCCTGGATTAGTTGGGGCGCTTTTGGTCGGATTGACGGCGGCGAAAACTTTGTCGATCGTGCATGACAAGCCGTTTATCGGGGTGCATCACTTGGAGGGACATATTTACGCCTCGTATTTGAGCGATCCTGACTTGGAGCCGCCGTTTCTTTGCTTGCTAGTATCTGGGGGGCATACCAGCTTAATTTACGTCAAAGATTGCGGCCGGTATGAGGTGCTAGGTCAAACCCGTGATGATGCGGCTGGAGAAGCCTTTGATAAAGTAGCTCGATTATTGAAGCTAGGGTATCCGGGAGGCCCGATCATTGATCGGCTTGCAGCCGAAGGTAATCCAAAAGCATTCGCGCTTCCTGAAGGCCAGATTTCGCGACCGGAAGGAGGATTTCATCCCTATGATTCGAGTTTTAGCGGGTTGAAAACGGCAGTGTTGCGGTTAACTCAGCGGCTTGAAGCACCTGGGGAACCCTTGCCGATCGCAGATCTCGCCGCAAGTTTTCAAGCAACGGTCGTTCGTGCCCTGACGAAACGGGCGATCGCTTGTGCACGAGATTATGGACTAAATACGATCGCGGTTGGGGGCGGTGTGGCGGCAAATCGCGGGTTACGAGAGCAACTTCAAGCCGCAGCAGCACCGTACAACATCAAAGTGATGTTTCCACCGATGAAATTTTGTACGGATAATGCCGCGATGATCGGCTGTGCAGCATCGGAGCATTTAGATCGGGGTCATATTTCAGACTTAGCGATCGCGGCTCAGTCCCGGTTGCCCTTGTCGGAAGTGATGAGCCTGTACCGTGTCTAATTATCCAAGGCTAGCTCCCATTCGCCTGCTTGAGCGTTCCAATCCGGTTGATCTGTCTCTCCCACCACAAACGGCCCCCAATAGCGCTGTGAGCCATCCTGAGCGAAGGCAACCAGCACGTCGCCGCGTTTGAGTTGGATCGATCGGCTCGGTAACGCGACTAGCAATCCCGACTCACTGCCTTCTTGGGGCGCGAAATCCCAATGCGCCGGAAGCGCGAATCCTTTTTGGGGGTCGCTAGACTTCGCGCTTGGTTCTTTCGGCTGACGGGCTAGAAGCGCAACCCGAACAGCGTGATCGGATTGATTTCGAATCCGCAAATTGCCCTGTCTTGCAGCGAGGGCGGTAGGATCAGGCTTTTCGGCTTTAGGCGGGGTCACAGAGTCGGCAGGGGGTGAATTTGCAGTCTTGATCACCGGAACCGTGTTCGGGGTTCCAGAGGAGATCGAAATCTCGATCGGAAACACCTTAAGCAAAATAGTTCCTACGATCGCTGTCAAAGCCGTCGAAAAGAGTGCAACTTTAACTGCTGGATGCAACCCACCTTTCCCTTGTTTCATAGCTCCGCCTAGCACCTGCCAATCTTCCTACTTCAGTGATAACAAGGGAATTCAGGATTGGGCAGAAGTTTGTGTGGGGATCAAACTTCTTCTTTGGAAAAAATCTTCATGATTTATTTGACAAATTCGGTAAAACCCTGCATTATAGAGATCGTGCTGAAGAAACAGCGCGAAAGCAAATCTGGGACTGTAGTTCAATTGGTTAGAGCACCGCCCTGTCACGGCGGAAGTTGCGGGTTCGAGCCCCGTCAGTCCCGTAAAAATCACAAAAATTTAGAAATGAGTTCACTTGAACAGTTTTTCAATTGAAAGGTATCTGAACTTTTTATATGACGCCATCGAGTCATCAAAGTGCTTCAAACTCTGGCGGCATACCTAGCAGGAGAATTTGATAACCAAGATCAGGCAAGAGAAAGTCCGGCTTGGTTTGTACATCTGCGCCTGTGGCAGCGTCCCGTTCACTTGTTTGAAGATAGCTTGGCGATTTTTGCTGAGCAATCTAATGTTTTGAAGCTTGATCAACCCTACCGACAGCGCTTATTGCGACTGCAAGAGGACGATCGAGGGCTGAAGGTGCAGTATTACCAGTTCAAAGATCCGAGTTCTGTCCGGGGAGCCGGACAACAACCGGAATTGCTCGATCGTTTGACCGAGGATGCGATCGAACTACTTCCGAGCTGTACGCTACAGGTTGCCGTCAATTCGACCGATCAAGGACTTCACTTCGTCGCTTCACCGCCGCCCGATACGCAATGTGTGTTCTCGCTTGGGGGCAGTACGATTCAAGTTGCGCTGGGATTTGAGGCAATGCGCGATCGCTTCTTGAGCTACGACAAGGGGATTGATCCAGAAACTCGACGACCGATTTGGGGCGCGTTGCTGGGGGCATATGAATTTCAGAAAGTGCGATCGTATTAATCGGCAAAAACCGATTTCAAGCGCTGTAATGCAGTTTTGATTGCGTTCAATTCGTCGGGAGTGAGGCGATCGAACCGCTCTTTGAGATGGGCGATATGAACCGGAAAGATTTTCTCAAATAGCGCTTCCCCTTCGGGTGTCAGAACGATGAGAAAACAGCGACGGTTTTCTGGGGGAACTTCTCGACGGACTAAGTTTTTCTGCTCTAGGCGATCAATGATCCCCGTTAGTGTTCCTTTCGTGACCAGCGTTTTCTCTGCAAGCTGATTCATGAACATGCCAGAGGTATTACCGAGCGTGCAAATTACATCGAATTGCGGCGATGTTAAGCCAGTTTCGCGGATGTGGGCTTCGTCATAAGCGCAAAAAGCTTGATAGGTCGTGGCAAGTTCACGCATAACGGTTAGAAAGGGTTGCTTAGCAGCAGTTTTCGCATCAAAAGGGGCAGCGTTATCAAGTTTCACAGGCAAATTAGGGCTAGTGTTTTACTAATATATCAAACTGTTTCGGTTAGAACTATCATCCTTTTACACCGCTTCCGGCTTCGGTCGGAACGATGTAGCGCTGCATTACGAGGAAAAACAGCAAAATTGGCACGATCGAGATCACTGATCCCGCCGCAATCAAGCGCCAATCGAGCGTAAAGGTTCCCGCTAAATTAGCAACACCGAGCGGTAAGGTGAATAATTCAGGTCGATCGAGCACTAAAAGAGGCCAAAGGAAATCGCTCCATGACCCGATAAACACGAAAATTGCTAGCGTTACCAGTGCAGGACGAATCGACGGAAGCATCACATACCACCAGATTCCAAGCTCTGAGCAGCCATCCATCCGCGCTGCTTCTTCGAGTTCTTTCGGGACTCCTTGAAAGGCTTGTCTCAGTAAGAAGATTCCAAATGCAGACGCGATCGCCGGAAAGATAATTCCAATATAGCTATTTCGCAATCCTAACTGTACCGCTAATACATATAGCGGAATCATCACGATCTGGAATGGAATCAAGATAGTCGAGACGATGGCGCTAAAAATGATTTCTCGACCTGCAAAACTTAATCGCGCTAATGGATAAGCCGCAAGTGAGCAGAATATTAGATTCAATACAACCGTTAACGCTGACACCAACGTACTGTTGAACAGATATCGCCCAAACGGATTGCTCTGCCAAACGGTGACAAAATTCTCCAGAGTCGGTTGCTGTGGAATAAATTGCGGTGGAAATTGAAATAGGTCTTCAGTCGGCGACTTGAATGACGTGCTAACCAACCAGACGAGCGGAATCAGCATCAAAACCGCGATCGCGCTCAGCAAACTGTAAGTCAGAATTGATCGACGCATGTGAGCGCTCATGAGCTTCTCCACCCGTAAACTGATTGTCAATCTTATCTGAATTTGTCGTTACTTCGTTGCGACCACTGCCAAATTCCACGCCATTCGCTTCATGAGTGGAAGTTTTTTTAACACACGATCGAGCTTCTCAAGCCGCAAATAGGTTTTTTCTAATCGCGCTTGCTCCAGAATGATTTTTTTCCAGTAGCGCTCTTTGTTTGGATTAACTCGCTCGATTAGATAAAACTGCAAGAAAATCCACAGCGTTGCAATCCAAAAGGTATCGTAATTTGTTTGGGAATACAGCGATCGAATAAAATCCACAATTTCAATATCTAAAGGCGTTTCGTCTTCGGTTCGCACTTCTGTTGCCATGCGTCGATAGACATTAATCACCGGATTATGCCGCAACGGATCCCAAAAACAAGCCTTTCCACCGGGTTTAAGAATGCGGTGCATCTCTCGCAGCGTAATTTTCGGATCAGGAATGTGATGCAGTAAATTCGAGGCGTAAACAATATCGAACGTATTATCGGGAAGGTCGATCGCCATCGCATTCACCACCCGACCTTCGACCTGAACTCCATTTCGGGCTGCCAGTTGCAGCGCCACATCCACCATTCCAGGCGAATAATCTGCCGCAATACACTGTGCTCCCAGTCGAGCAAAATAGACGCTATTCTCACCTGCGCCACAACCGAGATCGAGCAGCAATTTTCCTCGGACATCTCCAAGCTGTCTCAAAATAAATCGATTCTCCGGAGCAGTGCAGGCTTCAAAATAATCGGATACCCGAATGCCATCGACATCGATCGTGCTTGCCCACTGATCATGGAATGCCTGCTCTCGGCGCAGTAAATCATCTTTCATAAGATTTCCAGGAATTTAACCCTCATTAAGCCATAAAAAGGCTGAAATCGTTGGGGGTTCCTGCTAAGAACCGCGAATTTCCGATCGCAATCGCTCAAGCTCCGGATCAACAGGTGGATGTGCAGGCGGCAGTGTTCCGCTGATTTGCTCTTTCATCGCGGCGAGTTCTGCATCGAGTTCGTCGCCTTGCCCCAACGCCTCAAACCGCTTTTCGAGATCATCGCTTCCCAGTTCTGCCACCGCTTCCGATCGCGCTTCGAGCTGCAAGACTTTCTCCTCCATCCGCTCAAACGCATTTATGGCGCTGCCAGTCCCGACACTATTCAGCATTTGATTCAGTTGCTCAGACGCTTTTGCCGATCGCGCCCGTGCAATGTACATATCTTTCTTGGTCTTAGCTTCAGCAATCTTGCTCTCAAGCTTCAGCATATTTTGCTTCAATTGCGTCACAACCGAAGCCTGCTGACTCAGTTGAGATTCCATCGCTTGGGCAGTCTCAACATAGCTTTTCCGTCGCGCCAAGGCTTCTCGCGCCAAATGCTCATCGCCTTTAGAAAGGGCTAACTGAGCGCGGCGATACCATTCTTCTGCGCTCGATCGGGCTTGAGCGGCTTGGCGTTCGGTGCGTTTTTGTGTGGCGATTGCCTGAGCGACGGCTTGACGCAATCGAATCAAGTCATCCTGCATATCAATCACCGTCTGTTCCAGAATCTTTTCTGGATCTTCCATCTGTGAGATTAGATGATTCAGGTTGGCGCGAATCGCACGCCAGATGCGGTCAAACAGTCCCATATCCACAACTCCCAGGAAGCCTCAAGCGCGTAATGTCTGCGATTTCGTTTCCCTAAATCCTATCGCACCTAGAGCGGAGCGATCCGCCTCACGGGTGAAGATAAGCGGCAACAAGCATGGCCGAGACGTAGAGGCAATAGACTGAACTCACCGCTCCATTGCATAGAGCGATCGACGCTACTGTATGGGAATTTCAACAAAGAATTCTGTGCCCTTCCCAAGCTGGGACACGCAGTACAATTTACCCTGATGCCGTTCCGTCACGATTTGATAGCTGATCGACATTCCCATGCCTGTGCCTTTGCCCGCGGGCTTTGTTGTAAAAAACGGATCAAAAATTCGCTGTTGCGCCTCCGGAGTCATACCTAAACCTTGATCAGCGATCGCAATTTGTACCATTCCTTGATTCAGCGTTTGAGTTCTAATCCGAATCGTGCAGCTTGTGGGTAACTTTGCGCTGCGCTGATCTTCCATCGCATCCAGAGCATTCACCAGAATATTCATAAAGACCTGATTGAGTTGGCTCACATAACAGGCGACTAAAGGTAGATCTCCATACTCTTTGATCACCTCAACCGCAGTGCGATCGGCAGTAGCCTTCAAACGATGTTGCAAAATCAGCAGCGTGTTATCAATTCCTTCATGGATATCAACGGGTTTGACCTCTGCTTCATCTAACCGCGAAAAGTTCCGCAGAGACAGAACAATCTGCCTGATACGATCCGTTCCCATCCGCATCGAAGTCAGCATTTTCGGTAAATCCCCGGCTAGAAACTCAAAATCAATTTCTTGTAGATAATGCTGAATCGGCTCTGATGAATCAGGAAGCTGTTCCTGATAAAGATGGATTAAATGCAAAAGATCCTCAGCGTACCTATTGACATAGGTAAGATTGCCATGAATAAAATTCACCGGGTTATTGATCTCATGCGCGACTCCCGCGACTAAATTTCCCAGCGCAGACATCTTTTCATTCTGGATCATCCAAATTTGGGATTGTTGAATTTGTTCGATTGCGCTAGATAGCTCTGCTGTCCGTTCTGTCACCCGCTTCTCCAGAAGTTCATTTGATTTTTTCAGATGCCCCTGCTCAATCAACTGAATTCGTCCGAGAATCACCAGTAGCGCGATCGCCAGTCCTGCAACAGTTAGAGCAATACTATCTAGGTACTGCAACTGAGATTCGATGTTCTCTCTTGGAATCAATAACGCTACAAACCAGTTTGCTTCTTGCAGCGGCAGATGAGCGAGATATTGAGTTTGGTTTCCGACTTTGATTAACTCAATGCCTTGTTTGTTCTTGGGAATGTGCTGAATGATTTCTAGCAATTGGGTATCTTGGGCTTGAGTCTTCCCAAAACCAAAGGCTGGATCGGCATGAGCCACAACCCGACCTTGGGAATCGATCGCAAAGGCATAGCTATTTTTGCCGTATTCCAAACTGCTAATGACCCGATTAATGCGCTCTAAGCTGACCAGGCTATGAATTTCTCCAATCGGTGGGCTATTCGTGTCAAAACCCTCACGAATCGGAGCCGCGATCGCCAAACTTGGAGTTTGATTGGCTCGGCTAATCAGCGGATCGCTGACATTCGTGATGCCTGTCATTGCTTTTTGAAAAAAGACGCGATCGGCAATATTTGCAGGTTTACCCCCGATCACATTGCGCCATCCATTGGGTCTAGCAATAGCGATGGCATAGACATCACTAAACCGCAGTGTTTCTGATTTGAGGTAGGGTTCTGTTTTAGCCCAATCCAGCGACCGCACCTGATCAGTATTGGCTAGGGTTTCTACATGAATTTTTTGACTGGAGAGCCAGCGATCGAGGCTTTCTCGACCTTGAGCAAGCTCTAAAAAAGCATTTTTCTTTAAGCTTTCTAACAGCGTGTTCCGGACTAACTGATAGCTATAGTAAGCACCACCACTGATCGACAGAATCAGGCTAACCGTCAATGATCGCATCAAAATATCACGGTGACACGACGCAAATTTTCGCGGAGTAAATTTCATGAGTCAGAACACAACGAAAAAGTAGTTCAGGATGGAATAGGACGATCGCCAGGTAAGCGCGGTTCTTTGGGGAGATGCTCGAACGTAATTCTGAGCCAGTCCTGCTGAAGCTTTTTCAGTTCCCCTTGCTCTCGCTGCTGCTGCAAAAATTGGTTTAACAGGTCTAATAGCTCCCGGTTGCCTTTTTTCACCGCCCAAGCTGCATAAGATTTACGGCTGACTCGCTCTCCCAGCGCAAAAATGGCAGGTTTTTCATCGACTAATACAGACAGAGACACAATATTGTGAAGAACTGCATCCAATTTTTTGTTGAGCAAGTCTTGATACGCTTCTGCAAATCCCCGGTACTGTTTGACCGTTCCGAGTCTGCCTCCTTGCTCTTTTAAAGTGGCTTCTAAGTCAGGGATAGCAGCCATCGATACGCCGCCCTGCTGTACGCCTAACACTTTCCCCGAAAGAGACTTGATTGCTTGAATCGAGTTGTCATCTTTGCGTTTGATATAAGCGATCGTCGATTCTGCAATCGGGCTTGTAAAGTCGAGAAATTTGGCGCGATCGTCGGTAATTCCGACAGCCGTGAGCGCGACATCATATTTGCCCTGCTCCACGCCAGAAAGGAGTCCCTGCCAAGGCATAATCTCCTGCTGAATCTCGAAAGGAACGGCTTGCTGTAGTCGTGTTAATAACTCATGATTAAAGCCTGTAGGCTTACCGTTAAGCAGAAATTCAAACGGCGGGTAGTCGTCTTCCGTCACTATCTTGAGATGTCCCCGCTTCTGAATTTGGTCTGCCAGAGTTTTGCTAACTTGGAGGGCGGATTGGTTCTGAGTCAAAATTTGGGAAGTTTGCAGACAGCCCTGAACTCCTGCCGTTACGAGAAAACCTGCTCCAGCTTGAAGAATAAAACGTCTACGAGCCACCATGATGGATCACACGAAAGGTCTTTTTGTAGACTTCCCATGACGTGTTGCCAATGTTACAAATTCATTGTTTCGCAACTCTAAACTACGTATGAAAACGAATGCGGTTCGCGTTTTAGACAATTTGGGCATCACTTATGAACTGAGAGAATACGAGGTCGATCCTGACAATCTAGCAGCGGAAGCGGTTGCAGAAAAAATTGGACTTCCACCCGAACAGGTGTTTAAAACGCTGGTGGCGCGGGGCGATCGCAATGGGATTTGCCTTGCGGTGATTGGGGGTAATATGCAGCTTGATCTCAAGGCGTTAGCAAAATTGTCAGGCAATCGCAAAGTTGAAACAGTACCCCTCAAGGAAGTTCAACCGCTCACCGGATACATTCGCGGCGGCGTAACGGCTCTCGCTTGCAAGAAAGATTACCCAGTTTATGTCGATGAACTGATTGAATTATTTGATGTGATTTCGATTTCTGCGGGAATGCGAGGGCTACAGATTCTACTCGCTCCAAGCGATTACCTTCGAGCCGTGAAAGGAACTGTGGGCGCGATCGCACAAGACAAAGAAATCTAAAACAAAAAATCTAAGACAAAGCAACATAATTCGAGCCAAAATCGTCCTCAAAGGATCAAGATGTCCTAAGCTGAGTCTTGGCTGTGTATTGTTTAGCCTTCATGAAGCCAGTAATTTCTAGTGAATTGTCGAGCGCGCTTGGTTCCACGGTTCAGCCCGATGTTTCGGTCGTGGTTCCGATTTACAACGAAGTGGAGAGTATTCCAAGGTTGATTAGTGCGATTTCCACGAGTTTAAGAGATGCGGCACTGAGCTATGAAATTATCTGTGTGGATGATGGTTCTCGCGATGGCTCAGACGCGCTACTCAAACAACAGGCACAGCTTCGAGATGATCTAAAAGCAGTCATTTTGCGCCGCAATTATGGACAGACTCCGGCAATGGCAGCCGGGTTTGGACAGGCGATCGGCAAGGTTATTGTGACGCTCGATGGCGATTTGCAGAACGATCCAAGCGACATTCCGAATCTGTTAGCCAAGCTGGACGAGGGATACGATCTCGTAAGCGGTTGGCGCAAAAATCGCCAGGACGCTTCGCTAACCCGTGTCTTGCCGTCGAAGATTGCAAACTGGCTGATTGGGCGCGTTACCGGAGTGCGATTGCATGATTATGGCTGCTCGCTAAAGGCGTATCGATCGGAACTCGTTGCCGATATGAACCTGTACGGGGAACTGCATCGGTTTTTACCTGCATTAGCATTCATCGAAGGTGCAAGAATCGCAGAAATTCCGGTAAAGCATCATGCGCGGCAGTTTGGCAAGAGCAAATACGGACTCGATCGCACCTTCCGCGTGGTGATGGATTTGCTGACGGTTTCGTTTATGCGGAAATTTCTCACGCGCCCGATGCACGTTTTTGGACTGTTTGGCTTATTGTCGCTTCTGTCGGGAGTCACGATCGGGCTTTACTTGGTGTTTTTGAAGCTGGGGTTGGGTGAGGATATCGGACAGCGCCCTTTGTTAATTCTTGCGGTTGTATTGTTTCTTGCGGGGTTGAATCTGTTTAGCTTTGGGCTTTTGGCAGAGATTTCGATGCGGACGTATCACGAATCGCAAGGTCGCCCGATTTATCGGGTGCGTGAGATTGTGGGTAAGAAGAACTAAGCGGCTACGAATCCGCTAGCGATTATAGATGCGGGAAGCCCCCTAAATTCCTTATGAGTGGGGGACTTCGAGCAGCGATCGCATCTCTGACTGAATGGGCAAGCTTGTAGAGACAACACCCTTAGTTAACTTTACGAATTGCCAAATTTAAGTCGTGTCCTCGAAGAAATCATCCACACGATTGAGAGGTAACTCCACTTCCTCAAAGTCCCTCACTCGTGGGGGATTTAGGGGGCAGAAGCCGCTTACAACGAAGCAAACCCCTAAACCCCGTGTGCAGCCCTTTGAGATCAAAGCAATTTTCAATACTTAAAGCTCTACACCTTAAAGCTCTACACCTTAAAGCTCTACACCATGGAAAATTGCAGTGAAAAGTTTAGGGGCGAACATCGATCGATGCGAAAACCTCAACTCATATCAATCCGCGCTCTTTTCGACTGCTTTTTCCGCCGATTCAATTGTGTCTGCAACTTTCGCGTCAGGAACTTTTGCGGCAGATGCCTTCATCGCTTTTTCTGCTTTCGCCTTACCGCTGGTCATGAAGAACTCTTTCTTCTGCATAAACAGTTCCCGCTTCTGCGCTGGAGTCAGCGATGTGAAATATTCTTTGGGAACTGACTTCATCATCATGCCTACTTGACTTTTCTGCGCTGGAGTCAGCGCCACCGACTTAAACGCTTTCTTCAAGCTCGTTCCATTGGCGATCGCCTCCTCAAGCTGAGTTTGCTGATCTGGAGTCAGAATCTTTTCCAGTTCAGGTACAATCTTCGCTTTCAGCTCAGTGTACGGATCAACGGTTGCAGCAGGCGCATCCGCAGACAACATGGGAGTCGCTTGAGCAACAGGCGTGATTGCAAAACTTGCAACTAGCATCACGCAGGCAAACATAGACACTAACATTCGTTTCATAGTTCCATTTCCTCGTTTTGTTAAACATTTTGAGTTTTTGCAGCCTGAATGTAAGCAGCGACTGCCAGCATACTCACAATCAGCAAGGGCATCGAGAGACACCAAAACTCTGCCGATGGCACAAAATAGGCTGCTCCGGTTCCTCCTAGAAAGAATCCAACCAGCAGGGGCGACGTGCGCCTCAGTTTTACGATCGCCTCTGCTGCCTCGGCTTTCGCTTCTTCGGTCTGTTTGGAAAGTTTTGCGCTGAAATATTGCACTAGATCGATCGTAAACTGCGTAAAGTTTCCGGTCATTACCGTGGTTGGAAAATAGCCCGTAAACGAAGAAGCTGCTTCTTTCATCAAGGCATTTTGAATTCCCATCGCCATCACGCCGGTCGCCGCGATCGGAAACAGCAAGTCATCCTGAGCATCAATAATCAGGGTACTAGAGTATTGCAATCCGACCATTATGAAGATAGCGAGGGCGATCGCTTCTGCGCTCAGTAACACTGGTAACACTGCCCATCCGCGCTTGCGACACAGTCGCCCTAGCAACGATGTCTCCATTACAGACAGCATAAAGATCGGCAACATCGAGAGCCGAAGCAGCGTCGTGAGAGGGCCAGAACTGGCGAAAGCGGAACCTGCTAAGGCAATATTTCCGGTGACGTGAGCGGTAAAGATGCCAAACAAGCTAATAAATGCAGCCGTATCGACGAATCCAGCTACCCAACTGAGTAAAAATCGGGCAGGCGCATCACTAATTAGAAAGGCGCTGAGGCTGAAGGATTCCTTTTCAGGTACACTGACAGTCATAGGGAAATCTCTTTGAGATGCAAGGGAAAATAAGGTGGGTACGCATACCGGTAGAAGTCAGCATCTTATGATGCTTCTGAATCCTTGCTAGGTTTTTTCACTTCTGCGGGCAAGATACTCACCACATTGTAGAGATGCTGCTCAACATCTACTAGCCCAGCGACTTCTGCGTCTAAGGTATCAAATTCAGCGGGCTTTTCTCCTTCTGCAAAATCAGCCGTACAGTTCCAGTTTGCAAGTAGTGCAACATCGGCACTGTCAGTGCTATTTAACAAGATGACAGACTGAGGATTAGGCTGTTTTAGCAGCGCAGCAGGGATTAGTTTTTCAGCGTTGGCGACCACTTTAGCCTGATCGGCTGAAGATTTCAGTTTGAATTCGCTAAACTCAACCACAGCTTCTTTCCCTTTGACCGTTGGCACAAGATTCTCGCGTGCAGTTTGAGCTTTGCCGACTTGAAAAATTACGGTGCGGAGCGGTGCGATCGCAGGCGTTTTCTCTTTTTTGGTGTCTTTGGCTGATTCTGCAGGGTCAGGCGGCGCGATCGCGGCTTGATAGCTCTCCGGATCTTTCCACTGAGACAGAGCAATGGTGCGGGTTCCGTCGTCGCTTTGCAGCAGAGCCGCACTATTAAAACCTGGTGTTTTTTTGTAGGTTTTGATGCTCTTAAGCGATTTGAGGGTGGATTTCTGAGTGGTCGGAGTGGTTTCGTAAATTGCGACGACGTTGATTGCAGTTGCACCGGGATCAAACGCGATCGCTTTGGCGACTTTTGAGGCTTCTGCACGAGTGGGAAATCCGAGTAGAACGCTAAAACTCAGCAGCAGCGCCAACACGATCGCGCTGAACTTACGATCGAACTTCGCCCTAAACAAACTGCTCATACCGCTATTTTTCTCCATTCTATGTAGCTGAAGGTAGGTTTCGATGAATACGATCGGACATGGCACACCTTTCAAGAACAACGCTTTCTCCATAAACATCGGTGAGCTTACGCTCGTAAGCCCGCAAAAAGGAGAATATATTAAGGTCGTCAAGCCTTATCTATATCTACGAATCGTTCACAAAAATGTAGCTCAAACTACTAATTTAAGTATCACTACGAGCAGTTCGATTCCATAGTTTTTCAGATTCAGCAATCTTTAAGAAAAAACGAATATTTCTGCTAATAAAATGCTCTTTTAGCGATTCTAGATCTACCTAAAACGGCAAGCACTATCATTATCTAAAGTAAAATTCAGCTATGTTCTATAAGATTAAAAAGTATTGCTGTTTCTTTAATTTGAATTTGTAAGTTGCCAGCCATAAACAAACAGCCAAGAGCCGATCGCGCCGCCCATGAAGAAAATCACCATGTAAATTGTGGTAAGGCGATTGTGAATCTCGACCGGTAAGCTGTAGATTCTGGCTTTATTGGAGATGTGTCCGGTCTGAGTCCCCAGATCGAGCAAAATTGCACCTAAAATTAGTCCCCATAGCGTCATGTAAAACTGACACAGAACCAGTAACGCAACAGCAAATAGTCCAATCGCAATTTTCAGAGTTAAGCGTGGACTGGTGCACTCGGTGATTTGTCCCAGCCAAGGGGATGCCGTTGCGCTAATCATGCCAACTAAGCCAAATAATCCAGCGACTTCGCTATGAAATTCAAACGGTGGACGCTCTAGCAAAAACGGTAACACTGCCCAAAACCCGCTGTACGACGCAAATAAAACACCACCTGCGATCGATCGCTGTCTTAATGCAGAATGTTCGGCAAACAGCAGCGGTAATGAGCGCAATAAACCCAGATAAGACACTTCGATCAGGGCAGGAATTACAGATGGCAACTGTTTGAGTAACACGACTCCTAACGTGACCATCAATGCGGCTGCAATCCAGAATATCGATCGCCAACCGAAGGTGCCACCCACTAATCCACCTGCCACCCGACCGAGAATGATGCCAACGAGTAAGCCGCTCATCACCGTTCCCACAATTCGCCCTCGTTGCTCTGCATCTGCTAACTGTGCGGCAAAGGGAATCAGCAACTGAGGCACAACCGCCGTTAGCCCGATCGCACAACTCGCTACAAGTAGCCCATTTAATCCCGGTGACAGTGCTGCCAGAACGAGCGCGATCGCATTTAGACCGCTTAATCCAACAATTAACTTACGTCGATCGCGTCGATCGACCAACGGCACAAACAACAGTAATCCAACCGCATAGCTAATCTGCGTCAAAGTTGGAACGCTACTTACCTCAGCAGACGAAATCTGCAAATCAGCGCTGATTAGTGCTAATAGCGGCTGATTGTAATAAAGGCTACCAATTGCAATGGTGCAAGCGATCGTCATCAGCCAGAGCGTGTTTTGCCGAAGAACGGTAGCTGAATTCATAAGCTTTTCCAGTAGAAGGCAATTTTATCGCTAGAGCATACTGTATACACTATTTTATAGCTGTGTATTCTAACACCGGACAACAAATCGAATACCGTATACAATCAATCAGTTTTCGAAAAGTTTCACCCATCTGAAGGTGGGGAATCGAACTTTTTGGAGCGCGATCGGAACGACACAATTCATCCCGCCACCCACAAACTTATGACAGGAATAGAGATTCTTGAAGGTTTGAGGGGAAATAACCCACTAAAATATCAATGGATGCTTTGCGTCTCTTAATATTGTTTGTAAATACCGTTGTTTAGGAAGGTTCGGGCGACATGGCACTTCTCACCACTGGCGGACAATTGATCAAAGACCTTGAAACCCACGGCGCGATCGCTGCCTATGTGCCGCTAGAAGGCGGATTTGAAGGTCGGTATCGCCGCAGAATTCGCGCATCGGGCTACAAGTCGCTCAGCATTAGCGCAAGAGGACTGGGCGATGTCGCTGCCTATTTGACCGGAGTGCATGGTGTTCGTCCGGCACACTTGGGTAAGAAAAGCACTGGCTCTGGGGCAGCAGTCGGAAATGTCTGGTTTGTTCCGCCGATCGTCACCACGCAAATTGCCCAACTGCCCCCAAAATCGAAGGGCTTGCTGCTCTGGATTATCGAAGGGCACATTTTATCGAGCCAAGAGCTTGAATATTTGGCAAATCTGCCCAAAATTGAACCGCGTGTGAAGGTTGTGGTCGAAGTGGGCGGAGAGCGCTATTTCCGTTGGACACCGCTCACTCAAGTCATTGCTGCATAGCGCGATCGCGATTGTCCCTATCCCCAAAAACCTCCAATTTCTTCAAGAGATTGGAGGTTTTATCTTTTAAAGTTCTCCCGGCGAATCCGGCTCTACAGTTACACCCTCTAAACTCACAGCGACCGGTTGATCTTTAACTAAGTCACTGAGTTCGTGAAACTCAATCCGCATATGGTTGCAGGCTTGTTTTAGCTGCGATCGAAATCCTTCTAAATCTGATCCATAACCACAGAGATCTGCGGCTGTTTCAATCCCTTGTTTTGCATTTGCTCTGGCGCAATCGACTAAATCTAATCCGGTTAAACGAGTGGGAGAAGCCATCAGACACTCCTAAAATCAATGTAATTAGTGTGCGAGATAAATGCTCGATCGAGACTCCCCCACGAGAAAGAATTTTAAGATTGCCAATAGCGATAAGCTGCACACGCCATTGTGACGACTCCAGTGACGATAGCGGTTTCATCCACTTCAAACTGCGGATGATGCAGCGGATAGTTTTTGCGATCGGGATATCCCACACCCAAGCGAAACATACTGCCCGGAGCGTGCTGCAAATAGCAAGAAAAGTCTTCTGCACCCAGGGAAGGTTCGGGGATGATTTGAACGCTTTCGTTTCCCCAAACTTCTCGCGCCGACGATTCGAGCAAGCTTGTCAGCTTCGCGTCATTCTGTACCGAGGGTGTCCCTCGCCGATAGCTCATTTCATACTTTGCGCTGTACATCTCGCAGACCTTCGAGACAATGTTTTCAATCCAGGTCGGTAGCACTTCGTTGGTTTCAGGATGCAGCGATCGTACCGTTCCCGACATCGTGACTTGATCAGCAATCACATTCGGGGCGCGTCCACCGCTGATTTTTCCGATCGTTAACACCACAGGACGTAGCGGATTTTGAGTCCGACTAATCGCTTGCTGCAAGCTGGTAATAACTTGAGACGCGATCCAGATGGCATCGATCGCTTCGTGCGGACGTGCGCCATGTCCAGATTCACCCATAATCGTGAGTTCTAAGTCATCCGCTGCTGCGGTCAAAGCGCCATATCGAATGCCAATTTTGCCCGCCGGAATGCTGGGAAATACATGCACGGACAGAATCGAATCGACATCATTCATCACCCCATCTTCGACCATCCACTGAGCGCCCTGGGCGATTTCTTCCGCAGGCTGGAACAAAAATCGGATTTTGCCCGGCAGCGGCACCCCCAGTTGAGAAAGTACCATCGCGGTTCCAAGCCCCACCGTGGTATGCACGTCATGACCGCAAGCGTGCATAATTCCAGACTGACGCGAGGCGAATTCCAGCCCAGTCCGCTCTTGAATTGGCAGCGCGTCCATATCTGTCCGAATTGCCAGTAATCTTGGATCGTCGCCGCCGTCGAGTTCTCCCACAACTCCGACTTTACCGATCGCTTCTTTAACGTGCAACCCACAGGACGAGAGCACCCCCGCAACATAGGCAGCAGTTTGATACTCTTGTCCACTCAGTTCAGGATGGCTGTGGATATGGCGACGAATTTCAATTAGGCGCGGAGCGAGCGAAACGGCTAAATCTTTGATGCGGTCTTTCATGATGAATGGTCGATCGTACTTTTCCCAATGATAAAACCTGTCCCTCAAAAGATCCGGCACATTCGATTTGATGCTGTTAATAGCCGCTATTCCAGCGCATTGCTGAGATGTTCTGCAAATCGATCGAAGGTTTTGTTTCATCGTCGATCGCTTTCACCACGCGGCGATACAGATCTTCGGCTTGCTGCGGTGAGTTGCCAATGCTAGTTAATCCCAATTTGCCAAACTCAGATAAGCATCCCATCAAGTGAAAGACTGTTCCCGTTTCTGTACTTGTATCGAAGTGCAAACCATAGTGCGCGATGATATCCATCAAATCATTGGGTAATAACCCACAGTATTGCGGTTTCTGTAAATTATCGGTTGCCATATAGTATTTGGGTCGTCCGTGCTGGCTATAAAACAAGCCGCTGGATAAGTCATAGCGTCCGTTGGTCAGGAATTTCAGCGTCATAAACGGATGCGTGGTTCCGCCCTTTCGCAAGTTGATTTCGATCGCATGAAATTCCCACTGATCCTCGCGCTTAACCGCAACAAAATCTACTCCAAATCGCTCTAGTGCGCCTTTTGCCGCTAAGGTTCGACCCACTTGTAAACTCATATCCTGAATCCGCATTCGGTAGGATTCATCGGCTGGGAACCGACAACCTAGATAGATTTGCCCACTAGGTCCACCAAGAATTTGATCGTGAGTTGAGAGAATTTCAACTTCGCCATCTGGAGTGACGCGACCCTGAACGCTGGGTGAAAGTTTATGCTCACCTTCGATAAAGGCTTCTGCGATCGCGCCCAACTCCGGAATGCGACCCCCGTAATTCTCCCAAGTTTCAGTTTTTGCTTCAAATTTGAGATGAGCAAAGCGATCGTAAATCTTACTGACGCGCTGTTCGTGCGAGATGACTCCGGGCTTGTATTCTCCCAAAGGTCGCAGGTCAAAGAGTGCGTTTCCTTCGCCGGAAAACCCTTCGTTTAACTTGATCACAATGCGTTGCAATTCGGGATTGCGCTCCCACAACTCGGCTGTCGCTACAGCAAGATCTTTTGCAGTCCAAACCAGTTCGCTGCCGTCTGGGTGTGGCACTCCACTTTCTGCAAAAATTTGCCGACTACCGCTTTTTGTGCCCCAGTTTAGTAATACGGGATCAAGTGCATATAGTGGAATGTTTAACTGAATCGATAAGTCGCGTTCAACAGTGGTTGAGTTATAGCAGATCATGTAAGCGCGATCGGGATTGACCGCTTGCCGGATGCGATCGAGCAATCGCGGTCGATCGAGAATTTTTTGGCTGAGGGGTTTGAGCGATGAATCATAAGCTGAAAGCAGCAGCAAGCGATCGCGAGCATGGGAAAATGGAATTCCCGGCAATAGCTGTAGATAATAATCAATCACGCTAGGGTGAATCGGTTGCGAGGTGACATAAACTAACCGAGTCCGAGGGTTTCGCAAGCGAATCAGCGAGAATAATAGCCGCTCTTCATAGTGTAAAAAGCCTTCGATCTTAGATAATTCTCGCTGATCGATACTGAGTGACGGAATCACAATAATATCGGCTTCACTGGTGTCAAACTCAACAACATTGCGCCAACGCTCGCGTAGTTGCGTTTGCAGGTGCTGAAACTGAATGGTCGGGTCAAGCACGTTCATAAAGAGAAGTTCCGCGATCGACGTATATCTGCAATCATATCTACTGAAATTACGACAAAGCCGAATTAGCAATGAACAGTAAAAATGTATAAATCAGAGTTGCGTAAAATCTATCTCCAGAAACGTCGATCGCTCTGTCTTCAGGAATGGGAAGCGAAAAGCAAACAGATTTGTGAACACCTCAAAGCCTGCGATAGCTTGCGTTCTGCAAAAACTGTTTTATCGTACTGCAGCGTTCGTCAAGAGCCAGATTTACAAGAACTGCTGACAATCCCGAAAGTGTGGGGATTGCCCCGCTGTGTGGAAAAAACATTACTGTGGCACGTTTGGACACCCGGAAGCCTACGATCGGGCAACTTCGGTATCCCAGAACCTGATCCAGACAGTCCAACGCTTGAGGCTGAGCAAGTAGATTTAATCTTAGTTCCCTGTGTAATGTGCGATCGACGGGGGTATCGCCTGGGTTATGGAGGCGGATTTTACGACCGAATGCTCAGCCAACTCCAATGGCAAGGCAAAGCGACGATCGGCGTTTTGTTTGATGTTGCCGTGATAGATAAATTGCCGATCGATCCCTGGGATCGACCATTAGATGCAATCTGTACAGAATCAGGATTGATTAACACTTGTAGAAGCAGTTAGCCTTGCAACCGCCATCAACTCTTAAGGAATTGCTAAATCCCTCCCAGTAGGAATGCCTTTCGGGGCGGCGCAAATCATAATGATCTTGAAGTGATTAAGTTAAAGGATCGCGTGAACGGAGATGAGTTTATCGAGCAGATTCAGGATGTGCAAAAGCAAGTTGCTGAACTGCAACAAGACGCTGAACAATTGCCCCTCAAGCAGAAAAGCAGGCTGACAGAATCTCTAGAGCGCTTAACCAGTGCTCTAAGAGATTTGCAAGTCGCTGAGGAAGCAATTCAGCTTTTGCTGTCTGCGGTACAACAATCGCGGGATTCGATCGTCATTACGACCGCCCATCTCGATCCCCCTGGCCCTGAAATGGTCTACGTGAATCCCGCCTTTACAGAAATGACAGGCTATACCGCAGAAGAAGTGTTAGGCAAAAATCCGCGGTTGCTGCAAGGAGCGCACACAGACCGAGCAGTGCTTGATGCCCTGCGGCGCGAAATTTCTCAAGGCAGACCCTTTCACGGTGAGGCGATTAACTATCACAAAGACGGCAGCGAATACTACGTCGAATGGAACATCACACCAATTCGCAATAGTCAGCAAGAAATCACGCACTTTGTCGCCATTCAGCGCGATATTACCGATCGTAAGCGCTACGAAAAAGAACGCGAACAGCTTTTAGCTCAAGAACAAGTCGCCCGCGATGCCGCAGAAGCCGCCAACCGGACGAAAGACGAGTTTCTGGCGACGCTTTCACACGAATTGAGAACGCCGCTGACTCCCATTCTTGGCTGGTCAAAAGTCCTGAGAACACAGCAACTTTCAGAAGCCAACACTCAACAAGCGCTCAAAACGATCGAAGAAAACGCCAAACGCCAAGCACAACTGGTCGATGATTTACTCGATTTAGCCCGGATTGTGCGCGGTAAGCTGACGCTGAACTTTACCTCGGTTCCCTTGATTGAAGCGATCGTCGCCGCACTCGAAACCGTTCGGCTGGCTACCGAGGCAAAATCGATTCAAATTAAAACAGATTTAGATGCAACGATCGCGCCGGTGATGGGCGATGCCGGACGGCTGCAACAAGTGATCTGGAATCTGTTGTCGAATGCAATTAAATTCACGCCGATCGGGGGTCAGATTAGAGTGACATTATCGCGGGTCGATCGCACCGCTCAAATCCAAATCAGTGATACCGGACAAGGGATTGATCCAGAATTTTTGCCGTTCGTGTTCGATCGCTTTCGCCAGGAGGATAGTTCAATTACTCGTCAGTTTGGCGGGCTAGGTTTGGGACTATCGCTCTGTCGTCAGTTGGTCGAAGCGCATGGCGGCATGATCCGGGCTGAGAGTGCAGGCATTGGACAGGGTGCAATCTTTACTGTTCAATTGCCGCTTGTGATCGATTCACACTCTGTGAAAACCGCTATGCTTGCATCGTCAAAGCCAAACTTGAAGGGGCTTCGGGTGTTAATTGTTGAGGATGATATTTCGACCCTGCAATTCCTTGCCTTTATCGTTCAGCAAGAAGGCGCGATCGTGACCGCAGTTCCCTCACCCCAAGCTGCACTTGATGAATTTGAGCGATCGTCGTTTGATCTGCTGATCAGCGATATCGGAATGCAGGGAATGGATGGATTGACCTTGCTGCGACAGATCCGCGCCTTTGCAGAGGATCTTCCAGCGATCGCGCTGACGGCTTATGCGACTGAGAGCCATCGCGAACAAGCGCTATCAGTCGGATACAACGAGCATTTATCGAAGCCGATCGAGCCAGAAAGACTGAGGCAAACGATCGCAACTGTTTTGGAACCCCAAGACCTTTAACGATCAACACTCCAAAAGATGCGAAGAACACTTCCCACATATCGCGTCTTTCACACCTATCTCTGAGAAGCTTTATCCAGCATTTTATGGAGTACCTTCAGCAATTCCTCCGCTGTATAAGGCTTTGATAGAAATGAATCGACACCGACACTGGCAACATCCGCTATGGTGTTACTTAACATCAAACCACTCGTAGCAATCACCCTGACATCAGGATTCATTTTTCTCAAGGTGCGAATCGCTGTTGCTCCATCCATTGCAGGCATCATTAGATCCATCAAGATCACGGCAATCTCTTGCTTGTGCTTCGCGTAGAGCGAGATTGCTTCAAAGCCATTGCTTGCCGTTAACACACGATAATTCTGCTCTTCTAAAATCGCTTTAGTAACATCTTGAATCGACGATTCATCATCCACGACTAAAATGACCTCACCCGATCCGGGAAGCAAATCTAGAGAAGCCATTGAGGAGATAGCCTTATCTCCAGTGGTCGGTAAGTAAACTCTAAAGCAGGTTCCTTGACCCATCTGGCTATCTATCTCAATGAATCCTGCATGACTTTTGATAATTCCTAACACGGTTGAAAGTCCTAAGCCAGTTCCTTTGCCGACTTCTTTGGTGGTGAAAAATGGGTCAAAGATGCGATCGATCACTTCCGGTGGAATTCCTGTTCCCGTATCCGAAACTGCAGTCATCACGTAGTTTCCCATTTTCGCATCAAGCTGGATGCGGGCATGAGATTCATCAATGAAAACATTGCTAGCAGCAATGGTGAGTACCCCACCATCAGGCATTGCATCACGAGCATTGATACAAAGATTCATCAACACCTGATGCAGTTGGGTGGCATCTGCATAAACGAGGTTGAGCATTGAGGAGGGCAGATCAACCTGAACGGTGATCGACTTCGGAAAGGTGCGGTTGGCGATTTGCTCAATCTCTCCCAGTAAATGCGCCACCTGAACGGGGGTGCGTCTTCCTTCTGTGCCTCGTGCAAATGACAGCACTTGTTTTACTAAGTCAGCCCCGCGTTTCGCGTTTGCTTCGACCGTTGTGAGCAGTTTCCGAGTGCGATCGTCGAGATTAGGAAACTTCAGCGGCAACAGTTGGGCTGAGGCTAAAATCGGGGTGAGAATGTTATTGAGATCATGGGCAACACCACTGGCGAGGGTTCCAATACTTTCTAAGCGCTGGGCCCGCAGAAATTGAGCTTCCAGCAGCTTTTTCTCGGTAATATCGGTATCAACTGTCAAAATCGATTTTGGTGTACCTGATTCGTCACGCACAAGCGTCATCCGGCTCAGCACCATGATTGCTTTGCCTGACTTGGTCGCTTTCTGAACTTCTCCTTGCCACGATCCCTGCTCAAACACCATTTTAAGCACAGTTTCAAACTCCTGGGGTTGAAGGTGGCTCAACAATTCAGGTGCCGTTTGTAGTTCTGCTTGTGACCAGCCGTAGAGTTGTTCTGCGGATTGATTCCAAAATAGAATGTGATTCTGTAAGTCGCGAGCATAGATCGCATCAGAGGCAACATTCAGCAGTGCCACTTGCTCTCGGATGATTTGCTCAGCGCGTCGCCGCTCGATTAGCTCATTCTGGGTGCGCTCATAGAGTTCCGATTGTTGAATTGCAATCCCTAACTGAGTTGCTAGTTGCTGAAGTAGCGTTGTCTCGATCGCTTGCCACTCTCGCGGACTGGAACAGTGATGCGCGATTAACAATCCCCACAAATAGTTATTTTGCAGAATTGGAACTATTAAGTTGGCTCGAACTTGAGCCTGTTCTAAAAGTTCAATGTGACAAGCACTTAAGCCTGCTTGATAGATATCGGGCTTCGCGCTGGTTTGACCGTGTTGATAATAAGCGACGTAATGTTCGCTAAAGCAAGAATCGCGAAAATCAGTCAAGAGGATAGATTTCCAGGCAGGATCAACCGATTCGGTCACAATTCGTCCACCCCAATCGGACTCAAAGCGAAGAATCACAACGCGATCGCTGTGCAAAAACTGCCGCACCTGCTCAACGGTCGTTTGCAACACTTCATCGAGCTTGAGCGATCGACGAATGCCCTGAGCAATTTCTCCGATTAAGCGCTCTTGGGCAATTTGATGTTGAAGTTGCTTGGTGAGATTTTGTAATCGCAGTTGAGTTTTGACGCGGGCTAACACTTCTTCGCACTGCAAAGGCTTGGTGATAAAGTCAACTGCCCCTAAATCAAACCCCCTAACCTTGTCTACGGAATCCGTTAGCGCGGTGAGAAAAATAATCGGAATGGTGCTGGTATCTGCGTTTGCTTTCAGACGGCGACAGGTTTCAAACCCATCCATTCCGGGCATGAGAATGTCGAGCAGAATCAAATCTGGATGAGCGTAGTTTGCTTTGTCGATCGCGCTTTCCCCATTCTCAGCAACTAACACCCGAAAACCGGAGTCTCCCAACAAATCAAACAACACCTCTAAATTGGTAGGGGTATCATCGACGACCAGTATTGTTCCTTGCTCAGTCATTTTAGAGTTCATGGCTACCCTTCTGATAGCGTTTAATCAATTCCAGAATTTGCCGTTCTTTAAATCCTTGCGCGAGGTGCCGAAGCTGCGCTGCAAACGGAACCCATTCAGGATTTTGCTGTTCTAAATGAGTGGCTTGCTCAAGGATTCCTTTGAGATCACCCATTCTGGCGAGATTGAGGAGCGCGTCGAGTTCGGTCTGAGGGGGGGCAGTCAGCGTTTTTGCTGGGTCTTGCGCGATTGCCACTTTCACAAGAGACTCTGTTTCCGCTTCGTACTGCCACTCTAGATTGAGATGAGTTTGAAGTTGAGTCAGCAGTTCTGCTTCTCGAACGGGCTTAGGAACAAAACCATTACAACCTGAAGCTTGGCTTGCTTGCTGGTTATAGCCAAAAACACTGGCAGATGTGGCAATCACGATCGTATCGCGGATCTCGGAAGATTGACGGATTTGTCGCACTGCCTCAAACCCATCCATCACGGGCATAACGAGATCGAGCAAAATGACATCCGGTTTGAACTGGTGCGCTTTTTGCAGCCCTTCTTGACCGTTTTCGGCTTCGATCAGGTTAAATCCGAGCGGTTCTAACAGGTGCACCAGAATCGATCGGTTTGCCCACTGATCGTCTACAACTAACACGGTGCGAGATCTGCCCGCATACCCCACAATGGCGCGTTGATTCGAGAGATACCGATTCGATTCAAGCGATCGGAGTTCTATTTTCGGCAAGTCTAACTCAAACCAGAACGTGCTGCCTTTGCCGGGTGTGCTTCTAACCTGCACTTCTGAACCCATAATTTTCACCAGTTGCCGACTAATCGAAAGTCCTAATCCGGTGCCTTCGGTTTTGCGATCGTTGTCTCCGACCTGCTGAAACGGCGAAAAAATCACTTCTAGCTGTTCTGGAGCAATTCCAATTCCGGTATCCTGAATCTCAAAGCGAACTTTTGCACTTTCAACTGAATTCTCAACAACACTGACCTCAAAAAGCACACCGCCAACTTCGGTAAACTTGACAGCATTGCCTAGAATATTGAGCAAAATTTGGCGCAGCCGCTTTTCATCGGCACAGACAAATTCGGGCAGCGGCGACAAAGTTTGATAGGTCAATGTAATTTTCTTTTGCTCAGCGCGAACTCGACAGATATCCGCGATCGCCTCCAAAAACGCAGGAAAATGCAGATCTGTCGGCGTAAGCTCCATTCTCTGAGCTTCGATTTTAGACAAGTCGAGTAAGTCGTTAATCAGAGTCAGCAAATGTTCTCCGCATTGTCGAATCGTGACGAGTCCCTTTTTCTGAAGGTCATTCAGGGCGCGGTCTTTTTCTAAAATTTGGGCATATCCCAGAATGCCGTTGAGCGGGGTGCGGATTTCGTGGCTCATATTGGCTAAAAATTCACTCTTAGCACGGGTTGCAGATTCCGCCAGTTCTCGTGCCGTCTGCATTGCCTGTTCTGCCTGCTGGCGCTCTGTAATGTTGTCGAGTACCCACAAGCGACCGGGCACATCGTGTACCTGAGTCGGCGTACTGGAAAGGCTCAGCACGAGCGCGTCCGGTTGACTAAACAGCCAGTGCCAATCGCGAATTTCGGCATCAGGATGGGCAAACAATCCAGCCGATTGCGCCGTAATTTCAGCTTGATTATCGGCATTTAGACGCAGTGCAATCATTGCTTGAGCAATCTCACTCGGCTCCACCGCACCAGGATTTAACTTCAGATAGCGCGCTGCGGTTTGGTTGATCCATCCCTGTTCGCCGCTTTCATCCATAAAGACAATTCCTTGAGGAATCGTTTCCAGCATCGCTTCAAATCGAGCTTGCAGCTTATCAAACCGCAGCGTTAGGTCTTGAAATCTCAGCAGATTACTCAATCCACCCCGCAGAGATTCAAGGAACTGCTTCAAGAATGCAGAAGGTTCAACGCGCCGATCCCACATCAGCAGAATGGCACCTTTGACGTTTTCAAGCTGCTGCAACGGTAACACCGCAATTGATCGCACTCCCTGTGCTAACAAAGCCGGAGAAGCTTGAGGCACCGAGGCATAATCTGGGTAGCAAAGGCATTGGTCTTGGACGATCGCTTCCGCAAATAAGGTCGGCGTTGTCAACTGAACAGGCAGCGCTGTAGCCGGTAATGCCACCAGCACCTCAGCCGTGACCTCATCCAACTGACGCAACGCGATCGCGCCTGTCGCTCCGACAAGCTCCTTCAGCCGAAACAGTGTGCCCGTCATCGCCTGTTCTGGGGTCATCGCCGCTTCATCTTGAATCAGCGATGCCAACATTGCCTCAGATGCCCATTGCCATTCTTGCCGCAAAAGGTACGATCGCACCCCCACCCCCAACACCCCCACCAATCCCAACGCCACGGCTTGCTGGGGCAACACTTCAGGGTTCAACAAAGCTCCAAAACCAAGTAAACCAATCCACTGAGATCGCGGTAACAACACGCAAAGCGCGAACCATATTGGGGCAGCAAGCAAAACAAAAGACGCTTGCACCAACAGTTCTAATCCCAATCCAGCCGCCATCATTGCCAAAATCAAAGGTGCAACCGTCGGAAGTCGTTCAGGAGAACGATCAAATCGGGTTAAACGGTAAAACATTCTGCCAGTGTTCTTGTCACCAAAGCGGGCGCACTGAGATGTGGAAGATGCCCCTCTGCATCAATGTGAATGAGTTCAGCTTGAGGAATTTTCTCTGCCATATATCTGCCAACTTGGGGCGGTACCGCAATGTCATTGTTTGCCTGAAGGATTATTGTTGGCACGTTGAGCTTGGGAAGTTCAGCGCGGTGATCCGACTGAAAAATGACCCGCGCTACGGATTGTGCAACATCGGGACGAATGGCAGAGAGCGATGTGGCAAACTCGATCGCTAGCTCTGGGCGCTCTGGGTTCCGCATTGCCAAGGGTGCAAAGCCACTCGCCCAAGCATAGTAATTGGTTGACATTGCCGCATACAGGGCATCGAGATCGAATTGCTCAAATCCCCCAATATAGTTGTCTGCTGGATCATTCAAATATCGAGGGGACGCACTAATCAACACCAATTGACGAAACCGTGCTGGATCAAGCAATGCCGCCAGCATTCCCACCATGCCGCTGACCGAATGCCCCACAAAAATCACATCGGTTAACCGCAGTTCTGCACAAAGTTCCAGCACATCTTCAGCGTAGCTGTACAAAGACCGATAGCGACGAGGGCTGTAGGCGTTCATATCCGATCGACCCGCACCAATATGATCAAACAAAACGATGCGATAGAACGGTTCAAATGCCGCAACCTGATTACGCCAAGCGGTCTGATCCGTGCCAAATCCATGAGCAAACACCAAGGTTTGTTCACCTTGACCAATCACCTGAGTATGATGGCGATCGAGAACCCGACTCATCATCTGCAACTTCCCTCCGGTTTTGGGGTCACGCCATTTCCATCATGACACCGCCCGCTAAACAGGTTGGGAGTCTTAGCATTACTCAATAAAGTGGCATGACGACTTAACGATCGTACAGTCACGGTATCAAAACAGTTACCAAGCACACTAATCGGTCATGGTATGAGGATATATTACTTGTCTGAAGCAATACGATAGATAGCATAGCTCTCACTTGTCTGAACCTGTGGAAAGGTGCGATCGATATATCCAGCCAGTTCTGGATTGTTTTTCCAAATCTTTTCTTTTTGAAAATGAACGACTCCCAAATATTTAGCGCCTTTGCTTTCAAGCTCCTTCAGCAGTGAAACTGACTTTCTGCCATCATTGAGGTCGTCTTCTGCCCACCACACCACCCCTTTCCACGCAGGCGGAAATGTCCATCCTTTTCGTTGACTGTAGTAAATAGCGATTGGATTACCAATTTGAGGTCCTACAGTCACAACCAGATCGTTTGGCTGCGTTACCTTGCGAAGTGCTAATCCCAACTCATATCCCTCTCTTAGATAGTTTGAAGAGTTGCTTCCTGTCCAATACTTTAGGCTGTAGTAGGAATTTCCAGCAACAATGAGAAATGTAATGAGTAGGAATGCGATCGACCCCTTGATTCCGACAGCTCGATGAATCGCAGCAGTTGTCACGACCAAAGCACGGGCGACCAAGGCTGCGGCGGCTGGATGAAGAATATTGAGATTGTGGGGATTATCAATTAACTGTTTAGCACCAATTAAGTAATAGAGGGCGATCGCAAAAATCCACCAGTGGAAAACCCAGGGCAATTTATTGCTGTTGGAGGCTTCGGAGCTTCCAGGAGGACGAAGAAATACCCCAACTGCAACAAGAGCCATCAAAGGATAGGTCCAGAATTCTTTTAGGCTGCCATAAAGTCGGCGAATGTAATAACCCTTCTCTAGCCATTGATTTAACCCGTCATTCCAAACAAAGTTACCAGCCGCCGCAATATGATAGGGAGGATAGGTTCGAGAAACATAACCTGCCCACAGATAGTAAGCAACGACAGGAATGAGTGCTATTACAGCAGCAATCCCAATATAAGAAGCTTGTTTAATCGGAAAAGGGCGCTTACGGCGTAAGATTGTTATTACTGCATAAAGTATTGGAATTCCAAGAAAAATCCCTGTTATTTTGGTTAGAATACCAAGCATTGCAACAAGGCTAGTGATGATCAAGTAGCGGATGCGTTCAGTTTGCAAAAATGCCACCAAAAGCCAAAAGCTTGTGACCATCAATGAAACCATCACCGGATCAGGCAAGAAAGCGCGATCCACATAGATACTTCCCGGAAAAATCGCCAAAATAGTCGCACTAATAATGGCGTGTTTTTGATCCCAGGCTCGATAAACTAACTGATAAAGCGCAAAGATGCTCAATAGTCCGAATGAGATTGCTACTACACGCGCAACCCAGTCATGCTGTCCAAAGATGCGGTATAACTGAGCTGAAATGTAAGTAACGGTCTGAAATTCATATCCAACAAAGCTGGGTTCAGAACCATTCCAGCTGATAGCGGGATAGAAAATGTTCCAGTTCCACCGATAAAAGTTATCAGCTATCGTTGCAGTATCAGTCTCTCGCCAACTAGCAGGGCTGATAAAAGGTAAATCAATGCGATAAAGACGAATGGCAGCAGCAGTAAATAGAATAGTTATGAGCGGATAAGAACTATTAGGCTTGGAAAGCAGTTTTTGAAGCATCAAAACTCCTATTCATCATAAATAGATAGATGGGTTAAGTAGAGCTTTAGCGTTAAGCAAAAGATAGAAAACCCAGCCACACAGCATTACAAAATTTACTAATGCTGCTGATCTCACGTCGATTCAAGCTTCTACTTTTTTCGCAATTTTGCCCTCTAGAGTATCACACCCAATCTAGTTTGGCATTCTGCGATCGACAGCACAGTCATGCAACCCTGAAAAACTCGCTTAATTATTGCTGCACTACTTGTATCAATGGCTGTCCGTACACTAATCCATGCTGATCAGGTAAGTTTTTTCGCCTTGCCTGGAATCGCAGAAACAGGTTCGGAAGTCACTGGCACATTGCAAGACAAGGAGGTCTAATCTTTGCAAGAGAGGGCACGTTTACCGGAACTGCTGCAGAAGCTGTCCTTGTAGAAACGATCGACCCAAAGCAAGAGGTATGTCTTCCTGATGCATTTTAGGCTGATCGCATCATTGAGGAATCCTTATGACAGACACTAGCGTTAAAAAAGTCGATGCTCAGTTCTCACCAACAGGCGAAATGGGGCAGAAGTACCTCGCCTCTGGTAAAAGCCTTTCAATGCGCTTGTGGGAGAACGAGCCACCTGCGGAAGCCAAGCCTGCGACTCAACGGGAGTATGAAACGGTTGGATATGTGATTCAGGGTAAAGCCGAGTTGCATCTTGAGGGACAAATGGTGCTTCTAGAGCCAGGAAATTCTTGGGTCGTGCCTAAAGGTGCAAGCCATAGCTACAAAATTTTGGAATCGTTTACCGCGATCGAGGCAACCAGTCCGCCTGCTCAAGTGCATGGGCGCGACGAGTAAAAACTGGCTGTTGTTGCACAGCACTACAGCCAAGCTGTGCAACAACAAAGTGCCACAACCAAGTAGATTACCCTGCATCATTTCTTACTGAACGAACTTACTAAGCGAAATGCGGAACTGATGAGCCTGAGAGTCGTAGCTCATACTATATTGGCGAGGATATCTTCCAGGTGTAGAGTAGCGAACAGGACGAGCGATCGTCTTCTGGAAGGATTGACGTTGGTCAAATGCCGCTTTGCTAATCATTGGCTCTAAGAAATTCATTTTTCCGTTGTAGAAGCCATAGATGAACGTGTGGTTAAACCCGTGCGGCGCACCCTGAAATTCATCCGATTTAGGATCAATCCAGTGCGATCCCTGTCCCGGTTCAGCACTGTCGGGAGCCATCACATAGCCCGCTGGAATGAACCGAGCATCTGGCTTGATGTAAGCCCGTTCCGCATCCTTCCCGATTGCAGTAATGCGCCGACGTGCAGCTTGTGAAATGGTATAGAAATGCACATCAAAGTGGGGAGTGCCATAGATGGGTGCTGGCGGATGTCCCTGGGGATTCCAGTTCAGCCCGATGTGAGTGAATGGAGTCGTGCGGCTTGCTTGACGTGGCAGGGCTAATTCAATCTCAGTCATGGTTGTGGGCAAGTCAGACAGTGCGGATTCTGAGAGAATTACACCTAATTCGGAAACGCGCCTCCGATTGTCTAATGCAACATAGGAACGAGCAGTTCCCTGCCCGATCGACTGAGGAGTCCCTTGCACTATGGTGTTTGCGTGAACGGCATTGATGCTCACGACGAGTAACATCAACAGCCCAGAGATAAAAATCCCAAGTTTATGTGATTTCCTCATTATCTTTCTCCAGTTTCAGATAAAAATGCTTCAACCCCCTGACAAGCCAATGAAATCTATTTTTCATCGCAACTGTCTCTTAGCGCTACTGATTTTCACAAAGCGTTAAGTATGCCGGGGCGTTGTATGAATTAATGCCCTAAGAATGCGGGCAAAAACAATCAAGCGATCGCTCGTTATCTAGAGATTCGACCTGATACAGTAAACAGAACTGATACAAAAAGTTGGGTTCAACAGTGGATGAAATGACAGAGAAAACAGAGAAGCGACTCGATTGAATCGTTAGCGGAGTTGGGTATTAGCGACAGACATACCGACAGATATACATACTGTCCTGCAAGTAGAAAAATTCTTGTTTTTTAGGTAAGTTTTTTTTAGGTAAGTTTCTGAAAGTAGAAAGAACTGTGCGTTCCTAAATCCTTAACGAAAAAAGCATGACCGAAATCACTTCCTCGCAAAGCATCAAGAACAATTCACACCAACAACCATCGACTTGTCCCGTTAATTCCTACAATTCCTGGGATCCACTAGAAGAAGTCATTGTGGGACGATTAGAAGGTGCAACGATTCCCCCTAGTCATCCCGCTGTTACCTTTAATATTCCAAAAAAATCCGCTAGATTGCTCAAAATTTTTGGCGGGATGCCTTATCCAAGGTTTTTGATTAAACGGGCACAAAAGCAGCTCGATGAATTCATTCACATTCTGCAAGCAGAAGGCGTTACCGTCCGTCGCCCTGACGTTCTCAATTTTTCTGCGACCTACAAAACGCCCTATTGGTCTTCACGGGGTCACTGTGTTGCCTGCCCTAGAGACGGCTTTATCGTCATCGGCAACGAAATTATCGAAACGCCAATGGCATGGCGATCGCGCTTCCTTGAAGGCTATGCGTATCGATCGTTGTTCCAGGAATACTTTGCAAAGGGAGCACGCTGGACTGCTGCGCCTAAGCCGATGTTGCTCGATGATCTCTACGATTACACCTACACAGTTCCCGAATCGGGTGAACCAATGCGGTATGTGATCAACGAATCTGAACCCGTCTTTGATGCTGCCGATTTTATTCGCTGTGGTAGAGATATCTTTGTGCAGCAAAGCAATGTGACAAACCTTGCAGGCATTACCTGGATGCAGCGACACCTAGGCGATCAGTACCGCATTCACATCATTCAAACTAAGTGTCGGACACCGATGCACATTGATAGTACCTTTATGCCTCTGGCTCCGGGTAAGCTACTGATCAATCCTAACTATATTGATCCTGAAACTCTGCCATCCATGTTTAAGTCGTGGGACATTATCATTGCACCCCCACCTGAACCAAATCCGGGACAGCTATCAAGTTATGTCTCCCTGACCAGTAATTGGATCAGCTTAAACATGCTGATGTTGGATGAGAAACGAGTCATTGTCGAAAAGAATCAAACCTCAATGATGAAGACGCTGAAAGAATACGGATTTGAGCCAATTCCCTGTCCATTTCATGAGTATCCAGCCTTCGGTGGTTCGTTCCACTGTGCGACTTTAGATGTGCGGCGACGAGGGACGCTACAGTCTTATTTCTAAACAAGATTTAGCGATGTCAATTCAAGGCTGTAGGAGATTGCCCTAGCTAAATTTCTTCTTAGCGTTTTTTATAAATTTACAGCTTTCCAGTTGACTAACGCGGAATCTCTCGAACCGCAGCTTGAGCTTCTCGGCGCAGTCCTTCTGCAATCCGAAACAGTTCCCGACCATTGCGAAGATGATGGTCATCGTAGTTATAGGTGAAGTAACTTAGTTCGTCGATGCCATCGCTTAGTTGATTCAGGCAGTAATAGAGATTTGCGGCTGCATTTGCGGCGCTGGGAGGGTTAGGGAGCGATCGAAAGGTTTGTTGCGCCTTTGCTAACAACTCTTGACACTCTTCTAAATACGTCTGAAAATTTTTCATCAATTCATCATCAAACGGATCAGCAGCGAGTTCGTTGATCTGCGATTTCAGTGGACGAATGATTTGATTCAAGAGACGATTGACAGACGTATGGAGTTTTAGCCAGAGTTTTAGCTGCTGATCTGCATGTTGTTCCGCTTCTCGCTGCTTACGGTACTGGGCTTGTGCCTCTTCCGTGCGTTGGCGGCGCGATCGTAGCTCTGCTTCAGACAATCCCGCCTCTAGATAGCGAAGCTGCTGATCATACGATCGCCGCCTCTGCGGATCGCCCAGCACCTCGTAAGCTGCGTTGATTCGAGAAATCTTCTCGTGACTTGAGGTAGCACGATTGCTATCGGGGTGAAACTCTTTCGCCAACCGTCGATAGGCTTGCTTGATCTCGGTTTGGGTCGCCGTCGGATCAAGGTCGAGAATTTGGTAGTGGGTGAGGGTGTGAGTTGCCATACGCTCATTCTAAAAGGCGTATGGGGTGAGGGACTAGGGACTAGAGAAACGCTTTTTTGTCAATCAATTTCTATCTTTATACAGTTTCTCTAGTCCCCAAACTTTAGCCATTTAGCATCGCAGGCATCGTTAACTCTGGATCTTGAAACAGTGCCGTACTGAGATATCGCTCACCAAAGCTCGGTTGAATCATCACGATCAGCTTGCCTGCATTTTCAGGACGTTTGCCAATCTCGATCGCTGCCTTTAGTGCCGCACCGCTGGAAATCCCAGACAGCAAGCCTTCTTCCCGCGCCATCCGTCGGCTATAGGCGATCGCATCATCATCCGACACTGAGATCACTTCGTCGATCAGCTCGACATTTAACACAGGCGGCACGAATCCGGCTCCAATTCCCTGAATTTTGTGCGGCCCCGGTCGTCCACCCGATAAAACCGGACTGTTTGCGGGTTCAACCGCGATCGCCCTGAAGCTCGGTTTGCGCTGTTTAATCACTTCTGCAACGCCCGTAATCGTTCCGCCCGTACCGATTCCCGCCACGATGAAATCGACCTCGCCTTCGGTATCTTCCCAAATTTCCGCAGCCGTCGTTTCTCGGTGAACTTGGGGATTGGCGGGATTGCGAAACTGTTGCAGCATATACGCATGAGGAGTCGTATCCACAATATGCTGCGCTCGCTGAATACAGCCTGCCATTCCTTCAATTCCCGGAGTCAGTTCTAATTCGGCTCCGTAAGCTCTCAGCATCGATCGACGTTCTGAACTCATGGTTTCTGGCATGGTTAGGATTAACCGATATCCCTTCGCCGCTGCTGCCATCGCTAGAGCAATTCCAGTGTTTCCAGAGGTTGGCTCAACTAAAACCGTTTTTCCAGGTGAGATCAAGCCCTCACGCTCAGCCGCTTGAATCATGCTGATGCCAATTCGATCCTTGACCGAGGCAGAGGGGTTCATGCCTTCGAGTTTTACCACAATTCGAGCGACGCATCCTTCGGCTTGAGGAATGCGATTGAGTTGAACCAGGGGCGTGTGTCCAATTAAAGCAGTGACATTCTGAGCAATACGCATAAGACAAGTAAGACAGGGGGGTGAAAAGTTCGGATAATAAACGAAGAGAGCAGGAGCGGGACAATCCAATCATCCGATCGACAACAGCAGATCAAATGTAATACATGAAATCGAGCTGGCGACGAGAATCCCGGCGCTCACGCAAATCCTTCAGCGTGTATTTCTGAAACACTGCGTTTGCCGCATCGTTCGCCTCTTGCCAGATCTCGCACACGATCGATCCTTCTAGCGTTTTGCCGGATTTGAGTGCGGTTTCCTGGTCGATCGGTTGGCTATCAAAGCCTTCAAGACAAGCTAACACTTCAAAGAGCGTAATTTTCCACGGTTCCCGCGCGAGTAGGTATCCGCCTTTTGCGCCCCGCTGCGATCGCACAATTCCACCGCGTCGCAGGGTTGCCAGCAGTTGTTCGAGATAGCGATCGGGAATATTTTGCTGGGCGGAAATCTGTCGAATTTGCAGAGGTTCGCCGCTGTCATAAGCGACAGATAGCTCAATCAGTGCAAGTAGCGCATACTCACTCTTACAGGAAATCTCCACGGGTACACTCTGGGATCAGGTTAACAGGCTCTTTCTAGTATACTCCGGTTTAACACTAGGGTTTTGCAGGTTTTCTAAATGTAATAAAAAAGCCCCGCAAGTTGCGGGGCTTTGCGGACGATAATACGCCGCGTGATCACTCAAGCTGGAATCCGATTAGAACGTGAAGGTCGTCCGAATCGTACCGACATAAACAGCGCGGTTCGCGTCATTATGTTCGGGATTGAGAATCACGATGATGCCCGGTGTAATTGAGAGATTCTGATTGAGGCGGAGGCGATACAATCCTTCCAGGTGGTAGGATACATCGCGGTCGTTGCGACCAGCAACGTTCAGCGATGAAGCTCTCGGCGGAACGCCAAAGATGACACCTGCGAGGTTGCCTTTACCGCCCAAGTCTGGGAATGCCAGAGAGACTGCCCAGTTCCAAGCCTCAGCACGACGACCGGTAGCCGAGGGAAGTGGGCTTTCTCTGAAAGCTTGAGTGTATCCACCCCAAGCCGCCAGCGTGAAGTTTGGCGTGATGCGGAATGCACCTTGAATGCCGAAGTTATTCGCGCTAGTTGCCACCGCGCCAAACGGAGCATTTGCCAAGGCGCTTCCGGTTGCACCCACTACACCCTGAGAGACGTTAATCGAACCAGCATCTCCAGCCGCAAAGTTGGTGTAGGAGCGGACATAGGTTAAGCCTAGGTCGATATTGCTAGCAGGTTTGAAGCCTAACTGAGCGATCGCAGCATTTGAGCCATTGAACAAGCCAAATCGATCGCCTGGGTTGTTGGCGTTGCTAGCCAGGTAGCCGAGAGAGACGGTGAGCGCGTTGCCCAACGGGTAGTTGAGCGTTATCCCTGTACCGCCAGCAGCAGCACGGTAGACCGGGTTGAATCGACCAAAGCGGGAGATCGATCCTTGTCCGTCGCTTGCCAACAAGGGGTTGAAGTTCGGCATGTTGTTGTAGAATTCACCGCCGAATGCGTCGAGCGTGATTTGTCCACCATTGCCGATCGGGAAGCGGTAGAACAATTTATCGATTCCAACCTGGTTGCCGGAAGGGCCGCCGCCTTCATAAGACAGACGTGCCATGTTCGTGCCGGTTACGGTTGCGCCCCCAAAGTTCGGAATGTTGCGACCTTGCAAACGAGTTAATAAGGTGTCTTTTCCGGTAAAGCTGGTCAACAGGCTCAGACGAACCCGATTGCTGAAGGTGGTATTGTCAGCAACTTCGGGCGTTGTCGCTGTGGGAGCGCCAGTGCCTGTAAAGCTAGAAACAGCGACTTGATCGCCCTGAGCACCTGAGATCGAGAAGATTGCTTCCCCTTGCAGTTTCGTCGTGGTTGAGAACTGCTGCTTCTCTAAGGTCGTGGTACGTGCTTCGAGCGCATCCACTCGTCCTCGCAGTGTGGCTAATTCTGCCGCAAACTGCTCTTGCAGCTTTTGCAGCGTTGCCAAGTCTTCTTTCTTCACCAAGTCTGCGGTCGATGCTGCAATTAGTTCGTTGATGCGGTTGAGGCAGGCGTTCAGGCCGGCAGCGAATTCAAACCGAGTGGTGGCGCGGTTGCCACGGAAGGTACGATCGGGATAACCCGCGATACAGCCGTAGCGTTCAACGAGGGATTGCAGGGCTTGGAATGCCCAGTCGGTGGGGCGCACATCCGAGAGCTGAGAAACCGAGGTGACTTGTCCAGCTTGATTTGCTGAAACAACACCCTCATTGCTATAGGCACTTAATTGATCGAGTGAGGAAACAGTTTGAGTCGTTGCATCAGCTTTGACTTCGTTCGCAGCAACGCCAGTTGCACCAAGAGCAGCGGAGACAGTCAGCGTAGCACCAAGCAGCACTGGATTAACCAGCAGCGATTTCCACAAGTTATTAGACATGATCACTTCCGTATTCACACCATCGAACAAAACACATTGGGATTCTGAATTAAAAGCAGAACGCAATGTTTACAACAGTATACCCTAGTACAATCTTGATTCTTAATGGATTCAGCATGGGGATCATAGAAGGTTTATCGATTTGATTGCGTTACGGGATTTAGGGTGATCCGGTATACATAGAAATTTTTGCAGAATCTTCATAGACTTAACTCAATCATCTTGAATGAAATCTTTCTGAAGAAGATGGCGTGAGCAAGTTTGCTCGTTAGGATAAGTTTTGGTGTCGCACAGATTAGTCATTCATGATGAGATTCGTTTCCGATCCGGCAACCTCGCTCAAGATTCAAAAGATGCAGGAGCGCGTGAAATGGCGTACACCCAGTTTGATCGATCGCGGGATTGATCAAACTCGATTAGTGATTGAGGACGATCGAGAGCAAGATGCTTTCTCGTTCTTAGTGATTGGGGATAGCGGATCTGGGCGGCATCCGGGACATTTTCCTCAGCGGAGAATCGCAGAACAAATGCTGCCGCACCGTGATGAATCTCGCTTTATTCTGCACACCGGAGATGTGATTTATCTGGTTGGCTCTAGCGAGTTTTATCCACATAATTTTATTGAGCCGTACCGAGAGTTTTTGGTTGGAGGAGAAACACCGAGCCAGATTGCATTTGATCAAATGGTGTTTAATCTGCCGTTTTTACCTGTACTTGGAAATCATGATTATTATGATCTTCCTTTGGTTTATGGAATTCTTTCACAGGTCTCTTATCCGATTAGAAAACTATTACGATCGCGGATTGATTTTGATATTCGATTTCATGGGTCTTATCAGGGAAAAGCGTTCGCGCAGGCGTTCATGGATTTGCTGTCGGTTGCAGAACAGCATGGGAAATTAGCGACGCATCTCGATCAACACTACACAGCTGAAACCTCGACCGGACGATGCTTGCGATATCAACCGGGATCATTTACGCGATTGCCGAATCGTTACTACACTTTTCGCTATGGTGGGATTGATTTCTTTGCGCTCGATTCTAATACGATTAATGAGCCGACCCCGCTTTCGGCAGGTCAAGCAGGACGAGCCGATCGACGACGGTTAACCGAACAACGTGCGGCGATCGAACAAGAGATGCAGCAGTTGATGGTCGATATTTCTCGGCTTGATATTAACGAACCTGAACAATCGGATCAAGCGGATGATATCCGGGTCAAATTGCAGCAGCTTGAGGAGATCCAGATTGATATTGAGAAACAATTGAATGCGGAAACGAGCGTTGAGAGCGATTATGAGCAGTTGGATTGGTTGCGCGATCGCTTGGTTCAGTCTTGGCGATCTCCAGAGGTGCGAGGGCGCGTCGTTTATTTTCATCATCCGCCTTATGTAACGGAGGCAACGAAATGGTATCAGGCGCAAACTTTAGCAGTGCGCTATCGATTGCGGCAGGTGTTCGATGATGTGGCAAGAGAGATTGATCTGAAAGGTCGCCCGATCGTGGATCTAGTTCTGAATGGTCATGCTCATTGTTTTGAGTATTTGCGGACTGGAGATACCGGACACGCAGACTCAAATATGAATTGGGTAGTCTGTGGGGGAAGCGGCTATAGTTTGCGGCGACAGCGAGAAGAGGGAGCTGAGATTACAGAGCGGATCGAGTCAGAGGAGCGAATTGTCGCGAAATCTCAACTGTTTGTGGGACGAACTGGACAAGGAGCTTACAAACAGCGCCCTTACTCATTTGTGAGGATTGATGTGACCGCAGATGATCCGGTGAAGTTTATTCTGCGTCCTTATGTTTCCGAGTGGTCAAGGCGACAGTGGCACGATCGCGCCCTTGATCCGATTGTGCTGACATGATTACTCAGCAGTTACTGGTTGAATTTCTCGATCGCTTCTTCAATGTGGATCGGTATCCTGAAGAGGAGCGAGGCGGAATTTATCAACTCAGCGATCGTCCGATTCGCCGCTTAGGACTGGCGCTTGAACCGATTCCGCAGATCGATTACTGGGTCACAAAAAATCAAATTGATGCACTCTTCTTACATCGTCCTTGGCAGTTTAATTCTGATCTTGATATTGGTATCGTTTTTTATCATTTAGCGTTCGATGAGCGGTTGACGTTAGGATTTAACTTGCAATTGGCAGATGTATTATCGCTTGTGAACGTGCAGCCGTTCGGATACAAAGCAGACCGAGCGATCGGTATGATTGGAGAGGTTCCATCTCAAAGTTTTGATCGCTACTGTTTTCAGGTGCGAGAGATTTTTGGGGGTTATGAGTCTGCGAACACGTACTCGTGTAGCGAAGCTAACGGACAGGCGGATACGACGGGGAAAGTGGCGATCGTGGGATCAATGAATGATGGTTTGATTCGATCGGCAGCAGAGCAAGGTGCAACCGTTTACATTACTGGACAGTTTCGTGTTTCCGCTAAACAAGCCGTGTTAGATACGGGAATGGGTGTGATTGAAGTGGGGCATCGACGCTGTGAACAGTGGGGATTAAGGACGTTGTCTGCGGTACTGCGGCAGCGTTGGTCAGCGCTCAGAACAATCGTTATAAGCTAAGTTTTACAGCGCGTCGTTTGAATCCGAGTGGTGCTTGTCCTAGAGTTGAGAAGTTTGTCCTAATTGCTGTGTTATGAGATTACGGCTCTCTTTATTTTTTGGTGCGATCGCGTCACTGGTTTCTATTCCAAGTGCGACCGCTCAATCGTCTCAACCTGTTTCGATCCAATTTCGCGGATTGGTTGGCGATCAATCGTTTCAGTGTAATTCAACTTACTTACTCGGTACACCTTCAACCTCTGTTGCTCCTGCTGATTTTCGCTTCTATGTCTCAGATGTAGCGTTGATCGATGCTCAAGGAAAAGCCGTTCCCGTAACATTAACGCAAGATAATCGCTGGCAATATCAGAATGTTGCACTGATTGATTTTGAAAATAAAACCGGAATGTGTTCAAACGGTACAACTGAGACAAACGATCGTATTGTTGGAACGATTCCAAAAGGCAATTACAAGGGAATTCGCTTCGCGTTGGGCGTTTCGTTTAAGCTCAATCACGAAGATGCAACGATCGCGCCTTCACCTTTAAACCTCACATCACTCTGGTGGAATTGGAGAGGCGGCTATAAGTTTGCTCGAATTGATTTTGCGCTACCGATGTCAGGCATGAAGCACGATCAACCTCACTCATCCAATAAACAGCAGGGATTTAATATTCACCTGGGTAGTACCGGATGCAATGCTACGAATAATCGCCAAAAACCAGAAAGTTGTTCAAATCCGAATATTGCAACGATTACATTTGAAAACTTTAATCCCGAAAACAGCGTTATTGTTGCCGATCTTAAATCTCTAGTGGAAGACTCAAATTTGACGAAGAACCAGCCTGACACTGGACTTGGCTGTATGTCTGATCCTAAAGACGGCGATTGTACTGCAATTCTCACGAATTTCGGATTGCCTCAAACTGGAAAATCTGCCCGTCAAATATTCTTTCGAGTTGCCCCGCGACCATGAAGGACTGGTTTAACCTTGCGATTCTTACCCTTCTCGCCTTCTGCTTGTCGATCGGCTTGAGTGCTGCATTTTCTAGAAGTGATGCAGCCTCTAGCTACGATTGGCAACTCCCCGCATGGACACCACCGCCGATCGTGGCTGCCAACAATCCGATGAGTGCTGCAAAAGTCGAACTCGGACGGCATCTCTTTTATGAAAAGCGTCTTTCGGTCACGGGTGAATTTTCTTGCGCCACCTGTCACGACCAATCCCGCGCCTTTACTGAGAAAAAATCGGTGTCGATCGGTGCCACCGGAGAGGCTCACCCCCGAAACGCAATGAGCTTAGCGAATGTTGCCTACAATTCGGTACTCACCTGGGCAAATCCGCTAATGACTGATCTAGAGACTCAGCTTCTTGTGCCGCTATTTGGGGAACATCCGATCGAGATGGGCATGGCAGGTAAAGAAACAGAAATTCTTGCGATGTTGCGCGACGATCCGCAGTACCGTCAATTGTTCGCTGCAGCAAATGAAGAAATTAATATCAATTCAATGGTAAAAGCGATCGCAGCATTTGAACGATCGCTGATTTCGTTTAATTCGCCCTACGATCAATACCGCTATGGAGGGAACGATCAGGCAATTTCCGAGGCTGCAAAACGGGGTGAAGCCTTGTTTGAAAGTGAGAAACTTGAATGCTTTCATTGTCACGGAGGGATTAACTTTTCTGATTCCACCGTTCATTCCCGTTCTGGTTTCAAGGAAATTGCATTTCACAACACTGGTCTATACAATCTCGATAACAAAGGTGCTTATCCCGCTAATAACACGGGTATTCACGAAATTACTCTCAAGCCGTCTGATATGGGGCGTTTCAAAGCACCCACCTTGCGAAATATTGCCTTAACTGCACCCTATATGCACGATGGCAGTATTGGCACACTAGAGCAAGTGATCGAGCATTATGCGGCGGGGGGTCGAACAATTCACGCAGGTCAGTTTGCGGGAGTGGGTAGCGAGAATCCACTTAAGAGTTCATTTGTGAAAGGGTTTAAGTTAAGCGATCGTGAAAAGCAGGATCTTCTCGCTTTTCTTCGCAGTCTCACCGATGAATCGTTTGTGAAGAATCCGGCATTTAGCAATCCTCAGATCGATCGTGGAGCAGGCGCACCCCGCAACATTCCTTCTGTACTGAGATCTTCATCAATCTCTTCCCAGTGAATACCGTACCCACCACCAGAGACGCGCCAGTTTGCTCTTTGCTCAGGAGTTGCATTCAATAACCTCGGATACCACACCAAAGGAACTGTGATTGTTCGTCCATCCATTAAATCAACTGCGATCGTGTCTCCTGTGAGATGCACATCTTTAACTCGCTCATCTGTCTGAATCCTCGAAATAGTCATTCCAAGCCTCCAACAGTGTTACTTGATGTTGTTCAACTAGAAATTGCAACCTTCGCAATTCTTTTGCGCTAAAGCCAATATTCTTTGCCAAACCCACAGGATCTAACCAAAATTTGGCGGACAACTCATCTCGATCAATATGAATATGAGCAGGTTCATTGGGTTCGTGACTGTAGAAGTAGAAGCGGTAAGCGTTAATCCTCAAAACAGTCGGCATCTTAGCTCTAATCAGTGGGACTCAGGCGCTTGATGATCCAACTGCTTGCCCCGCTAATGAGCGCACCCGCCATCAAAATGCCCAAAGCAGGCTGCATCACAGGTGTCCAAAGTGAAAGCCACAGGTTTAATCCGAGTGGCACTTTTGCAGCCTGACCGATTAGAGCGATCGCAAACCAGCCAAAACACAGCAGCACAAAAAACAAGTTCCACATCAGCACTGTATTCAGCCACTTAAAAAACGTTTCTTTCATAAACTCAATTCAGCCATTTATCTTCATTAACTTAGCAAAAAATGGGCTGCAACTGAATTCAGTGCAGCCCAAACGCCAATGATCCAGGGATAAACTGTTATTAGAGATCGTGAACCGATGGGAAATCTTTGTCGCGTGAATATTGCAGATTTTCAGGATCAACGTAGTGACAGACTGCATCATTCAAACAAATTACCGCCCAGCCCGATTGGTGCATCTCAACTAATTCATAGCCCGATGCCTGCTGCACAAAATAGCCTCTATGATTCCGTGTACCAGGTTTAACGCCAACTCGATCAATAGACATGATAATTTGCTCCTTAAGCTACAAAGAAATCGCCCGATCGACACTTGTGCAAATCAGAATCAAATCGCTATAAGCCGTGTTAGCACGGCGTGTTAAACGACAATAAACACACCATTGCGTAAACAATTAAATTTCACGCAAGCCGTTTTTTGCTTCTGTAAAGTGGCGAAAAGACTGTTAGAAATGAGGAATATATCCTGATTTTCAAATACTATCATCGACTTTCTAAGATGATGATTAAATTATTTGATTTTGTGTTGCAGTATATAAATTAATTGGATTGTTTTGTACAGCGAAATGCAACAATTTTGTAGCGTAGATTGTCGATCCCGTAACGCAAAATTCACATAGCAGCTTTCCACAATCTTCGAGAGCCAGAATTTCGTTCTGACTCTCGAAGATTGTAAACAAAAATGAAGGGATTCTTAGGATTCAAATAACCAAGCTTTCACTCTTTGCAAACTCTTCCAGTCAGGTTTTCTTGCCAATCCATCTTCGATATTTTGCTGCACTTCGTCGCGCAATTCTTCAACCGCAAAGGTTAATTGTTGTGCCATTTCAACGTGGGGTCTGACTCCTGGCTTAGACAGATCCAACATTGCCAAAATCAGATTGATGCGAGCTTGCGCATCTTGAGGAACCAGTTTCACCGCTTTTTGAGCGGCGGGAAATGCCAGCGCAGGCTTATCCGCCAGCAAATAGAGCCACGCTAAACAAGTCCAAGCTGCACCCGTTTTGCGAGAACGATCGCAGATTTCTTTAAACACTGGAATCAGATTTTCTGGGGCTTCTCCAGCTTTGTAGCGCTCCAGTCCCTCTTCAAAAAGGGCTTCAACCGTTTGAGTCATGACACCTAATCAAAATAATGTAGAGGTTAGTTGGGGTAACTAACCGATCGAACCGTTTCTTATTCTATCGAATCGCCTGACTTGGAATTGCAAGAGGACAATTTTAGGCTAAGTGACTGAAGCCAGAACATCAAAGCTTTACGCGCTCACTCGCACGCTAAAATATGGACGTTCTTTACAAGGATTCACTGTGGTAGAGCGACCCATTAAAAAGTCTGAGCGCCTCGCAAAAAGCGCCGAAGACGCAACTTCAGCATCACCCGATCAGTCCCCAACTGAGAGTTCCGCCGCTCTTCCAGACGGATTCAAGCCTTCGTCCGCGCCCCGTCCCGCGAAGAAAGGCGATGCCCCCAGAGATGATGCTAAACCCGCCGAAAGAGAAAAGCGCGGCAAACGCAACGATCGCGGCAAGAAATCCGACGACAAGAAGGATGCACCGCCGATCAATCCTGCCTTGATGCGAGGCCCAAGACCGCCAAAGCCCTCTGCGGCACAACCTGAGCCTGAGATTCCAGCCGATGCAGAGCCGTCTGAAGCTGAAACCGAGTCTTAGAGCGGATCTTGAGCCGGAATGCCGATCGCTCTTGGAAATTCGGACAGCGTAGGGGACGTTTTACGCAGATACAAGCAGTGTCGAACCCCATGCGTTAACGGAGTTTCAAAGCGATCGCATTCTTCCACCACTCCGCCTAATTTTTTTGCCGCTTGATCGAGGGCGATCGCTTCCTCTTCTGTCCATTGCCCCCGATATAGCACCGCTAATCCACCCACTTTTAGCAAGGGTAAAGCATATTCCGCGCAGACCGAAGCGGCAGCTACAGCGCGAATGGTTGCCACATCGTACTTCTCTCGATGTCCAGAAGATTGCCCAATTTGCTCAACGCGATCGACGATCGATCTCACATTGCTGAGTTGCAGGGCTTTCGTACTGTCTTGCAGAAAGGTCACTTTTTTGCGCGTCGAATCGAGCAGCGTGATTTGCCAGTCGGGACGAGCGATCGCCATTGGAATGCCCGGAAAGCCAGCCCCGGTGCCAATATCGATCGCGCTTAGATTTGCCCCTGTAGCTTTCGGAAATACGCCCCGCAGCGAATCCCACAAATGCTTCTCCCAAAAATCCTCCGGCTCGGTAATGCGGGTTAAATTCTGCTGCTGATTGCCTTTGATCACTAGCTCATAAAACTGCTGAAACTGCGATCGCTGGAATTCGCTCGGACTCCATTGGGTGGTCGATCGCCATAAATCCGTCATCTCTGGTAACGCTATTAACATCCAACCCGCTCCAATCTTCTAAGCTCTTCGGGTTTGACTTCTTTGAGTTCACCGTGGCGCAGCGACCAGCAACGATCGGCGATCTCCAGCATATCGCCCGCATCATGCGACACAACCAGCAAACTCCAGTGTGTTTTCAGTTTTGCCAGCAGTTTCACAAGCTGCCGCCGAATCGACCAATCTAGCCCTGCGGTCGGTTCATCGAGTAAAAGAATGCTGGGTTGCCGAATCAACTGAACGGCTAATGCCAATCGTCGCTGCTGCCCACCACTGAGCGCATGAGGAGCCATCGAAAGCGGCAGATGATCTAAACTGACTTCGCGTAAGGCTTCGTGAATGCGATCGGAACTTAACTCCGGGTGCCCCAACCGCAACTCCTCCAAAATCGTGCCGCCGCAGAAATGCCGCTCTGGAAACTGAAACACCAATCCGCACAACTGCTGCATATTCAGAAAGTTTAATTCTTGCTCGCGCCAGAAGATTTCTCCGCTTGTATGTTCTGCGAGTCCTGCCAAAATCTCCAGCAGCGTACTTTTTCCAGAACCGCTCGGGCCTACGATTAAACTCAACTGCTGAGGCGCAACCTCTAGATTGACTGATTTTAGAATCGGCTCCGGAGTCGCAGTCGGATGATAGGACAAATCGCGCAAATACAGCATGAAGTCAAACCGTTAGGGCAATCCTCAGTTTAACCTGTGTTCATTCGGTCAGGTTGCCCACGTAGAAAGATGAGCGCGGAACTTGCGATCGCGTAAAATCGTCTCTCGAATCTGATGCGTCAAAACAAATCAAAGTTATGGTGAAGTGGCTGTCTGGTCGGCTGGCTCAGCAAGCGAGTACCGTCGCGCTGATGATTGGAATGCTCGCGAGTCCGTCGCTAGCGAAAGATCCGTTTAGAACAAGCAATCCGCGTCCGATTAGTGATCGTACCGAAGCCGCGTTTCGCGCCATCTTCGAGAAAGGCAATTACACAGAAGCGCAGAAATTACTGAATCAGTCGGATCAAAATGAGCCGCTCTCTTTTGCGCTCAAGGGTTTCATCACCTACATCAATTTTCAAGGTGAAGCTGACCCACAGCGTAAACAAGCCTTGCTCAACGATTTCAAAACCTACGCGACTCAAACTCGTACCGTTGCAGAGCGATTATCTAAAACTGATCCGCTACGGGGTAATCTCTATCAAGCCGCAGGCACAATTTTAGAAGGCGGATACATCGCCGCGACACAAGGAACCGTTCGCGGCATTCCTCAGATTTTGGGCAATCTTCAGCAAGCGTTTCGCTATCTCGATGCCGCAGAACGCATTGACCCCAAAGATCCCGAAGTCAATTTAATTAAAGGCTTGATTGATCTAACGCTTTCAACCAACCTAAATTTACCGTTATCGAGTCCGACCGAGGCGATCGCGCGGCTCGAACAGAACGCCCAGCCGCGCTATGTTGCCGATCGTGGGTTAGCCCTTGGATATCGAGATTTAAAACAGTTCGATCGTGCCCTGCAAGCCGTCGATCGAGCATTGAGCAAAGCGCCGGATAACCCTGAGTTGAGCTACCTGAAGGCGCAAATTTTGGTGCGGAGTCAGCGACATAGCGACAGCATTCCTCTGTTTCAGAAAGCGCTGAGCAAGAAAGATCAACTCCCAGTCGCAACCGTTCAACAGATTCAAAGAGAATTGCGCGGCGCGCAACAGCGCACAAGCGGACGATAAAATAGAAGTCAGGCAACTTTTACCATCTGCCTGACTTTATTTTATGCGTATTGAGTTTCGAGAGTTTGATCCGTTTAACGTTTGGTTTTGGGTTGAGTTTAATACTGTGCCTTCTGAAATGGAGAAACAGTATGTCGAAGAAGTGTTTAGCTCCTGGTTTTTCCTCGGTAAGCTAGGCGGCTTTAATGCGGAAAATCTGCAAGTGCAAGACATGGGGCTAGAGATTAGCCATATGGAGTATGACGAAAGCATTGCAGGCGACAGCATGATGGCAGTGATGCATAATATGAGCGACTTCGAGTATGAAAGCAACTGGGGACGCTGCTGGTTTGATTTGGGAACCAGTGATGCGATCGCGATCGACATTCTGGTCAATTCACTGCGACAGTTGAGCAAGGATTTTGTGACGATCGATTCCCTAATCATCGGCGGGGAGAACGAAGATTGGCGCGTTCCGGGAAGCGCTGAACCCGGTTTCGTGATGGACAATCAGCGAAATTAGCGATCGATATGGAAGAATACCTCGCATCTACCGAGATTATTGACTGGCAACATCCAGAAATCCTGAGGCTGAGCAAGACGATCGCAGCACAGCATCAAACTCCCAGAGCCGTTGCAAAAGCTGGCTTTGAGTGGGTTCGAGATCAGATTCGGCACAGCTACGACTATCGGATGAATCCTGTCACCTGTCGAGCTTCTGATGTCCTGTTGCACAAAACCGGATATTGCTACGCCAAAAGCCATCTTTTAGCAGCATTGCTACGATCGCATGGCATTCCAGCCGGATTCTGCTATCAGCGATTGAGCATCGATGACAAAGGTGCGCCTTACTGCTTGCATGGATTCAATGCAGTTTATCTGTCAGGAGTTGGCTGGTATCGTGTGGATGCTAGGGGAAATCGAGAAGGCGTGAATGCCCAGTTCACACCCCCTCAAGAAAAATTAGCGTTCAAAACTCAGCTTGATGAGGAAGTAGACTTTCAAGCAATACTTCCAGAACCGTTGCAAGTTGTTGTAGACGCTCTGCAATCTCAAAGCACTTGGGACGAAATGCTGTGTTATCTTCCAGATATTTCTTTGGAAGATGCGGAAAAGTTCGGTTTACTTAAGTAGCAACCGATCCAGCTTGGAAAACGCGCCCGATCACTTCTTCGATCGGCGGATCAGTCACGGTTAAATCCGCGACTTGCAGCTCTGCGAGAATTTTCGCGATCGTCTGCGTCAAATCTTCCTGCTGCACCAAAAATCGAACCGATTGCTTCTCGACTTCCCGAACATACCCGTATGCCGAGAGTTCAGCCTCAGTGTAGGTGTGATTGAATTCGACTTTGACTTCACGGCAGGGAGAGAACCGATCCACCAGTCCAGCAAGACTGCCATCATAAATAAGTTGCCCATGGTGGATCATCAAAACTCGTTCACACAAAGCGGTAATGTCTGCCATGTAATGACTCGTAAGTAAGACAGTGGCACGATAGCGATCGTTATATTCCTTCAAAAATTCACGCACCGCAACTTGGGCATTCACATCTAGCCCTAAAGTCGGCTCATCGAGAAACAAAACTTGTGGCTGATGCAATAGTGCGGCGAGTAATTCTGCTTTCATTCGTTCACCCAGCGAGAGTTTACGAACAGGTTGATTTAATTTGCCATGCAGCGAGAGCATTTCTGACAATTCACCGATTCGGGTTTGCAAGGTGCGATCGCTAATTCCATAAACGGCTGCATTAATTTTGAGCGAGTCAGCCGCAGGCAGATCCCAAATCAACTGCTGCTTTTGTCCCATCACTAGCGTAATTTTTTTCAAGAAAGCCGATCGTCGCTCAAACGGAACGTGTCCCGCAACGGTAACTTTTCCTGAAGATGGATGAATCAATCCGGTTAGCATTTTTAGCGTTGTCGTCTTCCCGGCTCCATTCGCACCGAGAAATCCCACCACTTCACCGGGTTCGATTTGGAATGAAACATCTTGTACCGCCTTGACTTGGCGATAGGTGCGCTTGAAAAAATGCGTTACTGTTCCCTTGAACCCTGCTTCTTTGATAGCGACAGGATAAATTTTAGTGAGGCGATCGACGGTAATGGTAGACATGAGGGACGAAGAATGAAGAGTTGAATCTTAAGAGATTCTTGCTATTTCAATTCTAGAGATTAATTCAGCTCATCTCGATCACACATCTGCCCGAAGAAATTTTGCATTGTGTGGCTGATTCTGGAGTATAAGATCCCACAGTGTTTACGCAAATCGTCGCAGGCAATGTCTAAGTCAGTTCCGGGCTGGGTTTATCTCTCCGTCGTCACGAATATTGTTTTGGGTACAACGTTAGGATTGTGGTTTCTGGGCGATCGCTATTTCACCGAAACGCTGCTGAATCCTCCGTCTTCACGCACTTCAATGGCTGCCAAAGCCGTGGAAAAACCCGAAATCGTCGCGCAAGCTGCCTCTATGTCATCGGGTCGATCTCTGACTTATCAAGATTGGGTCGATTTACTGGAGAAAGAAGCCAAAGCGACGATTAAAAGAAAGCCCGATCGCTTAATCGTGCTGGCAGGCGATTCACTTACACTTTGGTTTCCTCAAGAGCTGCTTCCGACCGATTACACTTGGCTAAATCAAGGAATTTCTGGTGAGACTTCAACCGGATTGGCGAAGCGATTAGATCTATTTGCTCAAGCGAAACCCAAAACTATCTTTGTCATGGTCGGTGTCAATGATCTGCTCAGAGGTCGATCGGAGGAAGAGGTTTTAGAAGCTCAGGAAGACATTATTAAACAGTTAAAGAAATCGCACTCGAAATCGACGATCGTCATGCAGTCGCTCCTTCCTCGCGCCAAAGATTCGATCACCGCAGCCAACGCAACCCAAGTAGAAGCGCTCTCGAACGATCGCATTTATCAATTTAATCGTCGCCTTGCTCAGTTAGCGAAGCAAACTCGCGTGGAATTTCTCAATCTACAACCGCTTTTCTCTGACAATGAAGGATTCTTACGCTCAGAGCTAACAACCGATGGACTGCACCTAAGTACGCAGGGCTATTTGGTGTGGCGATCAGCAATTCAGACCTTTAATCAATTTGCATACCGTTAACGCGTTCTCACCTTCTTTTAAAGTCGCTAAGCAGTTTATGATCAAAAACGTAGGCGTATCGGAAGGCGGACATGGATACCAAGGCGTTTAAGCTATCGCTCAATCATTCTGAGAACTATCACCGCAAAGGATTCGGACATGGTGCGGAAGTCGCAACCGCGATGCAGTCTGAATATCAAAGCGATTTGATTCAGGAAATTCGCGATCGGGCTTATACGCTGAAACGGGGCGATGTCACGATTCGATTAGCGCAAGCATTCGGCTTTTGTTGGGGCGTTGAACGGGCAGTCGCGATGGCTTACGAAACCCGTCAGCATTTTCCAACTGAGCGAATTTGGATCACTAACGAGATCATTCACAATCCCTCGGTCAATCAGCGCTTGCGCGAGATGAATGTCCTGTTTATCCCGGTCATTAACGGGCAGAAGGATTTTTCCGAAATCGCAAAAGGCGATGTGGTAATTTTGCCTGCGTTTGGTGCGAGTGTTCAAGAAATGCAGCTTCTTAACGATCGCGGCTGTACGATCGTTGATACGACTTGCCCTTGGGTTTCAAAAGTCTGGAACACCGTTGAGAAGCACAAAAAGCGGGCTTACACCTCAATTATTCACGGCAAATACAATCACGAAGAAACTCTAGCAACGAGTTCGTTTGCAGGTAAGTATCTGATTGTGCTGAATCTGGCTGAAGCCCAATATGTTGCGGACTATATTCTGAACGGCGGCGATCGTGACGCATTCCTAGCAAAATTCAGCAAAGCTTGTTCGGCTGGATTTGACCCCGATCAGGATTTAGTTCAAATTGGCATTGCCAACCAAACCACGATGCTCAAAGGCGAAACTGAGCAAATTGGTAAATTGTTTGAACATACGATGCTGAAGAAATATCCGCCGAATGAATTGAACGAGCATTTTCTCAGCTTCAACACCATTTGCGATGCAACCCAAGAGCGCCAAGATGCAATGTTCGATCTAGTGAAAGAGAAGATCGACCTCATGATTGTGATTGGCGGGTATAACTCCTCGAATACAACGCATCTGCAAGAAATTGCGATCGATTACAAGATTCCCTCGTATCACATTGATAGTGTCGAGCGAATTAAATCTCGAACAGCAATCGAACACAAGCCATTGCATCAGGATTTGACGATCGCGGAAAATTGGCTCCCCAGTGGCGAGATTGTCGTCGGCATTACCTCTGGAGCCTCAACCCCCGATAAAGTGGTCGCAGACATTATCGAGCGAATCTTTGAACTCAAAGCGGCTGTGCCTGCATGAAGCGCTTGATCTGGGTCTTGATTTGGCTTTTAAGCTTCTGGTGGGCGAGTCCGGTCTGGGCGGGTGCCTTGTCCGATCGCGTTTCCGCATTTCCCGATTGGCACAATAAACCGCCCGTTGATCGTGCTACCGGAGATCTAATCTATCCCAGCTGGATTGCTGGAACTTGGCACGTTAAAAATACACTAATCGATCTCGTTGCGCCACTCGCTCCCGAAATTGTCACGCCTGGGTTTGAGAGTAATCGAACTTATATGAATCAGCCGATCGAGTTCGATGTCCGATTTACAAAACAAAAAGGAGTCATTGCCGATCGCGCTTTCAACGGGTTGAATATTGCAAAAGCCTATTTGGGCGATCACGCGGTTCTCTCGGTCAAAGTCGATCCTGATTCTCCCAACAAACAAATTACAATTCTGAGAGACGACCGCATTTTGACTTCCACCATTACAGGCAGAGCGATCGAAACCCCTGCACCCGATCAATTCATTACCAGCGAAATCTTCCAGCAAGTGTTTCGAGGAGCGGCGCAACCTTATCTTAATCGGGTTGAGACAACCACCGCGTATAGATACTTAGCTGCTCGCGATACTGTAATCGTCGCCGATCAAATCACCGCAATCTATCTTTCACCACAAGACCCTGACTACTTTAAAGCAGGAAATACGCCTGTTGCCTTATATCGCTATTGTTTAGAATTCACACCTTTGGGCGAAACGTCGTCAGTGCCTGACTCACTAAACTCAAAACAAGATAATTTTTGTCGCAATTATTACAGATCGTAATCACCCAATGTCAAAGTAAACTTTGATTTCTTAGACTAGAAAGACAAAAGAGACTTTGCTATTCTCACGATAGAGGCATGGATGAACTGTCAACCCGTGCAGCAATCGAAGTTTTCTGACCCTTTTACAACAAAAAGTCTGTTGTGCGATCGTGAGCGCTGTTGAGCGAATTGCGTCTCCCTCACTGATTTTAGAAACGCCTACTAAGCCAAGGTTGTTGGTGCTCAGAATCAACAACTCATTTTTTGACTTCTTTTGAACCCACTTGATTTTTTGCCTCACTTATGAATCACTATTGCGAACAATGGATTGCGGATTGGTGTCAGACCAACGGTTGGACAGATTGGTTTAAAGAGAGATCGAGTTACTGGGCATTTCCCCCGAATTCAGTGATGCCTGTGCCGATCCCGGCTCCTGTTCTGCACTCAATCAAAGCTGAAAAAGGGTTGAGCGATGCTGAGCGCGTTTGGAGCTTAGGCGCGATCGCGGGAACAGGAATTGCCGCGGCCTTGGGATTTGTGATCGCCTCTCCGATGCCTTTAGTGATGGCGTTCGTTGGCTGCGCAATTGTGTTTGCTCAATTAGACTCTGAAGAAGCTTAGAGTGTTCCTCAATTGAATCGAAAAAGGTGGAAGTTGAATGGCTTCCACCTTCTTACATATTTACCGACCCGCGAGTTGATTCAATCGGACACGATCGAGCAGTTTAACCTTGCTGCCCTCAATTTCGATCAAGCCTTCTCGACCGAGTTTGGCAAACATTCGGGAAAGCGTTTCGGGAATGGTGCCGAGTCTTGCCGCCAATTGTCCTTTGGGGAGATCAAGATCTACAAGCTCAGCCTTGTTCGCTTGCTCACTCAAATCAAGCAAATAACTGGCAAGTTGTGCTGGAACTTCTCGCAATGCCAAATTATCGACAAGATGCGAAAACATCCGCAGATGACGCGCAAAACTTTTCAATAGATTGATCGCCAGCGTCGGGCGCTGTTCTAGTAATTGCAGAAAAGCCTGACGTGGAAAGAATAAAACATCTGTCTTTTCAAGGGTTGCGGCTGAGGCAGGAAAACATTCCCCATCTAATGCTGGAACTTCAGCAAAATGATCCCCCTCACCGAAGATATGCAGGATTTGTTCTTTGCCCTCGGCAGATAGCTTAAACACTTTGACACGACCCGATCGCACAATAAAAAATCCGCTTCCTTCGTCTCCTTGATGAAACAGAATTTCACCTTTTTTATAGGATTGCGCGATCGAGCAACCTGCAAGTTCAGCTAATTGCTCTGCTGATAATCCCTGAAAAATCATCGTTTGACTCAGGAATTCAAGTAAGGAAGAGTTCATGAAATTGAGCTTTTCTCTTGAGTCTAACTGATGGTTCTTTTTGTCGAGAAAGTGGAAGAGAAGCTAAGGCAGCAAGCTTTAGCTTGATTTCTTGATCTAAGTCAAAGTGTTCGCCACTTAGCTTGCCTAAAGTACAGAAAGATTATTAGGAGAAGCGGACGATGTTTTGCGAACAATGCGAACAGACAGCAAGCAGCCAAGGATGTCATCGCTTGTTAGACATTGGACAATGTAATGATGCTTACTCTGCGATTCAAATCGCGATCGCGCTTGCGAACGCGTTTGAGGTCGATGTGAATCAATTACCGCTCTCGATGATTCTGTCCTGGTACGAGTAAAAGGCGGTAGCGGTGTTGCTCACCCTACTGCATTTAGGAATTCAAGATATTCGCTTAGGCCCAACTCTGCCAGTGTTTCTCTCTCCGAATGTGTTGAAGTTGCTTTCGGATACTTATCGTCTAAAAGCAATTACGACTCCGGATGCAGACTTAGCGGCTTGTCTGGGTCAAGGCTAGAGAACAGATGCGATCGTGCTTTAGATTGAAGGCACGATCTCGCCTCCCAAAGAAAATTAAACCCTGTCGATTTTCCCCGAAATCACGAATTAGAACTCGTTCGCTGTATCTGATAGCGCGATCGTCATATCTTCTAACCCCGAAACCGCGACAGGGATAGCTGTCGTGGCGAATGCCAACTCATTCTTCGTGAAAACCGCAGCATTTGTGACCACAACTACCCCTGTCGTCACAAATGAGGTTGTTGTCGCAACGAACAAGCTTATTTTTTCAGCAACAATACTGAGCTTTGTCAGAAGCTATATACCTTAGGAGAACGATCGCACTACAGCACTAATCATCTACCACTTGCGCTGCAACTTCCACCGCTTCCACATCGATCGTGCCCGAAGGAGTCATCCGCTTAAACTTGCCTTTTTCCGCCTGCAACGGTTCACCACAGTTAGAACACTGCATCTGCGCCTGATTAAATCCGGTCAACTCTGCACCACACACCGGACAATCCGCCTGCACAATATTTCTTCTCACCCACCACTGAAACACGAAGATCCCAACGATCGGCGCAACGATCAATAGCACCAACACAAATAGAAATGATTTCACCAACCAGCCCAGACCCACTGCACTCAATAGAAGTGCGAATCCAATGAACGTCAGCAGTCGTCCAAATCCGTTAATGCCGAGTTGTAGGTTATACAGTTGATTCTGATTCACAGCAGTGTCCTCTATTGGAGCGATCGATGCTTTCTCTATTGGAACAGATTTCGCCAAACCTTTAGGGCGGCTTCCTCGACTGTCAAAAGATCTGATTCCCGTATGTGTATGCCCCTGTATGCAGCTTATTCTTGAATCATAGATGATTCACCAAAAGGCTGATTAAAATGCTGCAAAGTGTAACGGGTGGGAACCTTCAGACAGTATTAGTTGCGGGTGCAAGTCGCGGTGTAGGGCGTGAAATTGCTCGACTGCTCCAGCCGAATTTTACCGTAATTGCCTTGTTACGTTCTGATGCCGCCGTGACTGAACTTGAAGCGTTGGGCATTGAAACTACGATCGGCGATGCGATGAATCCTGAGCAACTCGAAGCAGCCTTTGCAAATCGCCAAATCGATGCCGTGATTAGTACGATCGGCGGACTACCTGCAGAAGGAAAACGCGCTGATTTTGAAGGCAATCGAAATCTAGTTGATGCCGCACTCAAAGCAAGCGTGAAAAAGTTTGTGTTAGTGACTTCGATCGGTAGCGGTGAAAGTGTGGTTGCTTTACCGCCTCGCGCTCTTGAAGCATTGGGAGCCGTTTTAAAGGAAAAAGAGAAAGCAGAACAGCATTTAATCGAGAGTGGTTTAACTTATACGATCGTCCGTCCCGGTGGTTTGAAATCAGAACCGCCAACCGGAACCGGATTTCTAACCGAAGATCCGAAAATTTCTGGCTCAATTCATCGAGCAGATGTGGCTGAATTAGTATGCCGTTGTCTAATCAGCGATCGCGCCGATGGAAAAATTCTCTCCGCGCTCGACCGCAATCAGTTATTCACCCCAACCGAAATCACAGAATTCACCCCTTAAATCGACCAATCCAGCCGATCGCCATTCCGCCATCGAGAACCAACCGAGCGATCGCAAATAGAAAAATACTTTCACCGGCAAAGCTGACGATCGGAACCCAACTACTTTGAGTTGCAATCCCCAGTTCAACCTGCGCCAATCCCCGCACTAATCCAAAGGCTAGAACCGCGCCCGATTTGAGGTGTGAGTTTTGATCTTCCCGAATAATGTAGCGGTACGTCACTCCAAACAAAAATCCTGCAAACAGAACGATCGCCCCACTGACCCAATAATTCATCACTGGGCTGGCATATCGACTCGCTAAGAAATCATTAAACAGAGCAATTAGCGGAAAAATTAGCGTTACCGAACCCGCCGAAAGCACTCCCGCTTTAAGCGACTCCACCCGTTCTTCCCAACTCAATCTCAGGTGCTGCATAACTCCTCTAGATCCTAGCCCCTAACCCCTTTTGCCTTATTATTAGATGTATCACCCTTTGTACCGATCGCTTTCATTATGGATATTTTGTCACTAGGCTGGGTCGCGCTTTTATCCGTTTTCACCTTTTCGATCGCAATGGTCGTTTGGGGTCGAAACGGCTTCTAGCATTGAATTTTCGCCCGTAGCCTAACCGCTATGGGCAGTAATATTTTCATTTTCTGAAATCACCGTGGAATTCACAGTTTTTAACACACTGGTACTCGTCGCGTTTGGTCTTCTCCTTAGCGTGACTGGGGGAGTTATTTACTTAACGCTGGCAGACTGGCGCGATCGTCGTCGCCGCGAACAAGAAAAACTCTCTACCAAATCCACCAAACGCCGCTAATCAAAAGGCTCCAGGATATTGACCTTGGAGCCTTTTAGATAGATTCACCCTTCTAAACTTGTTACTCAACTCATCGTGAAGCCGGAAGCGAGTTCTTCACCCTAACCTTCTTCACCATGTTCGTTCACATCCACACTTTGATATTCATCTGAGAATTGCTGCTACGCCACCCTTCGCCCAAACCCTGTGAGCAAAAATCGGATAGAGAATGCTCGACAACACGTTAAAAGAATCTATGAGTTCTCAAATTTAAGATCTGCCAGTAACAGTCCGAAAAAAAGAACACTCCTGAAAATCTCAGGAGTGTTTTGTGAGTAATGAAATTAGAGGAAATCGATCAGCTTATTGATACTTCGTCGCTGCATCCGAGGCATTGCTAGGATAGCTGCTTGCTGCACCGAAAGAACTTTCTTTCGCGAATCCAGCATAAGCTTCCATGCCATGCTCACCGATATCCAATCCTTCAAGCTCTTCTTCAGCAGTTACACGAATTCCAAGTGTGGACTTCAGTAAAATCCAGAAAATACTGGAGATTAGAACTGTGAATCCACCAACCGAAATCGTTCCCAGGAACTGAATCCAAAGCTGATTCAATCCACCGCCGAACAGCAAACCTGCTGCTGGTCCTGCAGCATACAGTGCGCCAGGTTGATCGCTAGGCCCCACAGCAAATAGACCAAGTGCCAGAGTTCCCCAAACGCCATTGACCAAGTGAACTGCGATCGCGCCCACCGGATCATCAATCTTCAACTTATCGAGGTATCCAACCGCGAACACCACCAAAATTCCACCGATCGCACCGATAATCGCTGCCGAAGGAACGGTGATGAAGGCACAAGATGCAGTCACTGCAACCAAACCAGCCAGTAGACCGTTGATCACCATCGATAAATCAGGCTTACCGAGAACTGCCCAAGCGACGAGCGTGGCTGCGATCGCACCAAATGCACCGCCCGTATTTGTGGTCAATGCAATGTGACCAATCAGAGAGCCATTACCCACGCTCATGGTCGAACCAGGGTTAAATCCGAACCAACCGAGCCAGAGAATCAATGCGCCCAAGGTGGCAATACTCATGTTGTGAGGCGGGATTGCATTGGCAGAGCCATCAGCATTGTATTTGCCAATTCTTGCACCTAAGAATGCAGCCCCCATTAGAGCCGCCCAACCGCCAACGGCGTGAACCACAGTCGAACCTGCGAAATCGAAGAATCCAAGCTTGTACAGCCAGCCGCCGCCCCAGATCCAGTGACCTGTGATCGGGTAAGCGATTCCAACCAACAACAAGCTAAAGATCAAGAAGTCGACAAACTTAATCCGCTCAGCCACCGCACCAGAGACGATCGTTGCTGCGGTTCCAGCAAACACTAATTGGAAGAAGAATTTTGCTGCCAGAGGAACGCCTGCCCAGTTCAAGGCGGAGAAAATTCCTTTGTAATCAGCCGTCATCGCAGGGCTGTTGTCAGCACCCGTGAGGAAAAATCCGCCGCTTGTGCCGAGATAACCATTTCCGTCACTAAACATCAAGCCGAACCCGATCGCCCAAAATGCGACGGTCGAGAGGGCAAAGACGATTAGGTTCTTCGCCAAAACGTTGACTGCGTTCTTCTGGCGGCACATTCCAGTTTCCAACATACAGAAACCTGCGTTCATAAAGAACACCAGGAAGCCCGCAATCATCACCCACATCGTATCGAGACCAATTTTCAGCTCAGCGTTCGCAGCAGCAACGCTTTCAAGGGTGGGTGGGGTTTGGGCAACAGCCGCGTAGCTCCAGAGTCCAACGATCGCGACCGTGAGTGGAATTGACATTTGCCAACTTGGAGCAAGCTGGCTGACGGTGCGAACCAGTGCCTCCCAAGATTTCAACAACGCAGGCTTTTTCCTGCGAATTTGCATTTTTTGCTTCAACGATGCTCTTGACACCATGACAGAAGATTTCCTAGATGAATGCGACAAAGCCGAAATCGGCGACAACTAAACAAAGCGTGGAATGACCCATCTTGCTCAGCAGAAGAACCCCTAAAGTTGGAGATGTAATTCCCGAATCCCAGAACTCCTCAAATTCAGCACCGACAGACTTGCAATGAATGAGCCAGTTTTTCGATGTCTGTCTACAGCCGAAGTGAAGTTGGATTCGCAATTGTGTAGACCTGAGACAGACGGTATACCCAAAGGCGTAGATCCTTGAGATATTGTCAAATCTCGTTGATTAGGTACGTTCAATCTGTATCGGAAATCACAAAATGCTGCTGAAATTATTTGAATCGCACTCTAGCTAACGTTATTTTTGCTTTGGGCCAGAGCTGAACCCTACTTGAATTTGCTATTGTAAAGAATATGCGTGTATAGTATCTTTGTATTAAATTGCTTCGTCTCCTTGAGTAATTCGCCTGGCTCATCGTGCTTTTGCGCTTGAGTTAGGCGAATTTTTTAGCTTCAGACTGAATTAACTACGCTAGAGTAGAGATTATGAGTGAGAAGAATGAAGCCATTAAAATCGTTAGTGATAACCGTCAAGCGAGGTTTCAGTACGAAATTCTGGAAACCTACGAGACGGGAATTGAGCTTGCGGGAACTGAGGTGAAGTCGATCCGTGAAGGTCGAGTCAACTTACGAGATGGGTTCGCGCTCGTTCGTAATGGCGAAGTTTTTCTACATAACGTTCATATTTCACCGCACAAAACGGCGAGCCAGGTTTTCAACCATGATCCTGTTCGCACTCGCAAGCTATTATTGCGGCGCGACGAAATCCGTAAGCTGGTTGGAAAGGTAGAGCAGCAAGGGTTAACGCTGGTTCCACTGAAGATGTACTTGAAACGGGGCTGGGTCAAAGTGGATCTAGCACTGGTTCGGGGTAAGAAGCTGTATGACAAGCGGGAAGACTCTAAGCGGCGTGACGATCAGCGTGATATGCAGCGAGCGATGAAGAATCGATAGCCTAAGTTTCTACTTGCGATCGTGCCTCACCCGCAAAAAATTAACTAATTCACAGGGTCGATCCTGAGTACAAATCAACTCGATCGTGAATCAGAGCGATAGAATCGTTAAGGACTATTTCTGCGCCCTCCGAATGCCAAAGCGTGTTAGCCAATCTAAAAGCTCTGATTCTCCGGTATTAAGTCCTGATTCAGGAGCCGAAATCGAATCGAACGGATTGAAAAATCCTGCAAGAAAAATCGTTTCGCTGAACTCGATTCGGATTCGAGGTGCACGTCAGCATAATTTGAAGAACATCGATCTAGAACTACCCCGCGATCGCCTAATTGTCTTTACCGGAGTTTCGGGATCAGGGAAATCTTCTCTGGCGTTTGACACAATTTTTGCAGAAGGGCAGCGGCGCTATGTGGAATCATTAAGCGCTTACGCTCGGCAGTTTTTAGGACAAGTGGATAAACCGGATGTCGATGCGATCGAAGGCTTAAGTCCGGCAATTTCGATCGATCAAAAATCGACTTCGCATAATCCGCGATCGACCGTTGGAACGGTAACTGAAATCTACGATTACTTACGATTGCTCTACGGTCGCGCAGGTACGCCGCACTGCCCGATTTGCGATCGTTCCATTGCCCCTCAAACGATCGATCAAATGGTTGATCGAATCATGGAGCTACCGGATCGAACCCGCTTTCAAGTTCTCGCGCCTGTGGTTCGAGGGAAGAAAGGAACACATCGTAAGTTAATTTCAGGACTTGCAGCAGAAGGTTTTGTGCGAGTTCGGATCGATGGCGAAGTAAGAGAGTTAAGCGACTCGATCGAGCTAGATAAGAACCAGTTGCATACGATCGAAGTTGTGGTTGATCGCTTGGTAAAAAAAGACGATATTCAAGAACGCCTCAGCGATTCGTTAACCACCTGCTTGAAGCGATCGGGTGGAATTGCCGTAGTTGATTTGATGCGCGATGAAAACTCTGAAGATCAGCCTTCAGAACTTGTTTTTTCTGAGAATTTCGCCTGTCCAGAACACGGGGCAGTCATGGAGGAACTTTCTCCCCGCTTATTCTCGTTCAACTCACCCTATGGGGCGTGTCCGAACTGTCATGGGATTGGCAGCCATCGAACTTTCTCCCCTGAGCTGATCATTCCGAATCCGAATCTTCCGGTTTATGCGTCGATCGCACCCTGGTCTGACAAGGACAACACTTATTACTTGTCGTTGATTTGCAGCGTTGCCGAAGCTTACGGCTTTGATATTCAAACCCCCTGGAATCAACTCACTCCAGAGCAGCAGCACGTCATGCTGTATGGTTCCAAAGATCCGATTTGGATCGAAGTCGATTCGCGCTATCGAGAAAACAAAGGCTATCATCGTCGATATGAAGGCGCGATTCCGTTGCTTGATCGCCAATATCAAGAAGCCAATTCTGACCTGTACAAGCAGAAATTAGAGCAATACTTGATTGATCAGGCCTGTGATGTTTGTGGCGGAAAACGCTTAAAACCGGAATCTCTTGCCGTTCGTTTAGGGCAATATCGAATTCATCAGTTTACGGGCGTTTCGATTCGAGAATGCTTGGATCGAGTTGAGAACTTAGAACTGAGCGATCGTCAAGCTCAAATCGGCGATCTTGTCCTGCGAGAAATCAAAGCGAGATTGCAGTTTCTTCTGGATGTGGGATTGGACTATTTGACGCTCGATCGTACCGCGATGACGCTTTCTGGCGGTGAAGCTCAGCGCATTCGACTGGCAACCCAAATTGGCGCAGGTCTCACAGGCGTTCTGTACGTTCTAGATGAACCAAGCATCGGGCTACACCAGCGCGATAACACCCGATTGCTCAATACGTTGACTAAACTGCGGGATCTTGGAAATACGCTAATCGTGGTTGAACACGACGAAGAAACCATTCGTGCTGCTGATCATTTAGTCGATATTGGCCCAGGCGCGGGTGTGCATGGTGGGCGAATTGTTGCCCAAGGTGATTTTGAAACGCTCTTGAATTCAGAAGAATCGCTAACAGGTGCCTATCTGTCCGGTCGGCGATCAATCCAAACACCCGCCGAACGACGAGAAGGCAATGGTCGATCGCTCTTGATCCGCAGCGCCAACCGTAACAACCTCAAAAATGTCGATGTTGAAATCCCGCTCGGCAGACTGGTTTGCGTCACAGGCGTTTCGGGTTCTGGTAAATCTACGCTAATCAACGAATTGCTTTATCCCGCCATTCAGCATCACTTTGGGCAAAAGGTTCCTCAACCCAAAGAAATGCAGCCCGTCAAAGGACTCGATGCCCTGGATAAAGCGATCGTCATCGATCAATCCCCGATTGGACGCACTCCGAGATCGAACCCTGCGACCTATACGGGTGTTTTTGATGTGGTTCGCGATGTGTTTGCCGAAACGATCGAGGCGAAAGCTAGAGGCTATAAGCCTGGTCAATTCTCCTTTAATGTCAAAGGCGGACGCTGTGAAGCCTGCAGCGGTCAGGGCGTGAATGTGATCGAGATGAACTTTTTACCGGATGTGTATGTGCAATGTGACGTATGCAAAGGGGCACGGTACAACCGAGAAACCTTGCAGGTGAAATTCAAAGGAAAATCGATCGCCGATGTCCTGAGTATGACCGTTGAAGAAGGAGCGGAATTCTTCAAGAACATTCCCCAAGCCGCGAATCGCCTGCAAACTTTAGTCGATGTAGGCCTGGGCTATATGCGTTTGGGACAAACCGCTCCGACTTTATCGGGTGGAGAAGCGCAGCGCGTCAAACTTGCCACCGAGCTTTCTCGCCGCGCCACCGGAAAAACACTCTATCTAATTGATGAACCCACCACAGGTTTATCGTTCTACGATGTTCACAAACTTCTGGATGTGATTCAGCGATTAGTCGATAAGGGTAATTCGGTTTTGGTGATCGAACACAATTTAGATGTGATTCGGTGCTCAGATTGGATTGTTGATTTAGGACCTGAAGGCGGCGATCGTGGCGGCGAAATTGTCGCAGTTGGAACACCAGAAGAAATAGTCAAAAATCCCCGTTCTTACACGGGTCAGTACCTTCAACAAGTTCTACAACAATATCCTGCAGGATCATGATCGAAACTTGGACGCACGATCGCATTCACGTCAATGGAATTAACCTACATTACGTCACTCAAGGACAGGGGGATTTAATCTTATTTCTGCACGGTTTTCCTGAGTTTTGGTATTCGTGGCGGCATCAAATTCCAGAGTTCGCCAAAGATCATAAAGTAGTTGCAATTGATCTGCGAGGCTACAACGATAGCGATAAACCCACGGCAAAAGCAGCCTACAAAATGTCTGAATTCGTCGCAGACGTAAAAGGTGTAATCGAAGGATTGGGATACGATCGCTGCACGTTAGTTGGACATGACTGGGGAGGGGCGATCGCTTGGAATTTTGCTTACACTTATCCGAACTTGCTCAATCAGTTAATCATCTTGAATCTCCCCCACCCAGCTAAATTTGCTCAGGGATTAACAACGCCGCAACAGCTTCTAAAAAGCTCGTATATCTTCTTCTTTCAGCTCCCCATTTTGCCCGAACTTTTAATTCAGCTAGACGACTATAAAGCGTTAGAAAATGCGTTCCTAGGAATGGCAGTGAATAAGAATGCATTTAGTCAAGCAGATCTCGATCGCTATAAAGACGCAATGGCAAAACGAGGCGCTCTGACTTCAGCAATTAATTACTATCGCAACGCATTTCAGTCTGGAATCGTTGGAAAGAATTGGGGCATTCTAGACGTACCAACCCTAATGATTTGGGGAGAAAAAGATACAGCACTAGGCAAAGAGTTGACTTATGGAACCGAGCAATACGTGAGAGATTTTCAAATTCGCTATATTCCAAACTGTAGCCACTGGGTGCAACAGGAGCAGCCGGAGTTAGTCAATCAATATATCCGCGAATTTATTTAAACAAAAAACCGGATCTAAGAAGCTAGATCCGGTTTTTGTATTTTTAATAGGTTTCTTATCTAGAAGCAGTAAGGAGCGGTTCGCTTTCCTCAACTGAGCTTTCGATAATCTCAAACACTTCTTCCATTCCGGTAAGTTCCAGCAACATTCTGACGCGCTCGTTGATAGAGCGTAAGAGCATCGGTTTATTTGCTTCCCGCGATCGCTTAAACACAATCACTAAAGCCATTAAACCAGGACTGCTCATAAACTCAACGTTGGCAAAGTCAACAAGCACAACGGCTGCATCCGAACGGATCGCAAGCTCGGCATGTTCGTGAAACTGTGCAATCGCCGCATCATCTAGCGTTTCTGGGAACTGAATCGTTCTAGTTGATAATTCCATACCCCACAACCTGATTACTAACTAATTACTAAACGATGATAGAAAGGCAAATCCCAGCTAAATAGGCGCTAGGCGCAAGAGAATACTACAAAATGTAATTTACGGTCTCATTAATGTAGCGTTCGATTTCTGCTCTTACCTCTATCTCAGGATGTAGCTAAAAGTTACTAGCTCACGATCTAGATCGTCATCGCTCTTGCCACCTAACCTTACAGTGAGTTAGGGGAAACGATCGTAGTGATGAATACGATTTCCAAATTGATGGAAATTTTCCTATTTCTGTCTTATTGAAATCTACAACTCACTACTTTTGAATTGCGGCTTTTCTATCAAATTGCCTTCGATTTGACGTAATCTACGCAATTAAAATTACTCGAATTTGAATAAATTGAGAATGCTCTCCATCTCCACCCAAAGAAGGAAACGTTTTATCTCCATAGGCGGACAGCTAATAGCAAATCAACCACTACTATAAGAAATATGAAGCGTTTGGAATTTTAGATATGCAAACTCCTCCCAGTACAACTGATTTACCTATCTCGACTGCCTACAATGGAAAAGATCGCAACGCCTTTCTTTTCGGCTGGACACCCCAAGCCGAGCTATGGAATGGTCGGTTTGCAATGATTGGCTTTCTCGCATACCTTCTTTGGGATTTAGCTGGTTATAGTGTTGTGCGTGACTTGCTGCACCTGGTTGGCTGATAATAATCAGAATAAAAACCTGGGTGTGAAGGGCAACAGCCTTTACACCCATTTTTGTGTTTTCCAAACCTAAAGCGCTGCATCTTTGAGAATAAGGTACAGCGCTTTGTTGCCTTTAAAGCGATAGACTATCCAACCTGTCCGATCGCTTTGTTGACATCCGTTGGCTTTTCAAATTCCTCATCAGGCAGATCGTTTAGAAGCGCTTTTAACTCTTCATCTGCACCATTTTTCTCTGCGTGTTTGATCACATCTTCTTTAGTCGCTGGGTAGTCGAGTCCCTTGAGATGCTTCTGTACTTCGATCGGGTTCACCTTTGCCATAGCTATTCTCCAAATCCGCCTTGACCCTGAAAGGGTAGCGTTGATTTACTCATAAAACTTCGTTCTAGGGTTTCGTCTCAATCTCTACCTGCTGTATGACGCAAAACAAAAGCCCTGCCAAATTGACAGGGCTTAACATGAGGCTTACTAAACTGAGCCAAATATACGATTGAAGCAAAAGGCATCGCTTGTAATTCAAATCGATGCTCTCAGCCCAGACTAGAACGTGAAGGTCGTTCTAATGGTTCCGATCACAATGTCATCATTGTTTTCGTTTTGTCCTGGATTCACAATCCAGATCACACCCGGAGTAATCGAGATGTTGTCGTTCAGTTGGTACTTGTAGAATCCTTCAAAGTGCAGAGGAATATCATTCCGTAAACCGCCACCTGGATTACCCACGTAAGGCTCTACACCTGCCACAAATCCCAGCAGATTGCCTTTCTTACCGAAATCAGGGAATGCCAAGCCTGCTCCATATGTCCAGATGTCTTTCTCGCCCTGACCATCATCCACAAAATTTGCATTGATGTAGGAACCAAAAGCGTTCAGCACGATATTGGGGCTGAGCTTGAAGGCAATCGAAGCACCATAAGCGTTAACTTGCGAAGCGCCTGACCCCAGAATGTTGCGGTTGGCGAGCGAGGTACCAGAAGAAGCCAGTGCCGAACCGCCGTCAAAAATTGCACCTTGACGGTAAGCGTTAACATATGTTAACCCAACTTGCAGTGCATCACTCGCATTAAAGGTTAACTGAGCCAGAGCACTGTAGCTTCCATTGAAAAGACCAGCTCTTGATGCGGGATTATTTGCACCAAAGGTTACTTGGCTGCCAGTCGAGTTATCAGCTAGGTAACCTGCGCTGACTTGGAAGGTGTTGTTGAGGTTGAAGGTTGCACCGATACCACTACCACCACCAATCAAGTAGATTGGGTTGCGCTGAGCAAAGACGGAAAGCGGACCTGTACCACCGTCAGCCGCATCTAAAGCAGGGCTGATCGTCGGAGCGTAGTCATAGTGAAGACCGCTCACTGCCGGAACGTAGAATCTCAGGTTTTCGCCAACTGGGAAGTAGTAAGCAACCCAGTCAATGAATGCTTGGTTGCCGCCCGTGTTGCCAAAATTGAAGGTTTGAATACCTTCAGCGCCACTGCCTGCAGGCGCTGCAAATAAGTTCGCATTACCAGCCGCAATCCGGGTAACGAGCAAGTCTTTCCCGGTAAAGCTGGTGTTGAGCGCTAAACGGACTCGGTTTTGGAACACCGTATTGTTTCCACCCGTTCCACGAACGCCAAACTCATCGGTGATCGCGAAGATGCCTTCACCCGCAAGCTTGGTTGTGGTCGAGAACTGCTGCTTCTCTAAGGTCGTGGTACGTGCTTCGAGCGCATCCACTCGTCCTCGCAGTGTGGCTAATTCTGCCGCAAACTGCTCTTGCAGCTTTTGCAGCGTTGCCAAGTCTTCTTTCTTCACCAAGTCTGCGGTCGATGCTGCAATTAGTTCGTTGATGCGGTTGAGGCAGGCGTTCAGGCCGGCAGCGAATTCAAACCGAGTGGTGGCGCGGTTGCCACGGAAGGTACGATCGGGATAACCCGCGATACAGCCGTAGCGTTCAACGAGGGATTGCAGGGCTTGGAATGCCCAGTCGGTGGGGCGCACATCCGAGAGCTGAGAAACGGAAGTCACCTGATCGCTGGAAGCACTCGTCATGCTACGACCTTCGCGGCTGTAGCGATTAAGCTGATTCAGCGAGTCCGTGCTGGTTGTTGCAGGAGCTTCGGGTGCAGCTTGAGCAACTTTTACAGGCTCATTTACGACTACAGACTTAGCAGAGCTGAATTCAGCAGAAACTTGCGCCTGAGGCTTAACTGCTTCAAGCGACTTCACTTCTGCAAGTGGCGCGATAGCTGCACTTCCAGAAAAATTTGCTTCTGACTGAGTTCCTACTTCAACTGCGGGCAGTCCAGCCACCTCGGTCTTCTGAGCCGCGAATACGGACGAAGACATCAACAGTGCTGCCCCTAAGACAGCAGGACTTGTGAACAACGAGTTCAATAAAATCTTACGCATTGTGTTTTGTTCTCCTCACACCTTTTGATAGAACGACTAGCAGCGCCTTCCATATCAAAATCACCATAGTGGTACATTCGCTGAGCGACTCTTCCACTGCACCTTAGTTTACCCGTACGAGACGAAAGGTGACACCCTAACAATGTGACAATTATCTAATTGTCAGACTCTCATTACAGGATTGATACAAAGGTTGCTATTGACTACACCAACAGATTAACTCATATAATCCCAGATTGCCGTACTGAAATCCTAAGCTCTTCCCTCCAAAGACGTACCTCTTAGGCTACAACCTGGAAAAATTATGTTTAAAAAACTATCCGCTCTTGTTTAGAGAAAGGTGAATGAATCGACTTTCACAAACAAGAGCGGTGTAGCGGGCCTTCAGTTTAGAAACCAGACTGCCGGAAGGAACTCCGAGTTAGTCCAGTGATTGAAGAATTGTTCGGACAATTGCTTTCAAAAGGTCTGAAATAACTGTTAGAGAACAGCCCCGGCGCACAGCCGACTAACTCTAACCTGACGACCCAAGCGTTTACTACTATCTGGCATGGGCATCACCTCCTAATTCCTAAGTGGGCATATTTCAAAGGGTTTACAGACTCGGAACTCATCGAATTCCTTCATCTGTAATTCAATGTAGCATACCTTTTCGAGAATGTGTCAAGTCATCAAAAAAAGCTCCTGCCGAAGAGGCAGGAGCTAATTAAAGCAAAGCGACTTTGCTTCTTACAGAGCATTACCGCGAGGCAATACTTCTTCAGGGAATACAAAGTGTTCATGCGGCTGATCCTGAGAAGCCATCCAAGCACGGATGCCCTCGTTCAGCAAAATGTTCTTCGTGTAGAACGTTTCAAATTCCGGGTCTTC